>JAESTV010000295.1 GCA_016763475.1 Roseicyclus sp.
ACGATGCGGAGGTGATCCTGACCACGGATCAGCTGCGTATCTGGTTCCCGATCCATCGCGGTTTGCTGCGACGCACCGTGGGTCATGTGAAGGCGGTAAACGCCGCGACGATTTCAATTCGCCAAGGGGAAACCCTGGGGATCGTGGGCGAAAGCGGCTCAGGCAAGACAACGTTGGCGCTGGCGATCATGCGGTTGATCCGCTCGCAGGGACCGATTGGCTTTCTGGGGCGTGATCTACATACCTCGATCCGGTCCGAGTTGCGCAAGGTGCGCCGGGAAATGCAGATTGTGTTTCAGGATCCGTTTGGATCGCTTAGCCCCCGGATGACAATCGAACAGATCGTGGCGGAGGGCCTGCAAGTTCAGGGGTTCGACAAAGCCTTCCGGCGAAAACGTGTGGGTGAGATCTTGGATGAGGTCGGCTTGGACCCCGCCATGATGCACCGCTATCCCCACGAGTTTTCGGGCGGGCAGCGGCAGCGGATCGCGATTGCGCGCGCGATGATCCTGCGCCCGAAACTGGTGGTGCTGGATGAGCCGACAAGTGCGCTGGACATGACGGTGCAGGTGCAGATCGTAGAGTTGTTGCGGCGACTACAGGTGGATAATCAGCTGGCTTATCTGTTCATTTCCCACGACCTGCGGGTTGTCCGCGCGTTGAGCCATAAGGTGATGGTCATGAAGCAAGGTGATGTAATTGAAGCCGGATCGACTGAGGATTTGTTCGCAAACCCACAGATGGAATACACCCGTGAGTTGATGAAAGCGGCGTTTGGAGACATCAACGCAGCTTGAGGGCCGGGCACGTCACCTGGGATGCCTGGTTTGAGCGGAGACGGCGCGCCGGGAGGGCCCGCTGCCCCCGGCCCGGTGCCCTGTCCCGAGGTATCCTGAGCCAGATGAAGGATCAGAGCCGTTAGATCGCTGACGAGTGACTGGTGGATTCGCTTTCGTATGCGTCCAAATGGCGCGCGATCAGACGGGTCAGAGGGCGGGCGGAGCGCGTAATCTCGATACCATCCTCGGATCGGGTGACCTGACCTTCGAAGTGGCGAGCCGTTTGGTCCAGTAACGCCGTGATATGAGGTTTCGAGCTGAAACCCTCGGCCTGCAACTGGGCGATACTAATGGCGAAATCACACATCAACATTTCGATCATTCGGGCGCGCAGGGAATCTTCCGCAGCGAATGTGTGGCCTCGTGTGGTCGCCAGCGCGCCAGCCCGAGCGGCCTTCTGGTACGCGGCGGTGCTGGGAGCGTTCTGGGCATACCCCTGTGGCAACCGTGAAATCGCGGATGCGCCAAGGCCCAGAAGCACATCGCAGGTGTCATCCGTGTAGCCTTGGAAGTTGCGCCTTAGATGGCCCGCCTTGGCCGCCTCGGCCAAGCTGTCGGTGGGGCGGGCGAAATGGTCAATCCCGATGCTGTCATATCCATCACTTCGCAGGATCTTTTCCGCCGTCTCAAACAGGCTGAGGCGCGCTTCGGGTGTGGGCAGGTCCTCAGTCGGGATAAGGGCTTGGCGTTTGGCCATCCACGGGACATGGGCGTAGCCGAAAAGGGCCACACGGTCGGGGTTAAGTGACAGCAGCATTTCCATCGATGCTGTGATCCCGGCAAGGCTTTGGCGTGGCAGGCCGAACAGCAGGTCGGTGTTCAATGATGTGATACCTCGGGCCCGCAGGCCGTCAACGGCGGCACGTGTGACCTCATAACTTTGCTCACGCCCGATGATCTTCTGAATCTCCGGGTCAAAATCCTGAACCCCGATGGACGCGCGGTTCATGCCGATGGCGGCAAGCGCATCCAGACGGGCGCTGTCAATCTCGTTCGGGTCGATCTCAACCGATATCTCGGACGTGTCCGAGGTTGGAAACGCCTCCGCTACGGCGGCGGCAAGGCGCGCGATGTCGGCGGGTGGCAGCAGGGTTGGCGTGCCGCCACCCCAATGGATACGCTGGGCAACCACACCTTGCGGCAGGGCATCCCGCAAGGTCGCGATTTCCTGGATCAGCGTGTCGACGTACGCCGAAACGGGGGCAAGCGTGCTTGTGCCTTGAGTGCGACAGGCGCAAAACCAGCACAAGCGCCTGCAAAACGGCACGTGCAGGTATATCGACACAGGTGCCCCAGCTGGGATCTGTGATAGCCAAGACGCATAACGCGCGGGTGTCACATCGTTCGCGAACTGCGTCGCGGGTGGGTAAGATGTGTATCTGGGCACGTTTGCGTCAAACAGGCCGAAACGCCGCAGTTGAGAATACTGGTTCATCGCGATAGCTTACCGGGGACCGGACATGCCGCATTGATGTGGATCAAAATGGCGGGTCGTGAGGCGTGCGAACGGGACTCTCGGTATGAACGACAGACCAACCATCTTCGGGAAGGGGGATTGCTCCGACTGCCCGATCCGAGACCGCGCTGTGTGCGCGCGCTGCGAGCCGGATGAGTTGGCGCGGTTGGACGGTTTCAAGTTCTACCGCAAATATGCCCCCGGCGAGGCAATCATTTGGGCCGGCGATTCACTGGATTTTGTGGCCTCGGTGGTGTCCGGCGTAGTCACGTTGACGCAGACGATGGAAGATGGCCGCCGTCAAATGGTCGGGCTGCTTCTGGCCTCTGATTTCATCGGGCGGCCCAATCGCAAAAGTATCGCCTATGACGCGACCGCGACCACGGAAGTCACCTTATGCTGTTTCAGGCGCTCGCCGTTTCAAGATATGATGGATTCCACCCCCCACCTTAGCCAGCGATTGCTGGAGATGACGTTGGACGAGTTGGATGCAGCCCGGGAGTGGATGTTGATCCTTGGCCGTAAAACAGCACGCGAAAAGATAGCGAGTTTCCTGTCGATCCTTGCTCGGCGTGCGACCGGGGCCTTGGGTGAGGTTCCGGGCAAGGACATGACCTTTGATCTACCGCTGACCCGCGAGGCGATGGCTGATTATCTGGGCCTGACGCTGGAAACTGTCAGCCGCCAGATGTCGGCGCTGAAGCGCGACAAAATAATCTTGCTGGAGGGCAAGCGGCGGATTCTGGTGCCGGATTTCGACCGACTTTTGGGCGAAACCGGCGATGACGCTGACGGCGGTGTGCTGGTCTAGCACCAATTTGGCAATTCCAAAGTTGGGAGCGGTGGATCTGGCGCGCGCCCTTAACCTTGCGGTCATTTCCCAGGCTGAGGGCGGGCGGAGTGCATCTTCGCCTGATAGTGGAGCGTGCCGGGCCTCTGCCGCTTCCTGTTCGGTCAAAACCCCGACAAGAGAGACATAGCCATCGCGGGTGTAAATCGCGGGTGTAAGAGGCGGCGACGCAGGGCATCAGCGGGTTCCTTTCCAACGATCTTGCGCAAGCATCCGCCAATTTTTTCTGCCTGCCGCTCCCCTGCCGCTCCCCCTGTCACGATGCCATCCTGCCGCATTTTATTGATGCCCCCGGTGGACTATTGACCCAGATCAATGTCTTGCTTGTGGCAATCCGCAATTAAGACACAGGTGGAACGGCTTTGGCGACTCACTTTGGGCTTTGAGCGTGGGTGGCGAACCGAGGCAAGATAAAGGGACGATCGATGCTTGATTATGTGAAGCTGCCGATCCTAGGGCTGATTGCAGTCCTATCCGCGATCGCGGCGAACTACGGGCTTGATTTTGCCTACAAGGTACATGCGATTCTGATCATGTTAGTGGCAGGCGGCTTGTTCTTGTGGGAATTGCGCCGAACCGGGGAACCAAAAGTACCTGCGCCTGAAGGCGAGTATATGGATGGCCCGGTGAAGGCGGCGGCAATTGCCACGGTTTTTTGGGGCTGCACCGGGTTTCTTGTGGGCGTGTTCATCGCCTTCCAGCTGGCCTTCCCAGTGTTGAACTTCGAATGGGCACAGCCTTACCTGAACTTCGGGCGCCTGCGCCCGCTTCACACATCTGCAGTGATTTTCGCCTTTGGCGGCAATGGATTGATTGCCGCGTCTTTCTATATCTCGCAACGGACCTCCGCCGTGCGGATGTGGGGCGGCAACCTCGCCTGGTTTGTGTTCTGGGGGTATCAGCTTTTCATCGTTCTGGCGGCCACCGGCTACGTTTTGGGTGTCACACAAGGCCAGGAATATGCCGAACCGGAATGGTACGTTGATATCTGGCTGACCATTGTTTGGCTGGCGTTCCTTGCCGTTTACCTGGGCACGCTCCTCAACCGGAAAGAGCCGCATATCTACGTGGCCAACTGGTTCCTGCTGTCGTTCATCATAACCGTTGCGATGCTGCACGTGGTCAACAACTTGTCGATCCCGGTGTCGATCTATGGGTCACGCTCGGTGCAGGTGTTTAGCGGTGTGCAGAACGCCATGATCCAATGGTGGTACGGCCACAACGCCGTGGGCTTCTTCCTGACCGCCGGTTTCCTGGGTATGATGTACTACTTCGTGCCCAAGCAGGCCAATCGCCCGGTCTACAGCTACAAGCTGTCCATCATCCACTTCTGGGCGCTGATCTTCCTGTATATCTGGGCCGGTCCTCACCATCTTCACTACACGGCGCTGCCGGATTGGGCCGGAACCCTTGGTATGGTGTTCTCAATTGTGCTTTGGATGCCAAGCTGGGGTGGTATGATTAACGGCCTGATGACCCTGCAAGGGGCGTGGGACAAGCTGCGCACGGACCCGATCCTGCGGATGATGGTGACCTCGCTCGCCTTCTACGGAATGTCGACGTTTGAGGGGCCGATGATGTCGATCCGCGCCGTCAATTCCCTGTCGCACTACACCGACTGGACCATTGGCCACGTGCATTCCGGCGCATTGGGCTGGAACGGGATGATCACCTTCGGGATGCTCTACTACCTGTTCCCGAAACTGTGGAACCGCAAAGCGTTGTACAGCATCAGAGCCGTCAGCTGGCACTTCTGGCTCGCGACGATAGGCATTGTTCTTTACGCGTCGTCGATGTGGGTGACCGGCATCATGGAGGGCCTGATGTGGCGCGAAGTTGATGCGCAAGGCTTCCTGGTGAACTCGTTTGCGGACACCGTTGAAGCGAAACTGCCGATGTATGTGGTCCGTGGTCTGGGTGGGACAATGTTCCTCGCTGGTGCGCTGGTCATGGCTTGGAACTTGTGGATGACCGTTCGGAGTGGTGAGGCTGTTGCCGATACCAATTCCGCGGTCCCCGCTGAATAAGGAGGGCGAAGGACATGTCCTTTCTTGAGAAACACAAGAAGATCGAGACCAATGCGACGCTGCTTTTGGCGCTTAGCTTTGTGGTCGTTTCCATCGGCGGTATTGTCGAAATTGCACCGCTTTTCTATCTGGAGAACACCATCGAGGATGTAGACGGCATGCGTCCCTACGCGCCGCTGGAGTTGGCGGGCCGTGAAATCTACATCCGTGAAGGGTGCTACAATTGCCACAGCCAGATGATCCGTCCGTTGCGCGACGAGGTAGAGCGGTACGGCCATTACTCGTTGGCCGCAGAAAGCCAGTATGACCACCCGTTCCAGTGGGGGTCGAAACGAACCGGGCCGGATCTGGCGCGTGTAGGTGGGCGGTATTCTGATGAATGGCACTACGATCACCTGATCAGCCCACAATCAGTTGTGCCCGAATCGATCATGCCGTCTTACGCGTTCCTTGCGGACGTAAGCATTGACGGGGGGCGTATTGGTGACCTGATGGCGACCCACCGCTTTGTTGGTGTGCCCTATACCGATGAAATGATCGAAAATGCGCGATTTGATTTTGTCGAACAGGCGACGGATTTCGGCGATACGGGAATCACTGATCGTTACCCCGGCGCGCAGCAACGTGATTTCGACGGCAACCCGGAGGTGACCGAAATGGACGCCCTGATCGCCTATCTGCAAATGCTTGGCACGTTGGTCGATTTCTCGACCTTCACGCCGGATGAAAGCCGCTAGGGGGAACCAGATGCAAGATTACACTTTCCTTCGGGAACTTTCTGGCAGCCTTGGCACCATCTTTCTGGTGGTCAGCTTCCTGGGCTTTGTCCTTTTCGCCTTTCGGCCCGGATCGCGGCGTATCCACGAGGATACTGCCGAAATCCCGTTCCGTCATGACGATAAACCGGCTCCTGCCTCTGATGTTTCTGTGGCCCAAATTGAGGAGGCCCGCAAATGACTGACCAAAAAGAAACCAATTTGCTCCCCGACGATCCGGAGACAACCGGCCACAGCTGGGATGGTATTCAGGAATTCAACAATCCGTTGCCGCGGTGGTGGTTGTGGTGCTTCTACATCAGCATCGTCTGGGGGGTGATTTACACAATCGCTTATCCTGCGTGGCCAATGATCTCTGGCGCGACGCCCGGCCTTTTGGGTTACTCATCCCGCGCCCTCGTGGCCGAAGATATTGCGCATTACGATGCCCTGAACGCCGACTTGCGCACGCAGATCACCGAAGTCGAACTGACCGCCGTCACCCGCGACAACATGCCAGAGCTTTATAACTTCGCGATTCAGGGTGGGGCCGCGACCTTCGCCACTTGGTGCTCGCAGTGCCACGGGCGAGGCGCCAACGGGGTTCAGGCCGCTGGCTATCCCAGCCTGTTGGACGATGATTGGCTCTGGGGCGGTTCGGTGGAGGAGATAGAGGCCACCATCGCCCATGGCATTCGCACCGAGGATGACCCAGACACCCACTGGTCTGAAATGACCGCGTTTGAGGGGTTCCTGAGTGATGAAGAAATCGGGCAGGTGGTCAATTACGTCCGACGTATTTCGGACCAGGAAGCTGATGCGACCTTGGCTGCCGCCGGAGAAAACGTCTTCCTCGACAATTGCGCAGCCTGCCACGGCGACGACGCCATGGGGGATCGCGTTCTGGGCGCACCCAATTTAACCGACCGTATCTGGCTGTTCGGCGGTAGCGCTGCGGCGATTGAAGAAATCGTCCGAAATTCGCGCTTTGGGGTGATGCCGGCATGGTCAGGCCGTCTGAGTGACGCAGAAGTTCGCGCCACGGCGATTTATGTTCACAGCCTGGGCGGTGGCGAGTAGCCGCCCGCCCAGGCCAGAAAACCGGCGTCTCCACCGTCGTCGGTTGGTACCAGTCCCATGTCCTGTTCGCGCTTTTAACGTGGGGCTGGTGCCGCTTTAACAACAACCGCCGCGAATTTGCCATGAATTTTTGCAAATTTTGCCGCGGCGGCTCCCAAGATTGACCCAACTTCTGGCCGATCCTTCTATCAGCACAAATATTTTGCCTGATGGAGGCCCCCAAATGTCGAAGCTCCGTAATACAACTGCCCATTTTCTGCTGTCTGAAGACGGCGCTGTCACCGTGGATTGGGTGGTTCTGACCGCCGCCCTTGTGGGCCTTGGCCTTGCGGTGATGGCGGTTGTCTCAAGTGGGGTTGAAGACCTCTCGGGTGATATCAATACTCAGCTTGTCAGCCAAGAGATCGCCTCCTCATTTGGAGCGTTGAGCGCACCTTTCGAGCGTAATCAATGGGATTCGCGCACGGGTGGCGAGGCTGCACTTGAAGCGTGGATGGCGAATTTCGACGATCAGAATTTGCTGACGCACATGACCAACCAGGCGCAATACGCCAACACCGCACAGACCGGCCACCCTTACGACACCTACCATGATGAATTCTGGGTGGCGCGAGACGAAGCCATCAGCCGCGGCCTGGTCGACCAGGACGACCCAATCCCCAGCTAAGCGTCGCAATCCACACCACTTGCCTGACACAACGCCAAAGACACCTCCCGCAATCGGGGGGTGTTTCGTGGATTTATAGCTCTCCGATGCTCTCTACTGGGAATTGATCCACGTCAAAGCCATGTGCGGCGCGCAACTATATCGTTAAGAGGCGAACAGGAACTGATTCTCAGGACATTACAGCCATGGCCTCTAGCGACGTCCCGCCGAAGCTCTTTGCTGCGCAGGAACCGATTTTCCCCAAGCGGGTTTCTGGCAAGTTCCGGAACCTGAAATGGATCATCATGATCGTGACGTTGGGGATCTACTACGTCACCCCATGGATCCGCTGGGATCGCGGGCCAAACCTGCCGGACCAAGCGGTTCTTGTGGACATTGCCGGGCGACGGTTTTTCTTCTTCTGGATCGAGATATGGCCCCACGAGTTTTACTTTGTGGCGGGCCTTTTGATCATGGCGGGCCTTGGTCTGTTTCTATTCACCTCGGCCCTTGGTCGGGTCTGGTGCGGCTACACCTGCCCGCAGACCGTGTGGACCGACCTGTTCTACACGGTTGAACGTTGGATAGAGGGGGACCGCAACGCGCGACTGCGGTTGTGGGAAGCCAAGTGGGACTTTCGTAAATGGCGCCTGCGCGTGACCAAATGGATTGTCTGGCTTATGATCGCCCTGGCAACCGGCGGTGCCTGGGTGTTCTATTTTGCCGATGCGCCGACGTTGTTGCTCGACCTGGTGACCGGGCAGGCCGCCTTTGTGGCCTATGGTACTATCGCCTTTCTAACAGTGGCGACGTTCATCTTTGGCGGCTTCCTGCGTGAGCAGGTCTGTATCTACATGTGCCCGTGGCCCCGTATCCAGTCCGCGATGATGGACGAACATTCTATCACCGTCGCCTACCGCGATTGGCGCGGCGAGGATCGTGGCAAGGGTAAGAACCGTGAAGGTCTGGGTGATTGCATTGATTGCAATGCCTGCGTGAATGTCTGCCCGGTGGGGATCGACATCCGCGATGGTCAACAGATGGAGTGTATCACCTGTGCGCTGTGCATTGATGCCTGTGACGAGATCATGGACAGGACAGGTCGCGAACGGGGGCTGATCGATTATCTTGCCCTGACCGACGAGGCAAATGAACGGGCAGGCAACCCCAAGGTGTCCACCCGGCGCCACATCCTGCGCCCGCGCACGTTGATATACACGTTCCTGTGGTCGCTTGTCGGCGTTGGTCTGGTTGTTGCTTTGTTCATCCGTCCAGATATCGACATCACTGTGGCGGCGGTGCGTAACCCGCAATTTGTCACCCTCAGCGATGGGTCGATTCGCAATACCTACGACGTCAGGATCCGCAACATGGGTGGTGGCAACGCGACGTTCCATATTGGCGTGACGTCTGACGCGGCTTTCGATGTGTCGCTTGAGGGCACCGATGGCCTCACGGTTGATGTGCCTGCTGACGCCACGCAATTGCAGCGGGTTTATGTTATTGCACCCCCAGACAGTCCGGCCGCAGATGGCGAACGCACGGATCTGCGGATTTGGGTGGAAGAAGGGTCAGAGAATACCCGCGCCCATCAAGACACCGCATTCTTTGGAAGGGGCCTGTAATGAGCCAAGAAATCGAACCAAAGGCCACGCGTACCTTGACCGGTTGGCACGTGCTTGGGATGTTTGGCGGCGGCTTCGCCATTATCCTCGGGGTGAACCTCTATATGGCGTCGCAGGCGCTCTTGACCTTTCCGGGGTTAGAGGTGTCCTCCAGTTATGCCGATAGCCAGACGTTTGATGCCCGCCGCAATGCGCAGGAGGCGTTGGGGTGGCAAGCGTCCGTGACTGCAACCCAGGGTGAGCTCGTTCTGACCTTGGTTGATGAAACCGACCGCCCGGTTTATCCGGCAGAGCTTGAGGCGTTATTGACCAGGCCCACAACGCGGCTCAGCGATCAATTGCTGGTGCTGACCCGCGGGCCCAATGGCACCCTTGTGGCACCGGCGGAGTTGGAGATTGGCCGCTGGCGTTTGCGCCTGACCGGAATGTCGAGGGACGGCACGGAATACCGCCATAACATCACCTTCACATTTGCCCTTGAATGAGCACGTTTGCCGAACCGCCGCGGCCCTCGGCCTGTCCTGCCTGTGACGTCGCGCCGCTGGCTGAGCAGATTTCCGGCCCGGTGGCGACGCAGGCGCGGCTAATGTTGGCGCTGCCCGATATCCATTGTGCCGGCTGTATTTCGGGTGTGGAAAGGGCGCTGCAGGCGCTGCCGGGTGTCCACGATGCGCACGTGAACTTAACCCTGCGCCGGGTTGCCGTTGAGGCGGATCTGGAGATTGAGGCAGAGGCGCTTTGTGACGTGCTGACCCGCGCCGGGTATGAGGCGCATGAGCTTGATCCCGGTGTCCTTGCGGCTACGGAAACCGACGCCCGTGGCCGTGCGCTTCTGATGCGGTTGGCGGTGGCCGTCTTCGCCATGATGAACGTGATGCTTTTGTCTGTGGCCGTCTGGTCCGGAGCCGAAGGCGCCACCCGCGACATGATGCACTGGGTCAGCGCCGCAATTGCGATCCCGGCTGTGATCTTCACCGGACAGCCGTTCTATACCTCCGCCTATGCGGCGCTGAAGGGGGGGCGGCTGAACATGGACGTGCCGATCACGTTGGCGATAGCGCTGGCCGTGGGCACGTCGCTTTATGAGACGATGTTGTCGGGTGAGCACGCCTATTTTGATGCGGCCATTGCGTTGTGTACCTTCCTGCTGGCTGGCCGTTACCTGGATCACCGCACCCGCGCCAATGCACGCTCTGCCGCGCAAGAACTGGCGGCGCTGGAAGTTCCCCGCGCGCTGCGCCTGACCGGTCAGGGTTCATCCCAAAGGACTGAGACGGTTGCCGCCGCTGACCTGCGCCCCGGCGATCTGGTGCGTGTGCTGCCCGGTGGGCGTATCCCCGTTGATGGGCAGGTGACCTCGGGGCATACCGAACTCGACCGGTCCCTGATGACAGGTGAGAGCCTGCCCGCCGCCGCCGCACCCGGCGACGCGGTCCACGCAGGGGAGACAAACCTGACCGGCCCGATCACCATCGAAGTGCAGGCCGCAGGCCGTGACACGGAACTGGCCCGTATCGCGGATCTGGTTGCCGTGGCTGAGGCCGGGCGCAACAATTACACGTCTATTGCAGATGCTGCCGCGCGGCTTTACGC
Organism: Roseicyclus sp.; assembly: GCA_016763475.1. Classification (GTDB taxonomy): domain Bacteria; phylum Pseudomonadota; class Alphaproteobacteria; order Rhodobacterales; family Rhodobacteraceae; genus Gymnodinialimonas. The sequence goes on from JAESTV010000295.1 coordinate 10,872, forward strand.
GCCGGGTGTACACATAATCGCGGCACTTGCCGCCATTGGCTGGTTCCTTGCCACGATGGACCTCCGCGTGGCGCTGAATATTGCCGCTGCTGTCCTGATCATCACATGCCCCTGCGCCCTTGGCCTTGCTGTTCCAGCGGTCACTACGGCAGCGTCCGCACGCCTGTTCCGCAAGGGTGTCCTGATCAAAAGCGGCACCGCGTTGGAGCGGTTGGCTGAGGTCGATACCGTGGTGTTCGACAAAACCGGCACGCTGACTGACGGCGCGCCAGAGCCTTTGGGCCTCGATCAGTTAGACCCGCAAACCAGTCGCGTTGCTTTGGCAATTTCTCAGGGGTCAGCCCATCCCCTTGCGCAGGCCCTCGCAAATGAGTTGAGCGCGCAGGGGGTTAAACCTGCGCTGGTAGACGGGATTGTCGAGATCCCCGGCTTTGGTGTGGAAGGTTATTGGCAGGGGAAACTTGTCCGCCTTGGCCGCGCCGGATGGGTCGGCGGGTGTCACGCGGTTGGGGAAACCGCAACCTATTTGCGCATCGCAGAAGCCCCTGCACAGGTGATCACCTTCATGGATACATTGCGCGAGGGCGCGGCAGAGTTGGTTGTCGGCTTGCAAGCGCAAGGCAAACGCGTGGTTCTGTTGTCAGGTGACGTGGAACCCGCCGTGGCGCATTTCGCAGAACGTATCGGTATATCCGAAGTCATCGCCGAAGCGCGCCCCGAAGCCAAGGCAATGGCTGTGGCGGACCTGGCTGAGGGCGGCGCAAAAGTCCTGATGGTGGGTGACGGGTTAAACGACACGGCGGCGCTGACAGCGGCCCATGTCTCGATCTCTCCGGCGTCCGCACTAGAGGCGGCGCGGGCGGCGTCTGATATGGTGTTGACGGGACGCAGCCTAACGTCGATCCTTGATGCCATGGCCACATCCGTCGCGGCGCGCCGCCGCATCAAGGAGAATTTCACCATCGCCACCGTTTATAACCTCCTCGCCGTGCCATTGGCCGTTGCGGGCTTATGCTCGCCGCTGATCGCGGCGCTGGCGATGTCGACCTCGTCGCTCACCGTCTCGCTTAACGCTCTGCGGTTGCGCTGATGGAAGTTCTGGGGATCCTGATTCCGGTTAGCCTGTTCCTTGGCGCTGGAGGACTTGTGGCGTTCTGGTGGCTGTTGCGCAAAGGGCAGTTTGATGACCCGGAAGGGGATGCCCACCGCATTCTGCGCGACGATTACGACGACAAACCTAAATGAAAACGGCGGCCCGATGGACCGCCGTTTCCAGTTACTGGCTGTGGATGCTGCTACGGACCAAACGCCTCACAGGGCACGTTGCGGGCGCCTAGACGGGCGCAGGCGCGGGCGGCCTGATCTTCGGTCATTCCCGCAAAACGTGCATCATATCCTCGATTGACTGAAACCACCCGCCTGAGCGCGGTGTCGAATGTCCCAAGTTCGGCCAATGCGGTGCGCAGCAACAACCGCTCTGCTGCGTGGTGTGAGACCTGAGGGCCAAGGGAGACTCCGAAAAGCCGTGATCCGGTGGAAGACGCCCGTGTGACAATCTCAGGCTCCGGCGCCGGGCGTGGTGGTATTGGTTCCGGTTCCAGCAATGCCTGGGGTTCGGGGGCTGGCGCAGGCCCGTCGGCGGCGGTTTCCAGAGCGCCAAGGGCGGCTTCTACGGCGGCGGCAACCTCTGGGTCTTCGGCAATGGCCGGTGTTGTCAGCGCTTCACCTACGGCCTCGTTGATCGCGGCCAGAACATCCGCATTCACGCCGCCACTGGGGCGTGGGATCGGCCGCATGGACCGCGTGACCGCCCGTTGTCCGGGCGGAGCGCCTCCGGAGCCTGCGGGTTGCTCATCGTCAGTATAAGTAGGCAAAGGTGGGGTTCGCAGCGCCACCGAACTTGGCGCGCGTTCAAACCCCATATCAAGCAATTCTATAACACGCTGGTTTCGTGAAGCCGAACTTCTGCCCCCAAACACCGTGGCAATTATCCGCTCTTCGCCGCGTTGCGCGGATGCAACAAGGTTGAAGCCTGCCGCGCGGGTGTAGCCGGTCTTGATGCCGTCCGCTCCGCGATAGGTGGTCAGGACCACACGGTTGGTATTGCGCACTGTTGCGATGCCCGCGTCCGCCGTGACGCGGGAAAAGATGTTGTAGTACTGTGGGTAATCGTAGATCAGCCGACGCCCAAGCATTGTCATGTCACGCGCCGTGCTCAGGTGCCCATCTTCCGTCAGCCCATGGGCGTTGCGGAAGGTTGTGCGGGTCATGCCAAGGGCGCGCGCAGTGCGGGTCATTCGACGTGCGAACGCGGCCTCGGACCCCGAGATAGCTTCCCCAATTGCGGTAGCGGCGTCGTTGCCCGAGCGGACGGCGGCGGCCCGAATCAGGTAGCGCAAACGGATCGTGCTGCCCGCTCTGAGGCCAAGCCGCGACGGCGGCTCGTTTGCTGCATTGGCGGAAATCGTAACCTCGGTATCAAGCGTGATTTCCCCCAGTCGGATGGCCTCAAACGCGATGTAGAGGGTCATCATTTTGGTGAGGGACGCTGGATGCAGGCGGGTGTCGGCGTTGCGCGCATGTAAGACCTCGCCGTTGCGGGCGTCCATCACCATGGCTGCATAAGGGGCGGCCTGAACAGGACCTGGCATCACGGCGCCAAACACCATGAAAACGCCCACAAGGGCGGCATAAAAAATCCGTACGAACATGAGTTGCTCTATCTGCCTCAGGTGCCGTCTGTTGCGGCTGTTACGGTGATGCTAGGCGAAAGTTCTCCCAAAATCCATGCCCTCGGGGCAAAATTCCCAATAGCTGCAAGGAATTGGCAGATGTGGTCCCCTAGGCAACAGAAGGGTCAATATGTGCGCCGCGTTTGGCAGCCGCACACGTGGCGAAGGTGTGCAGCGTCTGCTAGAAGTTGGCAAAGTGTTGCAAAAGGATCGCCCTGCCGATGAAAGACCCGATCAACGATCACAAGGTCCGTGCCTCTACCTGGTTTCGCAGCCTGCGTGACGACATCATCGCGGCGTTTGAAACTGTGGAGGTGACGCAAGGCGGCGACGCGCCAGCGGGCCGGTTTGAGGTGTCAGAGACGAAACGCACATCGGAAGATGAATCCGACGCGGGTGGTGGGTTGATGAGTGTCATGCGCGGTGGCCGGGTGTTTGAGAAGGTCGGCGTCAACGTCTCAACCGTATATGGCACCTTGGGAGAACGCGCGCAGAAAGCCATGGCCGCGCGGGGAGTGCCCGGAATGGCGGAAGATCCACGCTTCTGGGCGTCTGGCATCAGCCTGGTGGCGCACATGCAAAACCCACGTGTGCCGGCGGTCCACATGAATACACGTATGTTCTGGACCCCCGGCGCGTGGTGGTTTGGCGGCGGGGCGGATTTGAACCCGGCAATTGAGTACGACGAAGACACGGTGTTTTTTCACAATGCCCTGAAGGAGTATTGCGACAAACATGACGCCGGCTATTACCCGCGCTTCAAATCCTGGGCGGATGAGTATTTCTACATCCCCCACCGCAATCGCGCGCGGGGTGTGGGCGGCATTTTCTATGATGATCTGAACACCGGCGATTGGGAGGCAGATTTTGCCTTCACCCAGGACGTCGGCCGCGCCTTCCTGCCCGCGTTCCTCGGGTGCGTGGAAAAGCGCCGTCACGAAGGTTTCACGGAGGCCGACCGCGAAGCGCAACTGGTCCATCGCGGGCTTTATGCAGAGTACAACCTTGTCTATGATCGCGGCACCAAATTTGGGCTGGAAACTGGCCACGATGCGAATGCTGTTCTGATGTCTTTGCCGCCAATTGCAAAGTGGACCTGATTGTAATCAGCGTGGTCCAGTGCCAATGACCGTTATGGAGTTACGTCCTGACCCTGCTGGCCCTGCCGACCCTGCCGCGCTTGACGTGCTGGTGCCGAACTTCAAGCGGCGTCTCAGCGGCGTGACCGCAACAATTGTGCGCCTGGTGCCATTACAGGCGCAGCAGATGGCGCTTGCCGCCGTTGCGCCGGACCTGCCCGACACGCTGCCGCAAATCCGTCCGATGCAATTGGTCACCATGCCCCGGCGCGGCCCGTCCGGCGCCCGTGTCTGGCACGCAAGGCGCAATACCGAGATGTTGGCGGGTCTTGCCCTCAAACATCTGCTGCGCAAGCGCTTGAAGATGGTCTTCACCTCGGCGTCACAGCGCAAACACACCGGGTATACCAAGTGGCTGATCAGCCAGATGGATCATCTGATTGCCACGTCACAAAAGACGGCAGGTTATCTGGAGCGCCCTGCAGACGTGATCCTGCACGGCATTGACGTGTCGCAATTCACTCCCCCGACGGATCGCGCTGCCTTACGCGCCAAACTGAACCTGCCCGACGCCACGCTGATCGGGTGTTATGGCCGTATCCGTGCCCAGAAGGGCACAGGTGACTTCGTTGATGCGATGATCGAAGTCCTGCGTGACAGGCCCAATGTCCACGGCCTGATCATGGGCCGTGCGACCGAGAAATACCTGGACTACGAGAAAGCCCTGCGGGCGCAGATTTCTGAGGCGGGGCTTACGGACCGCCTGCACATGTTGCCCGAAGTTCCAGTGCATGAGATGGCCGATTGGTATCGCGTTCTCGACCTGTTTGTTGCCCCGCAACGGTGGGAGGGCTTTGGCCTGACGCCCCTGGAGGCGATGGCCTGTGGTGTGCCTACACTCGCCACAACCGTCGGCGCTTTCCCCGAGTTGATTACCAAGCGGACCGGCTCTTTGATCCCACCAAACGACACGCCTGCGATGGCCGAGGCCATTGCCCTCTACGCCGACGATACATCCCTGCGCCAAACCCAAGGCAAAGCCGCCCGCGCCCATATTGAGCAAACCTTCAGGATTGAGCGTGAGGCTGAGGCGATCATGGCCATCTATCGGCGTTTGCTTGCACAGGTATGATGGAATATGCGACACGATCCACCATCACCCCAGATCCGACGCCCTGCACCTAATTTCACCCAATGGAGTCCATAACATGTCGCTATCCCTGAAACGGGCCGAACGGCGGATTGTTAATGGCCTCTCGTTGGGGAGCTACTGCAAGGTCGTAAACGCAGCCAACAGTTTGCGCGGGCGCGAACAACGGCTTGAGGTGTTCCGGGGGGAAGACCTTTACAAGGTCACCCACGGGGACGAGAGTATTGTGATCTGTCGGCGCTCACGCCACCGGCGCTACAAAAATGGCGTTGGTCTTCGCGCGACCCGGCTGGCCGAGGACTATGGCGTTGCCACAATCGAGAATACTCAAGGCGGTGTATTCATAGATTGCGGCGCAAATGTCGGGGAATTGGGCATTTGGGCGGTCCGAAACGGGTTGCAGTATCACGCGTTTGAGCCTGAGGTTCTTGAGGCCGATTGCATCGACATAAACGTCTTCGACGGTGCGCCGAAAACCCAACGTAAGGCGCTGTGGAATAAGGCCGAAACGCTGACCTTCTACTCGGCTCCTGACACTGCAGATAGTTCCGCTTTCAAGATCAAGAATGCTGTTTCCAGTCGTCAGATCGAGGCAATCCGCCTTGATGATGCGGGCATAGAATTGTCCAAGACAGGGCCGAATATCCTGAAGCTGGAGGCCGAAGGGGCTGAGCCCGAAATCCTTGACGGCGCAACCGCGACACTGCCCAAGCTCCACTACATTGCCGTAGATTGCGGGTACGAGCGGGGGGTGGAGCAGCGACACACATTTATTGATGTTTGTGACCGGTTGCTTCCGCTGGGATTTCGGCCCGTTCAAGCCGAATTGCACCGGATAACGATCCTTTTCAAGAATACCGAGCTAACCTAACGTGTGGCCCTCATACGTCATCAACCTCGCGGCGAATACGGTTCGGATGGGAAATGCCAGCGCTCAGCTTGAGTCACAAGGGATACCGTTTCAACGCATCGACGCGGTAAATGGCTGGGCGCTGTCGCAAGCGGAGATCAACCGCGTCTACGACGTATCTGCCAATTCATCACGGGCGCGTCATGATCTGGTTCCCGCAGAAATTGGCTGTTACCTCAGCCATATTGAGGCATGGCGCACGATTGCGGACGGGGACGCGCCGGGCGGGTTCATTTTTGAGGACGACTTTGAGGGTGACGAAACCCTCGCCTCTGTTCTGGTCGCCCTGTGCCAGGACAACGGCAGCGATTGGGACATGGTGAAGCTGTTCACCTTCGATCCGACCGCGAAAACTGTGGCCGAGCGTGACTTGACCCCCGGTTTGCGCCTTGTGGTGCCTTTCCGTGTCCCGACGTGCCTGATTGGCTATGGCCTGACCCGTGCCGCTGCGCGCCAACTTGTGGATCGCTCGGTTCCTTTCTTTCGTCCGGTTGATGAGGATCAGAAGTATTTCTGGGAAACCGGTTTGCGCGTTGCGCTGATCCTCCCTGCACCGATCAAAGTCGGGGATCAGCAAACGGTCACGGGCACAATCGGCACGGCGCGGCGGGAGGCGGCGAAGGGTGGTTTCGGTCGGCTTTGGCGAGGGTTTCGCACGCAGTTGGCCTATCAGCTTGCCCTGCGCTGGCACCGATTCAGGGGTGTGAAATGACCGCCACCCATATGAGGGCTCCGCACACGAAGGCCCTGCGCGTGCTTCACATCCACTTCGGCAAGGAAGGTGGGGCGGAGCGGTTCTGTGTGAACCTCGCCAAGGCACTTGGCCGCCGCGGAGTTGAACAGCACTTTGTCATTCGCCCTAACCGCAGTTGGGAGGGTGAGATCGCGCCCCTCGGCCCGATCATCCGTAACAATTACCGATATCTGTCCCTTAGCCGGTACTGGCTGGAATGGAAGTTGCGCCATATTTGCCGCACCTGGCAGCCGGACGCCATTCTGGCATGGATGCCGCGCGCGGCGCGGGCGATCCCCGATTGGCCGGACGCTGTGAAAATGACGCGGCTGGGCGACTTCCCACAAAAGCTCGACCACTTTAGCCGCTGCGATGCGCTGGTTGGAAATACGCCTGATATCATCAGCCATTGTCAGGGGCTGGGTTGGAGCAAGCCAGGCCTTGTGATCAGCAACTTTGCGCGGCCGGTGACACCTGTTGCGGTTGATCGCGCGGCCCATGACACACCTGATGACGCCTTCCTGATTGCTGCTGCGGGGCGGTTTGTGAACCGCAAGGGCCTTGATCTCGCCATCCGCGCCACGGCCCGGATCGAGGGCGCATATCTGTGGCTGATCGGCGACGGCAAGGAACGTGCGGCGCTGGAAGCGCTGTCCCGTGAACAGGGAATTGCGGACCGGACCCGGTTTATTGGCTGGGTGGATGAACCTGTCCACCACCTCGCCGCCGCTGATGCCGTCGCGTTCCCGTCCCGCCACGAGCCGCTTGGCAACGTCATCCTTGATGCGTGGCAGGCCGGTGTGCCAGTCGTGAGCACGCGGGCCGAGGGGCCAAGTTGGTTTTTCCGCGACCAGACAGACGGGATCATGGTTGATATCGACGATCTCGATGGCCTGACATCTGGGCTGCAAACGTTGAAGGACAACCCAGACCTGCGCGCGCGTTACGCCGCAGCGGGGCCAGCACGTCTGCAAGGGATGTTCAGCGAGGACGCGGTGGTTGATGCCTACCTCGCAGCGTTTCGGGGCGAGTTGGGCACGTGAAAGCGCTGGTCATCAACCTTGCGTCCGAGGGCGCGCGCATGGGGTTCATGGCCGGGCAGCTGGACCGTCTTGGCATCACCTTCGCCCGGTTGGAAGCCACCACTCCGGCGACGTTGTCACCAGACCCACTGGACCCGTACTGGAGCCGCTGGGAACGCCCCCTTCGCAGCACTGAAATGGCGGCGATGCTCAGCCATCGCGCGGCATGGAAACATGTGGTGGACCAAGGTGCGCCAATGCTGATCCTTGAGGATGACGCCGTTCTGCTGGCCGGCGTACCCGCCTTATTGTTAACGCTGAAATCTCTGCCTGAGGCGGAACTTGTGAGCCTGGAAACCCGTGGTCGCCGCAAGCTGATCACCCGCATTCCGCACCCAAACGCGCCGATACACCGGTTGTGGCAGGATCGCACCGGGGCTGCGGCCTACGTCTTGAACCCTTCGGGGGCGCGCAAGTTGCTGAACCGGGTCGCAAAGGCGCCGGGTCTGGCTGATGGCGTGTTGTGTGCGGCGTATGAGGTGACGGCCTGGCAAGCGGTGCCCGCCTTGGCGTGTCAGCTGGATCGCTGTGACGCTGAAGGGATCGCTGCGCCGATTGAGACCAACAGCGCAATTGGACGGGAGGTCAAGCCAAACGATCGGCCTTCTGCGGCACAAAAATTGCGCCGAATACACGCGCAAATTCGTATGGGTGTGCGAGATCTGAGCCATCGCAGCGGATCAGATAAGGTGATTGTGTCGCTGGCCAAGGATTAACTGCGGCCAAGGATTAACTGCGGCCAAGGATTAACTGCGGCCAAGGATTAACTGCGGCCAAGGATTAACCGCGGCCAAGGATTAACCGCGGATCGCCTCTAGCAGATGATGCACATTTTCGGGGTCCGCATCTGGCGTGATGCCATGGCCGAGGTTGAAGATATGCGGCCCACCCTTAAACGCCTCACATATCCGCCGCGCCTCTGATTTCAGGGCGTCACCACCCGTGACCATCAGCTTAGGATCGAGGTTGCCCTGAACGCAGCCATCCACCTGCAAGTTCTGTACCGCCCAGGATGTATCGACGGAGGTGTCGATTGCCAGACAATCGGCGCCGACTTCGCGGGCGAAACCGATGTATTTGTCCCCCGCCTCACGTGGGAAGGCGATGATCGGCACATCAGGGTGGCGCGACTTCAGCTCTGAGATGATCCGTTTGGTGGGGGCGACAGCGAAGCGGTCAAACGCGTCACCTTTCAGCGACCCGGCCCAGGAATCGAACAGTTTCACAACCTCAGCCCCGGCTTTCACCTGCATATCCAGGTACTCGATGGTGGCCTCGGTAATCAGATCTATCAGCGCGGCGAAGGTCTCGGGCTCTGCCTCGCGCAACCTGTGGGCGGGGGCCTGATCCGGTGTGCCACGCCCTGCGATCATGTAGGTTGCCACGGTCCAGGGCGCACCTGCAAAACCGATCAGCGTCGTGTCTTTTGGCAGGTCTTGCGCCAGAATCTTCACGGTCTCGTAAATCGGGGCAAGGTGGTCGTGGATATCGTCCTTGCCTTTGAGGCGCGCCATATCGGACGCCTCGGTAATTGTGGACAGGCGCGGACCTTCGCCAGTGACAAACCAAAGGTCCGCCCCAAGCGCTTGGGGGATCAGCAGAATATCAGCAAACAGGATCGACCCGTCGAAGCCGTAGCGGCGGATCGGCTGTAGGGTGACCTCGGCCGCAAGTTCCGGGTTGAAGCACAGCGACAGGAAGTCCCCGGCCTGCGCACGTGTCGCGCGATACTCGGGCAAATAACGCCCCGCCTGACGCATCAACCAGACCGGCGGCACATCCAAGACCTCACCCGCCAGCGAGCGGAGCAGTTTTTTCTTCTTGGCCATAATACTAATCCTCTGGAATGCGTCGATGGTCTGATATCTCACTTGTTGAGTGTCAAGCGGATCACCGTTGTCAGCCCAAATTGACCCATCTAAAGAGGGGTCATGACGAACGAATTGCCGACCCCCGCCAAACCTTTGCGTATCGGAACCCGTGGTTCGCCGCTTGCCCTCGCGCAGGCGCACGAGACGCGGGCGCGCCTGATGGCCGCTTTCCAACTGCCGGAGGGTGCGTTTGAAATTGTGGTCATCAAGACCTCCGGCGACAACCGGTCCCTGATTGATGCCGATGTGCCGCTGAAAGCGCTTGGCGGCAAAGGTCTGTTCACCAAAGAGATTGAAGAGGACATGTTGTCAGCCAAGATAGACATCGCCGTCCACTCGATGAAGGACATGCCCGTGGCGCAACCCGACGGGTTGGTGCTGGATTGTTACTTGCCGCGCGAAGACGTGCGTGATGCGTTTGTTTCGGTGAACCACACCTCGCTGGCGCTGCTGCCCGCGGGCGCTGTGGTCGGCACCTCGTCATTGCGGCGCCGCGCGCAGCTGATGGCGCGGCGGCCTGACCTTCGGGTGGTGGAGTTTCGCGGCAATGTGCAGACCCGGATGAAGAAGCTGGGTGATGGCGTTGCTGATGCGACGTTCCTTGCGATGGCAGGTTTGCGGCGTCTGGGGATGGAAGCGGTTGTGAAAACCGCAATTGAGGTCGAGGACGTGTTACCCGCCGTTGCGCAAGGCGCGATCGGGATTGAGCGGCGGATCGGTGACACCCGCGCCGCGTCGATGCTGGAAGCCATTCACCATCGCCCGACGGGTCAGCGGCTTGCGGCAGAACGTGCGTTTCTGGCGGGGTTAGACGGCTCCTGCCAGACGCCGATAGCCGGGCTGGCTGTGCTGGATGGCGGCACGTTGCGTTTGCGCGGCGAGATCCTGCGCCCCGATGGGTCCGAAGTGCTGAACGATGACCGCAGTGCCGCAGTGGAGGACGGCGCCGCTTTGGGGGCCGCCATGGCCCGCGATTTGCGTGCGCAGGCGGGTGAGAATTTCTTCGACTGGCTTACCTAAGGCGGGGATAATCCCGCCGGTGTCGCAAGCGACGGGCAACTTGCGCCCTACGGCCCGTTGCGAGGTTGCCGCGCCCATGGCATTGTCACGCAAAACGGCGGCAACGCAGGCATTCCATGAACATCGAACAAACCGGCCTTCCCGGCCTTCTTATCCTGACGCCGCCCCGATTTGGTGACACCCGTGGGTTTTTCTCGGAAACCTACAACGCGCCGCGTCTGGCCGAACTTGGGATTACCACACATTTTGTGCAGGACAACCATTCGCTGTCCGCGGATGTGGGCACAATTCGGGGCCTGCATTTTCAGGCTCCCCCCCACGCGCAGACCAAGTTGGTACGCTGCGGGCGTGGGCGGTTGTTTGACGTGGCCGTTGATATCCGCACCGGCTCACCCACCTACGGCAAATGGTTCGGCATCGAGTTGACGTTTGAGAATGGTCGCCAGCTTCTGGTGCCGACAGGTTTCGCCCATGGCTTCGTGACCCGCGAACCGGGGACCGAGATCATCTACAAATGTTCCGACACATATGCGCCCGAAACCGAAGGCGCGCTGATCTGGAATGATCCCGATATCGGGATTGACTGGGGCCTCTCGGGTGATCCCATTCTGTCGGACAAGGACGCAGTCGCGGGGCGGTTGGTGGACTTGCAAAGCCCGTTCACATATGAGGCCGCGCCATGAAGATACTGGTGACGGGTGGCGCAGGCTTTATCGGGTCCGCCGTGGTTCGGCTGGCCGTCGCGCGGGGCCATGAGATCATCAACCTCGACGTGCTGACCTATGCGGCGTGTCTTGAGAACCTGACGCCAATTGCAGGCTCGAACCTCTATACGTTCGAGAAAGCGGATATCTGTGACCGCGCCGCGCTCGACACGATCCTGTCACGCCACAGCCCCGAAGCGATCCTGCATCTGGCCGCTGAATCCCACGTTGATCGCTCCATCGACAACCCCGGCGCGTTTATCGAGACCAATGTTACCGGCACCTACACGTTGCTTGACGCTGCCCGCGCGTATTGGGAGGCGCAGGGCAGGCCAGAGGGGTTCCGTTTTCACCACGTTTCGACCGATGAGGTGTTCGGAACCCTCGGCGACACAGGCCTGTTCACCGAAGACACGCCTTATGCGCCCAATTCGCCTTATTCCGCGTCCAAAGCCGCGTCAGACCATCTGGTTCGCGCGTGGCATGAGACCTACGGCTTGCCGATTCTTCTGAGCAATTGCTCCAACAATTACGGCCCCTACCATTTTCCCGAAAAGCTGATCCCTGTGGTGATCCTGAAGGCGTTGGCCGGTGAGCCGATCCCGATTTACGGCGCCGGAGAAAACGTCCGTGATTGGCTTTACGTCGAAGACCATGCCGATGCCCTGCTGACGGTGCTGGAGCGTGGCGAAGTTGGGCGCAGCTACAACATTGGTGGCCACAATGAGCGGCGCAATATCGATTTGGTCCGTGCGATTTGTGGCATATTGGACACGCGCCGCCCCGAGTCTGCCCCCCACGACCGCCTGATCACCTTTGTGGAGGATCGCCCCGGCCACGATCAACGGTACGCGATTGACGCAAGCCGTATTCAGGACGAACTCGGCTGGACACCGTCCGTCACAATCGAGGAAGGCCTTGCGCGGACGGTAGATTGGTTCCTTGCCAACGAGGACTGGTGGCGCGCGTTGCAGGCCCGCGACGGTGTGGGTGAACGCCTTGGAACCAACCCATGAGCCTGCTGGCCTTCGGGCAGACCGGGCAAGTTGCGCAGGAATTGGCGCGCCTTGGGGTGGTGACCCTGGGTCGCCGGGAAGCTGAGTTGACGGACCCGCAGGCCTGTGCGGACATCATCGCGCGCACAAATGCCACAGCCGTCATCAACGCCGCCGCCTACACCGCCGTGGATCGCGCCGAAGAAGAGGAAGCGCTGGCCCACCAGATCAACGCCGCAGCCCCCGCCGCCATGGCCCGCGCCTGTGCCGACAAAGGCCTGCCGTTTGTGCATATTTCCACTGATTATGTCTTCGACGGCTCAGGCACTGCGCCGCGTGTGCCAATTGATCCGACCAACCCTCTCGGCGCTTACGGGCGCACAAAACTGGCCGGAGAAGACTCCATACGCAGATCAGGCGCGCGCCATGCCATCCTGCGCACCAGTTGGGTATTTTCCGCTCATGGCGCAAATTTCGTGAAGACGATGCTGCGCCTCGGAGGTGATCACGCGCAACTTAACATTGTGGGGGACCAGATCGGCGGGCCAACGCCAGCCGCCGCGATTGCGCAGGCCTGCGTGACGATCGCCAAGACGCTGACGCAGGATGCGGGCAAATCCGGAACCTATCATTTCTCAGGCGCGCCGGACGTGTCCTGGGCCGATTTCGCCCGCACCATCTTTGACGCAGCCGGGCTGGACGTTGCGGTGAACGAGATTCCAACCGCCGATTACCCCACACCCGCGACCCGGCCGCTGAATTCCAGATTGGACTGTTCGGCGACCCAATCGGCGTTTGGTATTGAGCGTCCCGATTGGCAGGCGGGCCTTCGGGACGTATTGGTTCATCTAAAGGGCTCTGACAGCGGTGCCTGACCACTTCTTCGGCACACCTCTGTTGTGGCGGCATCGGGAAAGGCACACATGATCCACCCCCCATTTAAATTTACCCAGCAACCGGGGCTGACCCATATTCAGCGGCCAGACATTAACCATTCATCAAACCTGTTGCGCGACAAAGGTGAGAACCGGTTGGTGCCTACAGTAGGGCGGCTTTTGCGGGGGCGAGGTGCCGCGACTGCCTTAACTGCCATGACCGACACAACAACGAGAATTGAACTTGAGCCGGCGAGGGCTGCGACATGAAACGGAAAGGTATCATCCTGGCGGGTGGCTCGGGTACGCGGCTTTTCCCGGTCACTGTTGGCGTCTCAAAACAGCTTCTTCCGATTTACGATAAACCGATGATCTACTATCCGCTGTCGGTGCTCATGCTGTCCGATATCCGCGAGATTGCGATCATCACCACCCCCACCGACCAGGCGCAATTTCAGCGCACCCTGGGTGATGGAAGCCAATGGGGCTTACGCCTTACCTACATTGAACAACCCAGCCCCGATGGGCTGGCGCAGGCCTACCTTCTGGCACGGTCGTTTCTGGACGGCGCGCCGTCTGCGATGGTTTTGGGGGACAACATCTTCTTCGGCCATGGCCTGCCAGAGGCGCTGGCCGCCGCTGATGCCCGCACCACGGGTGGCACGGTTTTTGGCTACCGCGTGACCGATCCCGAACGGTATGGTGTGGTCGATTTCGCGCCTGACGGCAGTGTGACTGCAATCATCGAAAAACCCAAAGTGCCGCCCTCGTCTTATGCTGTCACCGGCCTTTATTTTCTCGATGGATCGGCGCCGGAGCGCGCGGCGGGTGTAGCACCCTCTGAAAGGGGCGAACTGGAAATCACCAGCCTTCTGCAAAGTTACCTCAACGACGGCGCTTTAACGGTGGAACGTATGGGGCGCGGCTATGCCTGGCTGGACACGGGCACCCACGAAAGCCTGCTGGATGCTGGCAATTTTGTGCGGACTCTGACCCAGCGCCAGGGCCTTCGGGTGGGCTCTCCGGACGAGATCGCATTTGCTGCCGGTTGGATTGATGTCGATGGGTTAGCCGCTCGCGCTGCATTGTTCGCCAAGACAGACTACGGCCGCTATCTTGCCGCTCTTGCAAAGGGGTAGGTACCGAAGTGTTGCGCCGCCTCCATGCCCTCTATCTGCGGTACGCAGCAGTCCACGAAGATCGCGTGCGTGGTGTCGCTCTGGGGCGGTTTGGGCGCCGTTGCGGGCAGGTGGAACAGGTCACTCGCAGCGGCGATCAAGTGCAGATCATCGGTTGGGCTGATGTTGAGTCCTTACACCTGGCCTGGCCCGGCGGGCAGGTCGCGGTTGCTCCTGCGATCCAACGATCGGATGTTGTCGCTCGGTTAGGTGTCCGTGCAGATACTGGGTTCGAGATTGCAGCCCCGGCTTCGGCCCGCCCCCTTACCCTGACAATCAGACGCCAGGCAGGACCACCTTTTTCGGTGGATATCCCCCATCCTTCCGACCCGCCCACGCAGGCCGGGCAACGGCGCTTGCGCCGCGCCTTCCTGCGGGACCTGCTGCGTGCAGCACCGGCCATCGGTCGTTACGTCCTCAAACCCAATGACCACGCAAGAACCGCGATCAAACGGGCGCTCCGGCTGGAGGTTTCGGCCCGTGGCCTGCTGTTGGAGCCCGCCTGGCTAACAACTCCGCCGCCCTCACCTATCGCGGCACCTGACGTTACAATTATTCTGCCGGTCTTCAACGCACTCTCGCTGTTGCAGCGCTGCCTTGCGCGGGTGGAGGCGCATACTGATCTGGCGTGGCATCTGATTATTGTGAATGACGCTTCCACTGACCCGGCCGTGCGCCCTTGGTTGATCAATTGGATGGCTGCGCGCCGCGACCGGGTCACCATTAGTGAACAAAAAGTGAACGGGGGGTTTGTCGCCGCAGTGAACGCGGGATTTGCGGTTGCGCAGCGCCGTGGAGGGGATGGCCCGGTCATCCTCCTGAACTCCGACGCAATGGTTCCATCGGGCTGGGCCAGCCGCCTTGTTGCGCCTCTGTCCGACCCAGAAGTTGCCTCGGTCACTCCGATGTCGAACGCGGCTGAGATATTCTCGGTGCCCGAAATCGGCCCCGGTTTGGCGTTGGCAAACGGGGACGTCGACCGGATCGACGCGGTTGCAAGAATGTTTGGTGCGGTGGACCTGCCCGAAACGCCAACGGGTGTCGGGTTTTGTATGGCCTTGTCGCGGGATTGGCTGAAACGGGTGCCGCGTTTCGATCCCGCGTTTGGGCGCGGTTATGGGGAGGAGGTCGATTGGTGCCAGAAAACCCGCGCATTGGGCGCGCGACACCTGTGCCAACCGCGATTGTTTGTTGAACATGTGGGCGGGCAGAGTTTTGGGTCCGCCGAGAAGGCCCTGCGCTTACGTGCCGCCAACGCGCTGATCGCACGGCGATATTCGGGGTATGACGCAGACGTGCAACGGTTCATTGCGGTTGATCCGCTGGCAACCCCGCGCCTTGCCTTGGCGGTGGCACTGGCAAGCCAGCGCGCCCCGCGCCTGTCTGTCTTCCTCGCGCATTCCATGGGCGGCGGGGCCGAAACCGCCCTGATGGCTGAGGTCGCAATCCTTGAAGCGGCGATCATCCTGCGCGTCGGCGGTCCACATCGCTGGCAGGTTGAGGTCTACGTGGAAGGTCAATGTATGATTGGCCAATGTGATGATCTTTCGCTGATTCGGCGCCTGCTTGCGCCCGCACCGGCGTTGGATCTGATCTATTCCTGCGGTGTTGGGGACGTGGACCCGGTTACGTTGCCAGATGCCCTGCTGTCTTTGCGCCGCGACGGATGTGGTGACCAGATTGCCATGCGCATCCACGATTTCTTTCCGCTGTCTCCTTCCTACACTCTGCTGGAGCAAAACGGGTTTGGCGGTGTGCCGAGTGACACATGCAACGACCCTGCCCATAAGGCGCGTCGGCCCGACGGAAGCACCGTTTCACTTGCCCAATGGCGCGCCGCGTGGGGCCGACTTGTGGACGCCGCACAGGACGTGACGATCTTTTCGCGTTCCTCCGCGGAGTTGGTGAAGGCGGCTTATCCAAAGGCGCGAACACGCCTGTGCCCCCATCAATTGCCCATCGCGGTGCGTCCGGTGAACCCGGGACAGGGCAAGTGCATCGGTCTACTTGGCAACCTCAACCGGCAGAAAGGTGCGTTGATCTTGCGTCAGATCGCTGCGGACCACCCACAACAGGCGTTTGTGGTGATAGGTCACTCCGATAGTGCCATCACGTTGCCGCGAAACGTTGTGCTGCATGGCGCCTATCAACCGGCCGAGATCTCGGATCTGGCTGAGCGGTACGGGGTAAGTCGCTGGCTGTTTCCGGCCATCTGGCCCGAGACGTTCTCCTTCGCCACCCGTGAGGCATTGGCCACCTGCCTGCCGGTTGCGGGGTTTGCGCTTGGCGCCCAAGGTGAAGCGTTGGACGCCGCCCCTAACGGGATCACCGTGCCGCTGGCCCCCACAGACACCGCGCCGGCGCGCCTGTTTGCTGCGGTGCAGTCGAGTTCAGCGATTGAAGTTGCCGCCGAATGAATGTTGTGTTGCCTCCACAAGCGGACGATCAGCAGCCCTTGTTCATCGTAGGGTCCATGCGATCCGGCAGCACTTGGGTCCGCGATCTTCTGCGGCGTATCCCGAATTTCATCTGCCCCGAAGAAACCCATTTTCTGCGTTGGTCGGAGCCATTTCGCACCCCCGGCGGTATGCGCCCCCATACCCGTAATCGCCTGTTGGAACGGCACCGGGACATCGACGGTATTGACCCGGAGGTGTTTGATCTGATGCTGCGTCTGTGCCCGTCGAAAGCACACCTGCATAAACGTTATATCAGCGCTTATGCGCAGGCGCAGGGCGTGGCACCTCCGTTCCGGTGGTTCGACAAAACGCCCCAGAATATCTACGGCTTACCCCTCATCCTGGCGGAATTCCCCAAGGCTCGGATCCTGCATCTGGTGCGCAACCCACTTAACGTGGTGGCAAGCCTGAAACTCGGCAAACAAGTCAAGATCCCCGATCTTCAGGGTGCGATCAATTGTTGGCTGGAGGCGGTGATGATCTGGGATGTGATGTCCCCGATCGCGGCAGATCGGGTGATGGAATTGCGCTATGAGGAGGTTCTCAAAAACGTACCCCGTGCGATGTCGGCGGTGGCGGAGTTTGCGGGTGTCAATTGCCCGACGGGCCTCTGGTCAGGCGCCGACGCCCGGCAAGAGCGCAACCAATGGACCAAAGTTCTGAATATGGATGAGGCCGGGCGTGTGGTTCGTCGGTGTGCACCTGCCGCTGCCCTCCGGGGGTATGATTTGCCAGCAATGTTGGAGGCCCACATGGCCCGCGATTCGCCCCAATCCGCCCGCAGAGGCTGAATGAACACACAAAAGGTGCAGGCAATTGCGATGTATGGGCGCGACCCCGTCAACGAAACACCGGGCCAGGCACCGGCTCAGCGAAGCCGCAGCTTACTTTCCGGGTCGAAGAAATAGGCATCAGCGGCATCAAAAGTGATCCCTGTGCGGGTACCGGATGGAGGCGCGTCCTGATCAAACGCCTCCACCACAATCCGGGCGCCGTCGGCGGCAGTGATATAGTGGTAACTGACGCCTCCCAAACGTTCAGACAGGTCGACGGAATGAGTGGCGCCATCCGCGAGTTTCACCTTGTTGGGCCGCACCCCGACGGTGACCGGGCCATCTGACGTGAGGCTAGCAGGCGCGCGCAAGCTATCGCCGCCAAGGGCGGGAACGCTAACGGTTCCACCTGTATTCACACCCTCAAAAAAGTTCATCGCCGGGCTGCCAATGAAACCCGCCACAAACTTGTTGTCGGGGTTGTTGTAAAGCTGCAATGGCGCGCCGACCTGCTCGATATACCCGTCGCGCAGCACAACGATCTTGTCGGCCAGGGTCATCGCTTCAACCTGATCGTGGGTTACGTAGACCAACGTGGCGCCGATTTCCTTGTGCAGGCGCGCAATCTCTACCCGCATCTCGACCCGTAATTCGGCGTCGAGGTTTGACAGCGGTTCATCAAAAAGGAACACCTCCGGCCCCCGCACAATCGCGCGGCCGATGGCGACACGCTGGCGCTGACCGCCGGACAGCGCTTTGGGTTTACGTGCCAGATAGTCTTCCAGCTTCAAAATGCGCGTTGCTTCACCAACCTTGCGCGCAATCACGTCTTTCGCCACGCCGTTCATCTTCAGGCCAAAACCCATATTTTCGGCGACGGTCATGTGGGGGTAAAGGGCGTAGGTTTGGAACACCATCGCGATACCGCGCGCGGCTGGGTCAGCGGTGGTCACATCGCGGCCACCGATCTCGATTCGACCCTCCGTGACTTCTTCCAGCCCTGCAACCATGCGCAAAAGCGTGGATTTACCACAGCCCGACGGGCCGACAAACACGCAGAATTCGCCATCCTCGATTGCCAGGTCAATCCCATGAATGACCTGGGTTTGGCCGTAACGTTTGACGACGTTTGTAAGTTGCAGGCCCGACATGTGCCGCGTCCTCCGAAGTTATTCTGCTGCGTCGGGAAAGCGCCAATCCTGGGCCTCCCCGGCGATGGATGTCACCGCGGCGCGGATACGCGGCAAATGAACGTCTAACCCTGACAGGTCGGTTCGTTCTGTGGATGACGTGACCGACACTGCGCCAAGGATACGGCCCGCACGTGTGAGAATCGGGACCGAGACACAGATAATGCCCGGCTCGTGTTCCTCGCGATCATAGGCATGCCCACGCTTGGCGATCTGTACCAACTCGGCACGCAAAGATTCCTGGTCAGACAACGTATGTGCCGTAAATGGGTGATAACTTTGCTGGCGCAGAATCGGCTCAAGCTGCTCTTCCGGGAGGAAGGCGATCATGGCTTTGCCCACGCCGGTGCAGTAGGCAGGCGCGACTTTTCCGGCTTGTGAATACATTTGCAGCGGATCGCGCGCGTTGATTTTGTCGATGTAAAGGACCTGCCCCCCGTCAAGCTGTGCAAGGTGGATTGTCTCACTCACTTCAGCGGACAGCGCCTCCAGATAGGGGCGGGCGATGGGGGCGAGGGATGCGTTCTGCCACGCCGCATGGGCCAGTCGCACAAGGCGCAAGCCGGGGGCATAGGTTTGCCGGTCGGGATCGTAAGTCAGCATGGATTGCTTGGTCAGAACCTGCACCAGCCGGTACAGGGTCGCCTTGGGGTAGGGGCTGACGGACAGCAACTCGCCAAACCGCACAGGGCGACCGAAGGAAGCCACGGCATCCAAAACACTCAGCGCCTTCCCAACCGTTCCATCCCCGCTTTCGGCGATAACACTTGCCACGTTCACTCCTCCCTCTAGGTGCCGAAAAATGTGCATAACATGTCTCGACACATCGCGGGGTTCGCTAAATCGCCCCACGCTTTGCTGTTGACAAGACTAGGCAGGTTCGGCGTAGGATTTCAATATAAGAAACCAAGTTCCACATATTGGAACCAGAGTACCGACGAAATTCCTAGGGAGGACACCATGCGATCCATTTTCAAAACCAGCGCGGCAGCGCTTGCAGCGGCCACTATGCTTTCGGGCGCTGCCTATGCAGACGGACACGGAGTTTCCGGGCCACTGCGCATTTTCTCGGACATGTCGAACCCAGCGCCGCGTGCGGTCATGGAGGGTATGGTTGCCCGCTTCACCGAAGCGAATCCGGGCGTCGAGGTTGAGTTGGTCATCACCGACCGCGAGGCGTGGAAGACGCAGATCCGCAACGTTCTGCAGTCCGGCACCGCTGACATCGTGAACTGGTACGCCGGTAACCGTATGGGTCCCTACGTTGAAGCGGGCCTGTTCATGGAAGTCTCTGAGCTTTGGGAAACCGGCGGCCTGACGGAAACGCTTGCCTCCACCTTGGGTGCGATGACCATGGATGATGGCATCTGGGGCGTTCCCTACACCTACTATCAGTGGGGCGTGTATTACCGTGAGGATATCTTTGCCGAACTTGGCCTGGAAGCCCCGGCCACCTGGGAGCAGGAGCTTGCGAACTGCGAGGTAATCGTTGCCTCTGGTCGCGCCTGTTACACTATCGGCACTCAGTTCCTGTGGACCGCTGGCGGTTGGTTCGACTACCTCAACATGCGCACCAATGGCTATGACTTCCACATGTCCCTGACCGCTGGTGAGGTTGAGTGGACCGATCCCCGCGTTCGCGCCACGTTCGACAACTGGGCCACGCTGGTCAACATGGGCGGCTTTATTGCTGACCACCAGTCGTATTCCTGGCAGGAAGCGCTGCCCTTCATGGTCAATGGCGAAGCCGCCGCATACCTGATGGGTAACTTTGCCGTAGCACCGCTGCGTGAAGCGGGCCTGACAGACGATCAGCTGGGCTTCTACCAGTTCCCGCAGATCGACCCGGCAATTGAGCCGGGCGAAGACGCGCCGACCGACACCTTCCACATCGCGGCAAATGCCGAGAACGTGGAAGCGGCCGAAGCGTTTCTGCTGTTTGTGGCATCCGCTGAAAACCAGACGCTTATCAACAACGGCGATAATCTGGGTCAGCTTCCGGTCAACGCCGGGTCTGCTGTGGATGATGACGAGTTCCTGAATGCGGGCTTCGAGATGTTGTCCAACAATGCAGGTGGCGGTATTGCGCAGTTCTTCGACCGTGACGCGCCAGCTGAAATGGCACAGGTCGCCATGCAGGGCTTCCAGCAGTTCATGGTTGATCCATCCACGCTTGACCAGGTTCTGGAGATCCTGGAAGGGGCGCGGCAGCGGATCTACTGATCTGACGGGGTCGGGCGGGGGTGTTGCCCTCACCCGACCAAACGGCGGGATAAATCCCACCACACCACACCACACGACTAAGGCTTGATCCGCGCGCATACCCTCATACGGGGCCGCGCGCGGGTCGAAACCTACCCTTCCGCATGCCAATCACCATAAGCCCACGCAGAGGACCGGACGCATGACACGTGTCACGACCGAAACGCCGCAGCGTCGCCGGAAGATGAGTCAACAGGCCATCGCGCCCTGGTTGTTCCTGTTGCCTGCGTCCCTCTTCTTTGCGACTTACGTGCTGTATCCGATTATCCAGAGCTTCTACATCTCACTTTTTGAGTGGAATGGCCTCTATTCCCTCCAATACCGCGGCGTTGAAGGCACTGGCTTCACCGATCTTCAATGTCTTGAGTTGGGCAACCGCGCTGGCCGCGAAGACGGGTGTGAGTTGACCGGCGATACGCTCTGGAACGCCGATTACGTCGGGATGGAGAATTACCGGACCCTCTATACCGATCCGTTCTTCTGGACCTCGCTTAAGAACAACGTGAAATGGCTGCTGCTCTATTTGCTCGCCATCCCCGCTGGTCTGTTCATCGCGCTATTCCTGAACCAGAAGATCGCGGGGATGCGGCTTTACAAGTCGCTGTTTTTCTTCCCGTTTGTGTTGTCTCAGGTTGTCGTCGGCCTCGTGTTCTCTTGGTTCTTTCTGCCCGGTGCTGATGACGGGTTGCTGAACGTCTTGCTTGGAAAATTTGGGATTGGGCCGTTCAATATCCTCGGACATAACAGCACGGCCACTTACGGCATCATCGCCGCCGGTCTTTGGCCGCAGACGGCTTATTGCATGATCCTGTATCTGACCGGCCTGAATGCCGTGGACCCGGAACAGATCGAGGCTGCACGCCTTGATGGCGCCAAAGGCCCGAAGATGTTGTGGTATGTTGTGCTGCCGCAGTTGTGGCCCGCAACCTTCATCGCAATTGTTGTGACGGTCATCGGCGCGCTGCGTTCGTTTGATCTGATTACCATCATGACAAACGGCGGGCCGGGTTTCTACAACACCTCGGTCCTGGCCTTCTACATGTACGACGTTGCGCTGTCCGAATTTGGCTTCCGCATGGGCTATGGCTCTGCAATCGCAGTCATCCTGTTTCTGATCATGATGGTTTATATCGCTGGCTTCCTTTGGAAGATGTGGCGGGACGAGAAGGTATAGACGCATGTTCCCACGCCCAATACAGCACTACCCCCGCGCCTCCCAAATTGGCTATCAGGTGATGGTGCCGATTGTGCTTTTGCTGTGGCTGATCCCGCTTTTGGCGGTGATGTGGTTCTCGATCAAACCGGGAGAGGATTTCACGCAAGGCAACTATTGGAACTGGCCCGAGAATGGCTTTTCCGGAGTGCAGAATTACTGGATGGTCTTCGCGGAATCGGACATGCCGCGATACCTGTGGAACTCGGTTGTCATTACCGTGCCCACGATGATCGGTGCAGTGGCGCTGTCGTGTATGACCGGCTTCGCCCTTGGCGTGTACCGTTTCAAAGGCAACCTGCTGATTTTCTTCATGTTTGTGGCGGGCAACTTTGTGCCGTTCCAGATCCTGATGGTGCCGGTGCGCGATTTGACTGACCAGATGGGCCTCTATGATACCCGCCTTGGCCTGATCCTGTTCCATATTGCGTTTCAAACCGGCTTTTGCACGTTATTCATGCGCAACTTCATTCGTGCCCTGCCGCGCGAGTTGATCGAAGCGGCGCGGGTTGAGGGCGTTAGCGAATATCGCATTTTCTGGTATGTGGTGCTGCCGCTGATGCGGCCCGCCATCGCCGCTCTTTGTGTGCTGATCTTTACCTTCGTCTGGAACGATTTCTTTTGGGCTGTGGTGCTCACCCAAAGCCCCGAAAGCCAGCCGGTGACCGCTGGCATCACCTCTTTCAACGCCCAGTTCCGCGCGATGTATCATTTGATGAGTGCGGGCAGCATTGTGGCGGCGATCCCGCCTGTGGCGATGTTCTTCCTGATGCAAAAGCACTTTATCGCCGGCTTGACGCTCGGCGCGGTCAAGTAGGGGCGCGGCTGATGGATCTGCTCCTGAACAGCGAAAACGCCGACATTTTGCCTGCTGGCGCCAAGGCTCCACCCGCCGGGTGTGACGTCCGGACCTGGCGTCTGGATGATGGCGGTCGCCAAACCATGGTGTTGAGCGCAAGTGAGGATCACCTGCCACAGGTTGTGTATTGGGGCGCAGCGCTGCCGCTGGACGAAGATCTTGTGATGCTTCACGCCGCGCACAAGTTGGACGTAACTGGCGGTATGCTTGACGAAAACCCGGACCTATCCCTGTGTCCTGAGGCCGCGCGCACCTTTCCCGGCCAGCCCGGCCTGATCCTGCGTGATGGTGACGGCACGCCGCTTTTCCCGAAGTTCAGCTTTGTTTCGGATACGCAGACAGTCTCGCAGACGGGCTCGCAGACAGGTGGCGCGCTGACCCTGCGCTACGGAGATGAGACCAATGGCCTCATCTTGTCATTCCTGTTCGCCACCGATGCCTCCACCCACATTATCACGGCCAAAACCCGGCTCGAGGCAATGCGGCCCGTCCACCTGCACTGGCTGGCCGCGCCGGTCCTGCCCGCACCCCAGCAATCGGAGGAGATGATTGATTTCGCCGGGCGCTGGACCGGAGAATTTCAGCTCAATCGCACCCCTTGGTCGCCGGGAATGCGGGTTCGTGAAAACCGCACTGGCCGTACCGGGCACGAACATTTTCCCGGCCTGATGATCCCGTGTTCCGGGTGCACCAATACCCGGGGAGAGGCGTACGGCCTGCACTATGGCTGGTCCGGCGGGCACCAGATGATCGCCGAAGAATTACCCGATGGCCGTCGCCAGGTCCAGTTTGGCCACGCCACGGGAATGGAAGCCCGCGTGGACACAACGTTTGAAACCGCCACCCTGTATGTCACCTATTCCGGCACCGGGCTGAACGGCTGCGCCGTCAGTTTTCAACGCCACCTGCGCGACCGGATTGTGACGTGGCCCGACATTGTGACCTGGCCCGACAAGGAACGCCTGCGACCTGTGCACTACAATTGCTGGGAAGCGGTCTATTTCGATCACACCCTGCCGGTCCTCAAAGACATCGCCACCCGCGCCGCCGATCTGGGCGCGGAGCGGTTTGTGCTGGATGACGGCTGGTTCGGTCAGCGTGATGACGACACCCGGTCATTGTCCGATTGGGAGGTTGATTTACGCAAATATCCGGACGGCCTCGGCCCGCTCATCGAGCACGTTCACAGCCTCGCCATGACCTTCGGCATCTGGTTCGAACCAGAGATGATCAACCCCGACAGCGATACCCACCGCGCCCATCCCGAGTGGGCGTTGGGGGCGGAAGATCAGACCCTTGGCCGACAGCAAAAAACGCTGAACATGGGCCTGCCCGAAGTGCGCGATTTTATCTACGACCGGATGGCGGCGATCCTGGCGGCGTATCCGATTGACTATATCAAATGGGACCATAACCGCGTTTTGCCGATGCCCGACGCGGAGCAAACCCGCGGCTCTTATGAGCTGCTCGACCGGATGCGCGCAAATTTCCCGCACGTTGAGATTGAAAGCTGCGCTTCAGGTGGCGGGCGGATCGACTTCGGCATCCTGAAGCGCACCCAGCGGGTCTGGCTCAGTGACAGCAACGATGCGCTGGAGCGGTTGCGTATCCAACACGATGCGGCGCTGTTCCTGCCGATGGCTGTCACCGGCTCTCACGTCGGCCCGCGCCGCTGCCACACAACTGGCCGGGTCTTCGACATCTCTTTCCGCGCATGGGTTGCCGCCCAACGCCATATGGGGTTTGAGATGGATCCGCGCGAACTCGACCACCGCGAAGTTGCCATCCTGCGCGACGTCACAAGCTGGTGGAAACTCAACCGAAGCTGGATGTTGGGGGCCGATATCCTGCGCCTCGACAGCGCGGACAAATCAGTGATCGCCGAGCAGCAAATCACCCGCGATGGTGACCGTTTTGTGGTGTTTGCGGGAAAAGCCGCAACGTCGGATCAGATCGCGCCGCGCCCGTTACGCCTGACCGCGCTGGACCGCGCCGCACGTTACCGCATTACGCTGGTGAACCGGGATACCGCGCCCGCGCTCAGCCGTGGGATGCCAGCGTTGAAAGACGGCCCGGTTGAGGTTTCCGGTGCGTGGCTGATGCATCACGGCCTGACCTTGCCGTGGAACTTCCCCGATACCATGTGGGTGCTGGAGGGCAAACGCCTATGACTGAGATCGCAACATATCCCGACCTGCGCGGCGCGTCGGTGTTCATCACCGGCGGCGGATCAGGCATCGGTGCAAGCCTGACCGAAGGTTTCCTGCGCCAAGGCGCAAAGGTTGCGTTTGTGCAGCGCTCGGATGCGTCCGCATTTACCGACCAGATGGAGACAGAGACCGGCAACCGCCCGCTAAACCTTAAGTGCGACATCACCGATATCACCCGCCTCAAGGCATGTATCGCAGAAGCCGCCACCGCCCACGGTCCTATCCGTGTGCTGGTCAACAACGCTGCCAACGACAAGCGGCATCACACCCTGGAAGTGGACGAAGATTTCTGGGATTGGTCACAAGCGATCAACCTCAAGGCGTATTTTTTCGGGTGTCAGGCCGCCATTGAGGGCATGCGTAAAGCGGGTGGCGGTTCGATCATCAACATGTCGTCGATCAGCTATATGATGGGAAATTCGGGTTACCCCGTCTACACCACCGCCAACGGCGGCATCACCGCCATGACGCGTAGCCTTGCCCGTGAGTTCGGCCCCGACAAGATCCGCGTCAACGCGCTGGCACCCGGCTGGGTGCTGACCGAAAAGCAGCTGGAAATGTGGGCCACACCCGAAGATCTCGCCGCCCATATGGAGCGGATGTGCCTCAAAGAACATCTGGAGCCGTCCGATATCGTCGGCGGCACGTTATTCTTGGCCTCAAATGCCTCCAAGGCGATGACTGGACAGACTATGGTGATTGACGGCGGCGTGGTGACAACAGGATGAGCAACCCATGAGCGGACAGACCACATACGCCGATTGGATTGCCGTTGACTGGGGCACCACCCATCTGCGCGCATGGGCGATGGTAGGGGGCGCCGTGAAGGCCGAAGCCAGCAGCGATGATGGCATGGGCGCACTGGACCGGGACGGGTTTGAACCGGCGCTGCTGCGGTTGATCGAACCGTGGTTGGGTCAGGGCCGCATCCGTGTTGTCACCTGCGGTATGGTTGGTTCCCGGCAGGGTTGGAGTGAGGCACCCTACGTGGAGGTCCCCAAGAAACCTTGCGACCTGATGCCGGTTCAGGCAGTCGCCCGCGACCAGCGCCTGAACGTGATGATTGTTCCCGGCCTCAAGCAACCGGCCCCCGCTGACGTGATGCGCGGGGAAGAGACGCAGATTGCGGGGTTCCTCAGCACAAACAAGGACTTTGACGGCGTGCTTTGCCTGCCGGGAACCCATACCAAATGGGTCCGGATTTCGGCTGAGGAGGTGGTCAGTTTCCAGACCTGCATGACCGGTGAGATGTTTCAACTTCTTGCCCAGAACTCTGTCCTGCGCTATTCTGTTGCCGGGCACGATAGTGACCAGGACGCCTTTGCTGATGCGGTTTCGGACCTGATCTCGCGTCCCGAAAAGCTGGCGCAACGTCTGTTTTCCCTACGAGCTGAAAACGTGCTGAACGGCCTTGATCCCCACGTTGCCCGCGCCCGATTGTCTGGTTATCTGATTGGGGCAGAGCTTGCCTCAACCAAACCCTATTGGCTTGGCCAGGACGTCGCGATTGCGGGGACCCTGAAGCTGGCTGACGCATATGCCGCCGCGTTGAAAACCCAAGGCGTGATTGCCCGTGTCTATGATGCCGCCCCCCTAACTTGTGCGGGCCTGGCCCGCGTCCATGCTGCCCTGACGGAGTCTGTCTGATATGTCTCGCCCCCTCATTGCCATCCTGCGCGGCGTCACCCCGGATGAGGCGGTCCCGATCACCGAGGCGTTGATCGCCGCCGGGATCGACCGCATCGAAGTGCCGCTTAATTCGCCGCAGCCGCTTGAGAGTATCGCGGCAATGGTCACCGCATGTGGTGATCGCTCGTTGATCGGTGCGGGCACCGTGCTGAGCCCCGCCGATGTTCGTGCAGTGGCAAACGTTGGCGGCCAATTGATCGTGTCCCCTAATGCTGACGCGACTGTCATCACGGAAACGAAACGTCTGGGGTTGCAGAGCTTTCCGGGTGTGATGACGCCAAGTGAGTGTTTTACCGCCCTGAATGCTGGTGCGGACGGTCTGAAAATATTCCCGGCAAGCCTCGTGGGTCCCGCCGGCCTCAGAGCCATTGGTGCGATCTTGCCCGCGGGCACGCTGGTTTACGCTGTGGGTGGGGCAGGGCCCGAGAATTTCGCCGAGTGGATTGCCGCCAGCGCAGATGGTTTCGGCATCGGTTCTGCCCTCTACAAACCGGGCCTGACGCCGGAAGATGTGGGCAAACGCGCCGCAAAGATGGTTCAGGCCTACGATACTGCTATCAAAGGCCCGCTGATATGACAGGTGAAGCCGTCGATGGATATGCTGGCGTTCAGGTGTTCGATGACCGCGCTTGCGAGTTGGGGGAGGGGCCATTGTGGCACGTGACCCGAGACCAGCTTTATTGGTTCGATATCATCGGAAAACGTCTGATGACCCGCACCGCTGATGGCCCGAAGGAGTGGCAATTTGACCACTACGTCTCTGCTGCCGGTTGGGTGGACCACACCCATCTGTTGATCGCCTCCGATGTCGAATTGTTCGTTTTCAACCTGACCGAAGGCACGCAACGCCATCTCACCCCGCTTGAGGCTGACAACCCAAACACGCGCTCAAACGATGGCCGCGCCGATCCGCAGGGCGGGTTCTGGATCGGCACGATGGGCCTGAATGCAGAGGCCGGGGCAGGGGCATTGTACCGATACTATCGTGGCGAACTCAGGCAGTTGCGCGCAGGCGTTTCGATCCCAAACGCAACCTGTTTTGCACCTGACGGAAAAAGCGCGTATTTCGCCGACACGGCGGAACACATCGTCTGGCGTTATGCACTCGACAAAGATGGCTGGCCCAATGCTGCGCCCGAAATCTACCTCGATCACCGCAAAAGCGGGATTAACCCGGACGGCGCGGTGATTGATGCAGCAGGCAATTTCTGGTGCGCCGAGTGGGGCGGCTCCCGCGTCGCTTGTTATGATGTGGGCGGTAAATTTCTGGAAGAAATTGCTCTCCCCGCACCGCAACCCTCATGCCCCGCTTTCGGCGCCGGACACCTCTACGTAACCACGGCGCTTCAAGGTCTGCCCATCGACCGGACCGACACGGCATCACACTCTGGAAAAACCTTGCGCATCGCTGTCTCCACGGCGGGACAACCAGAGCATCAGGTCATCTTATGAGCCTCACCCGCACCCTTGGCACCTGTTATTACCCCGAACATTGGCCGGAGGATATCTGGGCCGAAGATGCTGCCCGTATGGCTGATCTTGGCCTGATATGGGTGCGCATCGGCGAGTTTGCCTGGTCGCGGCTTGAGCCGACCCCCGGCGACCTGCACTTTGATTGGCTGGACCGTGCAATTGACACGCTGAGCAACGCGGGCCTGAAGGTTGTGCTTGGCACGCCAACAGCAACACCACCACGCTGGATGCTTGATAGACACCCCGATATGCTTGCCGTGGACCCGGAAGGCCACCCGCGCCGCTTCGGTTCCCGGCGGCATTATTGTTTCTCCCGTGACGCCTACCGAGATGAAGCGGTTCGCATTACCCGATTGCTGGCCCAGCGGTTTGGCCGCAAAGTTCACGCGTGGCAGACTGACAACGAATACGGCTGTCACGATACGATCTACAGCTACTCAGACGCTGCGCGTCGCGGGTTCCGCGATTGGTTGGCGCAAAAGTATCAGTCGACCGGCGCGCTGAACCATGCGTGGGGCAACATCTTCTGGTCGATGGACTACGACAGCTTCGATCAGGTTGATCTGCCGAACCTGACGGTGACCGAGCCTAACCCAGCCCATGCGCTTGAATTCCGACGGTTCTCCTCTGACCAGGTGGCGCGGTTTAACGGGGCGCAGGTTGCCGCAATCCGCGCCCATTCCGATGCACCGATCAGCCACAATTACATGGGTCGGATCGTGGAATTCGACCATTTCACCACCGGTCGCCAGATGGAGATTGCAACGTGGGACAGTTACCCGCTTGGCGTCCTGGAAGACCGTCTGGAAGACAGTGCCGAACACAAACGCCGCTATGCGCGCCAGGGTGATCCGGATTTTCAGGCGTTTCATCATGATCTGTACCGTGCCGTAGGTGAAAACGGCCGCTGGTGGGTGATGGAACAACAGCCGGGACCAGTAAACTGGGCCCCCCACAACCCGGCACCACTTCCCGGAATGGTGCGCTTCTGGACCTGGGAAGCATTTGCCCACGGCGCCGAGTGCGTCGCCTATTTTCGCTGGCGCCAGGTCCCATTTGCACAGGAACAATACCACGCTGGCCTTCTGCGCCCCGATAGTGTGGAGGCGGAAGGGTTTGCCGAGGCCGCTCAAGTCGCATGTGAGCTCAAAGACATGCCCAGGGTTGAGCGATCCCAAGCCCCCGTTGCGCTTGTCTTCGACTACGACAGCGCATGGTCGTGGGCGGTTCAACCCCAAGGCGAGGGCTGTGACTACTTCCGGCTGGTGTTCGAACTTTACCGCGGCCTGCGCAAACTTGGCCTTTCCATCGATATAATCCCCCCGGATACGGCATCCGTTGACGGCTACAGCCTGGTGCTGGTCCCCGGCGTCACAACCCTATCCAAGCCGCTGAAAGCGGCCATTGCCGCCACCAACGCACAGGTTGTCCTTGGCCCGCGCACCAACGCCAAAACGCACAGTTTCAGCATCCCGGTGCCATTGCCGCCTGCGATCCCCGGCCTTGATGTCACAGTGTCTCGGGTGGAGACCCTGCGCCACGACATGCCCCTTGCAGCCGAAAACGGTGGCAACGTGAAGCTGTGGTTTGAACAGATCAAGACGTCCGATGAAATCATCGAAACAACAGAAAACGGCGCGCCGATCCTGGTTAAATCCGGGCACTTGTCTTACCTTGCGGGCTGGCCCGACGAGGTGCTTCTGGAACGGATCCTGATCCGCGCCGCGAGCATTGTTGGCCTCAACCCGCAGCCGTTGCCCCGGGACATTCGGGTTCGAAACACTGGCAAAACCCGGTTCACTTTTAACCACGGGCCTATGCCTGTAGAATTTGGTGGGCAGATCATCCCAGCCGCAGGCCTTCTCTGGACCCGGACCTGACCTTTTCATCTTGGCAGAAAAACTCTCAGGGGGTCTGGGGGATGAAATCCCCCAGTTGGTCGGCGCGTTTAACGCGCCGAAACCGCTCAGATCCCGTCGATGCACACGTATTTTGTCTCCAGGTAGTCCTCTAGGCCCTGCGACCCGCCCTCCTTGCCCAACCCGCTTTCCTTCACGCCCCCAAAGGGTGCCTCAACAGTGGTGATCAGGCCCGAGTTGATCCCGATCATCCCGAACCTCAACCCCTCATTCAGGCGAAATGCGCGGCCTAGGTCGGAGGTGTAGGCATAACTGGCAAGCCCGAAGACAGTGTCATTGGCCATCGAAATGACCTCCTCCTCGGTGTCGAACTTGAAGACCGGGGCCAGTGGTCCAAAGATTTCTTCCTTTGCCAATGCCATGTTTTGCGTGGCACCTGTCACCACCGTTGGCTCAAAAAACGTGCCTCCAAGCGAATGACGCGACCCGCCGCACACAACGGACGCGCCCTTGCCCTTCGCGTCGTCCAGCAGTTCCTCGACCGTGCCGACCGCGTCGATGTCGATCAAAGGCCCCTGGGTCACGCCAGCCTCACGCCCGTCGCCGACCCTCAAGGCTTGCGTTGCGGCCACCAGCTTCTCAACAAACGCGTCATGTATACCGGCCTGAACGTAGATCCGGTTGGCACACACGCAGGTCTGCCCCGAATTGCGGAACTTGGCGATCATGGCGCCTTCAACAGCGCGATCCAGATCGGCATCGTCAAAGACGATGAACGGCGCGTTGCCGCCCAATTCCATCGAGACTTTCTTGACCGTATCCGCAGATTTCCGGATCAGCTCTTTGCCGACTTCGGTGGAGCCTGTGAAGGTGATCTTGCGCACCTCCGGGGCCGCCATCATTGCGCCTGCGATCTTCCGGGCTGATCCGGTCACGACATTCACAACACCCGCCGGATAACCGACGTCCTCTGCCAAGGCCGCCCATGCGAGGCCCGAATAAGGTGTCGCTGTCGCCGGTTTGGCCACCACGGGGCAACCCGCCGCCAGCGCCGGTGCGATCTTGCGGGCCAACATCGACGATGGGAAGTTCCAGGGTGTGATCATCCCCACAACGCCAACAGGATGTTTGGTCACAAGGATCCGGCGCCCATTCACACCCGCAGGCACAATCTCACCTTTTGCACGGCGGGCTTCCTCGGCAAACCAGCGCACATATTGCGCGCCGATGGCGATCTCACCCATTGCTTCCGCCAACGGTTTACCCATCTCAATGGTCAGCATCTCAGCCAGGGCGTCCTGGTTGTCCATCAGCGCGTCGTGTAACTTCCACAAAAGGCCCACACGCTCCATCAACGGCATCGCGGAAAAGCCCGCAAAGGCCGCCTGTGCCGCATCAATTGCGCGTATTGTCTCGGCGTCGCCGCAATTCGGGATTGTTCCGATAACTTCCCCGGTTGCGGGGTTGGTTACTTCGATGCTTTCGCCGCTATCGGCGCCGATCCACGCGCCGCCAACACATGCCGCCTCTTTCTTCCATATCTGCCAATCAGCCATCAAAGATCTCCCCTACTTTGCATTCCCATGATCCGGGCCACATCAAGCATCCGGCAGGAAAATCCCCATTCATTGTCGTACCAGCCAAAGATGCGCAGCATGCCACCTTTTGACCGTTTGATTTCTGGCCCCGCCACAATCAGGGATTCAGGGCGCGCGCGCAAATCGGAACTGACCAGTGGCTTGTCGGTGAACCCGATGATTGGCCCGGCTTGCGCCTTCAAAAACGCGACCACAGCGTCAGCCTCTGGCTTCTCACGGGTCATTACAGCCAGATCCACGCAGGAAACGCTGGCGGAGGGCACCCGAACCGCAGACCCCGTCACGCGGCCTGCAAGATGTGGCAAAACCACGTCCACCAACGCCTCGGCTGACGTGGTGGTGGGCACCATGCTGAGGGCCGCCGCGCGGGATCGCGCCGGATCACGCATCGGCATATCCACCGTGGGCTGACTGCCGGTGTAACAATGCACTGTGGTCATCAGGGCGCTGTCCAGGCCCCATGTTTCATCAATCAATCGCACCAGCGGAGCGATTGCGTTGGTGGTGCACGACGCATTTGACACAATCCGATGATCCGGTCGTAAAACCGCGTCATTTGCCCCCAGCACCAGCGTCACGTCCGGCTTTGGCGCGGGGCCGGAAATCAACACACGATCCGCCCCGGCAGCCAACGCAGCGCCAGCCACATCACGACCGCCACGGCCGGTGCATTCCATCAGGATGTCGACGTCGGCCAAAGGCAACGCGCTGGTGTCCCGCTCCATCGTCAGGCGGATTTTGCGACCGTCGATCACCAGATGGACCGCCCCCTCGGAGGTATCCACTGAAACGTCGCCGGGGTAGGGGCCAAAGATGCTGTCGTATTCAAAGAGGTAGGCGCAGGTTTCTGCCGGGGCGATATCGTTGATCGCCACAATCTCGATTTCGGGCCAATAGGGCCCAAGCCGCCCGCCGCCAAGCGCCCATGCCCGCAGAACGGAGCGTCCGATACGCCCGAAGCCGTTGATCGCCACACGAATAGTCATGAGGTGCCCCTTTCCGCCCGAGTGATGCACGGCCCCTCACAGCCACGCAAGGGACCTGAGCCGATGGCCTCATGGGAATTCGTGATTGGTCCAATCAGGGAATTTCATCAGGGTTGTGGTGAAAGACCGGAATGTATCGGTGCGAGGCTCACCTAACGCCCGACTTTTCCGGCCCCTTCGGGTTTCGGCAAACCCGCCTGCGCCGCCGCCACTTGTGCCAAAGCCTCTGCCACCACCACGTTTGGTGGGCAGGTTTTCCGGGTGCCCAGATCCACATGTAGCAACAGGCTTTCCACCGTCGCCACCAACGTTCCATCCCCTCGCGTCAGCGCATGGAACAGATGCAGCTTCTTGCCCTCTGCGCCCAGCAACCGGGTCTTCGCCTGTAACCTGTCACCGGCATGGACCTCATCCAGATACCGCAGGTGGTTTTCGACGGTGAAATAACTGAGACCGCGTGCGATGTAATCCGCATCCGCGCCGACCATTTCCATGAACCGGTCCGTGGCGTTGGAACCCGCTTCCAGATAATGCGCCTCATTCATATGACCGTTATAGTCGGTCCAGATCTGCGGCACCTGCCGGTCCAGGGTCACTGGCACGGGAGCGGCATCCTCCTGAGGCAACGAGGTCTCATGGCGGGTGATAACGCCACCCGCGCCGCTACCCGAATGTTTCAACGCCCGCATCATGGCAACAAGATTGTCGTCGCGCAGCCGTTCCAGTTCGCGGATCGACAGATGCCCTGATTGCGCGTCCGATTGCCCGGCGATCAGGTCAACCAGCTCGTCGTTGAAGTCCGGCACATCCATCAGCCTGGTCCAGGGAGACGTCAGGCACGGCCCGAACTGCGCCAAGAAATGTTTCAT
This sequence comes from Roseicyclus sp., assembly GCA_016763475.1. Lineage (GTDB taxonomy): Bacteria > Pseudomonadota > Alphaproteobacteria > Rhodobacterales > Rhodobacteraceae > Gymnodinialimonas. The sequence goes on from JAESTV010000295.1 coordinate 44,641, forward strand.
GCCCGCCTCACCACCGGCGATGCGAAAGGTCTCAAACAGGCCCATCTGCGCCCAGCGCAGGCCAAAACCCATGCGGATCGCCTCGTCGATTTCTTCGGTAGTGGCAATGCCATCTTTGACCAGCCACAACGCCTCGCGCCAGACAGCCTCAAGAAACCGATCCGCGATATGGGCGTCAATTTCCTTGCGGACATGGAGGGGATACATGCCGATACCGCGCAGAATACCCGCCGCGCGCGCGCAGTGTTCAGCGTCACCCACCAGCTCAATCAGTGGCAGCAGGTAAACCGGGTTAAACGGGTGCGCGACAATCACACGGGCGCCTTTCTGCGACAGTTCCGATGGTTTGAAGCCTGAGGTGGACGACCCGATGACGGCGTGTGCGGGGGCCAGTTCGCTAAGCCGCCCGTGGACCTTGTGCTTCAACTCCAGCCGTTCAGGTACACTTTCTTGCACCCAATCGGCATCGCCAACCGTGTCCCCCAGATCATTTGAGAGCCGCAAGGTGCCCTCATCCGGCAGCGCCCTGTCGTAGAGCCCCGGCAACGCCCGCCGGGCGTTATCCAGAACCTCGCCAATCTTGCGCTCAGCCTCCGGGTCGGGATCATAAATCGCCACGTCCCAGCCGTTTAACAGGAACCGGGCGGCCCAACCGCCGCCGATCACACCGCCGCCAATAATTGCTGCCTTCATGGCGTTACGCTCCGTTCCAACTGGCTCAGGTCGTAGCCGTTAAAATCCAGGACTTCGCGGGCTGCGGTCAAGCGATCTTCGGGGATCTCCGGGTCACGATTCAGGATCCAACCCACTTGCCCGTTGGGGGAGCCGACCACAGCAGTGCGATACCCCTCATCCACCCACAGCACCCAATACGGTTCGGTGGAACGAACGCCGTCGAGCTGCACGGATAGCCGCCCAAGGCCCTGATCCGTGGCAGTGCCTGCGATTTCGCCCAGGGGTGTGCCGGCTTCATCAAGGCAAATGTTGCGCACCAGGATTTCACTCTCGCCAGCAGAGAATTCCGCAATCGCCCCGGCGCAATTCGCCTGAAACGAGTTAGGATAGCGCGCGATCTCATACCAACGGCCCAGATAACGCGAGGCGTCGAAATTCGCGCTTGATGCAATGGTGACGTTCTGGTCGCGGTAGCTGGGCAACTCCACCCCACAGGACGCCAACGAAACCGCAAACGCCAACAGCGCAAACGCGAAATGCCTCATACTGCCGCCTGCTTGGTCAGGCCAAGATTCTCACGCACCTCAGCCGCACCGATTATCCGCGCACCCATGCCCTCAATCACACCTACGGCGCGCTCCACCAACTGCGCATTGGTCGCCAGCACACCCTTTTCCAGCCAGAGGTTGTCCTCCAACCCGACACGCACATTCCCGCCCGCCAAAACGGAGGCTGCGACATATGCCATCTGATTGCGCCCCAGCGCAAAGGCGCTGAACGTCCAGTTGTCCGGCACGTTATTCACCATCGCCATAAGTGTGTTCAGATCATCCGGCGCGCCCCAGGGCACACCCATGCACAGTTGCACCAAGGCGGGTGCGTCCAGCACACCTTCCTTCACCAACTCTTTGGCGAACCACAGATGCCCGGTGTCAAATGCCTCAATCTCGGGTTTCACACCCAGATCGGTCATCATCCGCCCCATGGCGCGCAACATGCCGGGGGTGTTGGTCATCACGTAGTCAGCTTCGGCGAAGTTCATTGTTCCGCAGTCAAGTGTGCAGATCTCCGGCAGGCATTCCGCGATATGCGCCACGCGCTCCGCCGCGCCGACCATGTCGGTGCCCTCGCGCACCGGCAAAGGAGCGTCGGTGGAGCCAAAGACCATGTCGCCGCCCATCCCGGCGGTCAGGTTCAGCACCACGTCAATATCCGCGTCGCGGATGCGATCCGTCACCTCGCGGTAATAGGTCAGGTCCCGTGACGGCACGCCGGTTTCGGGGTCCCGCACATGGCAATGCACCACCGCCGCGCCCGCCCTCGCCGCATCAATTGCGCTGTCGGCGATTTGCTTAGGTGAACGTGGCACATGGGGAGAGCGATCCTGGGTCGAACCCGACCCGGTCACAGCACAGGTGATGAAAACATCTTTGTTCATGGTCAACGGCATCGTTGGTATCCTGTCTTAGGTGGCTGGTGGACCGACGCTGGTGCATGGGCACCTCACCCCGCCCACCATCCCATTGGGTTTGCGCCCGTTATTTTCCCGTCCAAACCGGATCACGTTTCTCGGCAAACGCGCGGGCGCCCTCAAGCTGATCGTCGGATCGATAGAGCCGTTCAACCGTCTCAAACTGGCTTTTGGTGATTTTGTTCAGCGTGTCCTGGAAGCTCATACCTTCCGCTTCGCGCACAACCTCTTTGATCGCCGCGTAGACCAGCGGTGGGCCGGAGGCCAACAGGTCTGCCATCTCACGCGCCTGCGCCATCAACTCCGCGCCGGGAACAATCCGGTTGATCATCCCCCAACGGGCGGCCTCTTCTGCGTCGATCCAGCGCCCGGTGAACAGCATCTCCATCGCGATGTGGTAGGGGATACGTTTGGGCAACTTGATCGAGGCCGCATCTGCGACAGTGCCTGAGCGGATTTCCGGCAGCGCAAAGCTTGCATGATCCGCTGCCAAAATGATGTCTGCTGACAGGGCCAGCTCCAGCCCGCCGCCGCAGCAAATTCCGTTAACCGCCGCGATCACCGGTTTGTTCAACCCGCGCAACTCCTGCAAACCGCCAAAACCACCAACGCCGTAGTCACCATCCACCGCGTCGCCATCAGCTGCGGCCTTCAGGTCCCACCCGGGGCAGAAGAACTTTTCCCCTGCGCCGGTCACAATGGCCACGCGCAGATCCGGATCATCGCGGAACTCCGTGAATACCGCGCCCATAATCCGGCTGGTTTCAAGGTCAATGGCATTGGCTTTTGGGCGGTCCAGAGTCACCTCAAGGACATAACCGCGACGGGTGGTCCTGATTGGCCCGTGTTGTTCTGGCGTGTCAGTCATGGGGTCTCTCTCAATCGGATCAGCGCGTCTGCAGCGACGGCGCGGGTTGGGGTGCACAAAAGTGGATTTACCTCTACTTCGAAAATGTCCTCGGCATGTGCGGTTACATAGTCCTGCACCGCCAAGACGGCGCTGGCAATCGCCCACATGTCCGCTGGGGCAGCACCACGGTATCCCGCCAGGCGCGGGGCAATGCGAAGTTGGGAGAGGGCGCTGATTACCTCATCTGCCGTACACGGAAGCAGGAGGTGTGTGACGTCATCCAAAATCTCAGTCCAGGTTCCCCCGGCACCAAGAGTCAGCACATAGCCATGGGCGGGGTCACGCAATACGCCAATCAACAGTTCAACAACTGCATCGGTGATCATTTCTTCTATAAGAAAATGATCCGCAGACATGTGAGCCGCAGCAGTCGCAACATCGCTGGCGGCAAGGTTCAACACAACTGCCCCAGCCTCCATCTTGTGGGTGATACCCTCTCCTTTCAGCGCCACCAGCCCGCCAAGCTGTGTGGCGACTTTACCGGCTTCGGATGCTGTCCCGGCCCTGGCGGATTTGGGAATGGTGAGGCCGTGGGCGGCAAGGCATGCCTTTGCCTCAGCCTCACCAACAATGCGCGACGGACCATCCGCACCCGGCAAAACCACAGGGGCAGGAGACACCTGGCGCCCTAGCTTCGCCGCCACGTCCACGGCCTCCATCGTGTCGGATAGCCCCGCGAGGGGCACAATCCCACGGGCCATGATCCTTAGGGCCGCATCCTCGGGCAATGTGTCGGGCAGGCTTGCGACAATTGCCATCGGTACGCCGCACGCGGCTTGGGCATCCGCCACCGCTTCAATCACCAGATCCCATTCCGGCGCGGGGCACCGGTCTGCGCGAGGGAAATCCAGCACCACACACCCCAGCGCAAGGTCGCGGTCCATCATCGCGGCGAAACACGCTGTCATCGCGGCCCGATCGGCCCAGATATATGTGTGATAATCCAACGGATTGGCCAACGCCACTTTTGGCCCGAGCGCGTCGCGCAGATCGCCGCGCTGTTGCGCAGTCAGCGATGGGAATTCCACATCATAAGCCAGTGCGGTATCTGCCAACAGGCTGGCCTCGCCACCGGAACAGGACATCGACGCGATGCGGTTTGATGGCAAAGCACCGGCGATGTGCAGCAGTTTCAACACTTCCAGCAGCGCCGAAAGGCCGCTGACTTGCCCGATCCCCAATCGCGCCAGCAAGGCCCGCGCGCCTGCGTCGCTGCCAGCCAGTGATGCGGTATGGGACACCGTCGCCACCTGTGCCTGATCGGACGCGCCCACCTTCAGGGCAACGA
>JAESTV010000296.1 GCA_016763475.1 Roseicyclus sp.
CCGCCTTCGCTGTACGCGCCGCCAAACACCCGGTCAGAGCGCCGCAGGCACAGCGAAGGGTGAGGTCATCAGTCACCCGGCCTTCGTCTTCTTCTTTTTGCTCGGCACAATTTTGGCAGCCCCGTTGGCATCAATAAACTCCAACACCAGTGGCCGGATATTGTTGCGCCAGCTTTTGCCCGCGAAAATCCCGTAATGCCCGGCTTCGGGTTCGATGTATGAGGCCTTCTTGGCATCGGGCAATCCGGTCAGCAAATCCAGCGCGGCAACACATTGGCCCGGCGCCGAGATATCGTCTTTCCCGCCCTCAACTGTCTTCACGGCAACAGTGGTGATCTTGCCGATATCCACTAGCTTGCCGTTGACCATGAAGGCGTTGTCCGCAATCTCGCGGTTTTTGAAGATCCGCTCTACCGTTGACAGGTAAAATTCTGCGGTCATGTCCATGACCGCCAGATATTCGTCATAAAACGCGTTGTGTTTGTCGTGGTCACCCGCCTCACCTTTGGACACCCGCACAATCTGATCGGTGAAGGCTTTGACGTGGGTTTCGGCGTTCATCGCGATAAACGACGACAGTTGCTGAATGCCCGGATAGACCATCCTCCCGGCACCGGCGTATTTGAAACCGACACGCTGGACGGCGAACTTTTCCAGCTGGCCCATGGTTACCCGGCGGCCAAAGTCCGTCACATCAGTGGCGGCAGCGTCAGGGTCAATCGGGCCGCCAATCAGGGTCAAGGTGCGGGGCTGCGCGTCGGGGTCTTCCGCGGCCAGATAAGCTGTGGCCGCCAGCGCCAGAGGGGCAGGCTGACACACTGCAATCACGTTGGTGTCCGGTCCCATTTCTCGCAGAAAATCAACCAGGTAGAGGGTGTAATCCTCAATGTCGAACTTACCCTCGCTGACCGGAATGTCGCGCGCATTGTGCCAATCGGTGATGTAGACATCAGCATCAGGCAGCAGGGACAGAACTGTTTTGCGCAGCAATGTCGCGTAGTGGCCTGACATCGGCGCCACCAGCAGAACCTTGCGGCCCGTGGGCGCGCGGCCCTGTACGTCAAAGCGGATCAGATCGCCGAAGGGGCGTTCAACGACGTGTTCGATGCTGACAACATGGTCACGGCCGTCTTCGCCGGGGAACGAGTTGATGCCCCAATCGGGTTTGACGGCCATACGCGCAAAGCTGCGTTCGGCGACTTCGCCCCAGGCGGCGGTCATCTGGATCAGGGGGTTCGCCACCAGCCCCAGTTGCGGGTAACTGCACATGGCGCGGGCTGATGCACCCATCCATTGATTGGTGACGCGCATCGATTCCATTAGGTCGTAGGTGAAGAGCTGTCGCATAAGTACCCCAAGCAAGAGATCCGGGGTGTGCCCCGGATCATTTCGTCACGTGGACCCCCTCACCGTGGTCCCGCTACGATGCAGATGCAGCATCGCTCCGAGGAAAGCAAGGTGGCAATGGAAAAGTCGAACTCAGGTGCGGATGATCAGGACACATCCCAAGAGGCGCCGCACGAGGGGGAAGCCCTGAAACGGTTGAACGCAAACCTCGCCAAGGTGGAAGCCCTGTCAAAGCGCCTTGTGGCTGCCATGGGACAGCGCGGAACTTCGGATAAGGGGCTGCAAGGCCCCAGCCAAGACCTCTACATGAAGGCGGGTATGGCGTATTGGTCCGATATGATCGCCAACCCCGGCAAGCTGTTGGAGAAGCAGGCCGAGTATTGGGGTCAGGCGATGACTCAATTCATCGAGATGAAAGAGGCGCTGGCTGAAGGCAAGATGCCCCTGTTGCCTGATGATGACCTGCCCGCCGACAAGCGCTTCGCCAATCCGTTGTGGCGCACACACCCCTACTTCAACTTCGTGCGCCATCAATATGTGACGGGGTCCGAGGCGGTCAGGACTGCTGTGGAGGAGCTGGACGGGCTTGACTCCATGGACCGGCAGCGGGTGGAGTTTTTCGCCAATCAGGTGATCGATCTGTTCTCCCCCACCAATTACTTCGCCACCAACCCTGATGCGCTGGAAAAGGCGGTTGAGACGGAGGGCGAAAGCCTTGTGCATGGGCTTGAGAACCTGGTGCGCGATATCGAGACCCACGGCGGTGAACTGTTGCCAACCCTCGCCGACCCGGCGGCCTTTGAGGTTGGCGGCAATATCGGGACCACCGAAGGGTCGGTTGTTTACCGCAACCGAATGATGGAGTTGATCCAATACGCGCCAACCACCGAGACGGTGCACAAGACCCCGCTGATCATCTTCCCGCCCTGGATAAATAAGTTCTATGTCCTTGATCTGAAGCCAAAAAATAGCCTGATAAAGTGGATTGTGGATCAGGGTTATACCCTGTTTGTGGTCAGCTGGAAGAACCCCGACGCCAGTTATTCTGATGTCGGACTGGAAGACTACATGCAGGAAGGCTACCTTGCGGCGCTGGAAGAGGTGAAAGCCATCACCGGCGAAAAGCAGGTGAACGCGGTGGGGTATTGTATCGCCGGCACAACGCTGAACCTGACCCTGGCGCTTTTGAAAAAGCGCGGTGACAAGTCGATCAAATCCGCCACGCTGTTCACCACATTGACCGATTTCTCGGTTCAGGGTGAATTCACACCGTTCCTGCAAGATGACTTTGTTGATGCGATCGAACGACAGGTTTTACAGGACGGTGTCCTGAACAGCTATTTCATGTCGAAGACATTTTCGTTCCTGCGCTCCAAGGATCTGATCTATGGCCCCGCCGTGCGCAGCTATATGATGGGGGAGGCGCCGCCTGCCTTCGATCTGCTGTATTGGAACGGGGACAGCACCAACTTGCCCGGCAAAATGGCTGTCGAATACCTGCGGAAACTGTGTCAGGGGGATCATCTGGCCAGCACCGGGTTTGAGGCGTTCGGCGAAAACCTGAGCCTCAAGGATGTCACCGTTCCGATGTGTGCCATCGCCTGTGAAACCGACCACATCGCCGCGTGGGTCGATAGTTTCCGGGGTGTCACCAAGATGGCGTCAAAGGACAAGACCTTCATCCTGTCGGAATCAGGCCATATCGCGGGTATTGTGAACCCGCCCAGCAAGAAGAAATACGGCCATTATACCAACCCGGATGTGTCCGGCGAGGCGGCGGATTGGCTGGAGGCCGCGTCTTTCAACGAGGGCTCCTGGTGGCCACGTTGGGAAAAATGGCTTGCCAAACGCTCGGGCGCAAAGGTTGCGGCCCGTGTTCCCGGCGCAGATGGCCGCGACATTCTGGCGCCAGCCCCGGGAACCTACGTGAAAGAGGGGAACGCCGCCTGATATCATTGGTTTTTTCGACCCGTTGGAAATAATGCTGCAGCGCAGAATAAATCTTGACTTTCTGCACTGCAGCATTCATATATCTCCCATCAACACACCACCCGACACGGGTATCCCACGGAGAATTCCAATGGCTAAAGCAGCATCCACCACCGACTTCACAAAAGTTATGTCCGACATGATGGGTTCGATCCCGATGGACATGTCCGCATTCGGCGACGTTTTCAAAAACCAGGCCGCCGTTGCCGACAAAATGACCAAAGTGGCTCTGGAAGC
>JAESTV010000297.1 GCA_016763475.1 Roseicyclus sp.
ACCTCGATGACCCCGTCACCATCGAACGGGCCATGCGCGAGGCAACCGAGGCCACCGGCGCCACACTCTTGCACATCCACACCCACCGCTTCTCCCCCCAGGGCGTCACTGGCATTGCAATCCTGGCCGAGTCTCACATCGCCTGCCATACGTGGCCCGAAATCGGCTACGGCGCGTTTGATATCTTCATGTGCGGTGATACCAATCCCCACGCGGCAATCCCGATCCTGAAACACATTTTCGAAACCGAAGACATCCAGATCCGCGAACTCCATCGCGGCGGCGAAGCCTTGGCCAGGGCGATTCCACCCGCCGGCCCAGCCCCCAAGTAACGCTCCCCTCCACAACCGAGGCTTCATCTGGCGAGGCTTCATCTGGCGGGGCTTCATCTGGCGGGGCTTCATCTGGCCAAAAATACCTCGGGGGAGGCGAAGCCGGGGGCAGCGCCCCCACCCGCGCAAGCGCAAAAAGACAACTGCGGCGCAGCCGCGCTATTTGATCAAAGACCCGATATCTCGCCGCGTCGGGGGATCGCGTCAGCGCGCCGGTGGAATCGCATAGGTCATCGACACCCGCGCCACAGGCGGTTCCACACCCTCGGAATAGATCATGCACTCCCCCACCGCCAACACACGCCCCAGCTTCAACAACCGGCAATCACAGATCAGATCCGCCATCGCCGCCGGTTTACGCATGAAATCAAACGAGCCGCTTGTGGTCACCGCCAATGCCTCCCGCCCCAGCATTGCCAAAACCGCGATGTAGACCGAAACATCTGCCAACGCGAACATCGCAGGCCCCGACACCGTGCCTCCGGGGCGCAAATGCCGCTCGGCCACTGGCATCCGCACCCGCACCGCGTGCTCCGCCACCGCTTCAATCACAAAGTCACCACGGGCCTGTGGGAATATCTCGTCGAGATACTCCGACAATTCCTCCGCCTGCATCACCACCTTCATGGCACTTCCCCCTTCGCACCTCAGCGGCTACCTTTCCCGGAAGACCCCGGCAAAGCAAGGGAGACCTCATGTCGAACCCATTGATCCTACGCGAGGATCGCGACGCGATCACCCATCTGACGCTCAATTCTCCGGGCAACCTGAACGCGCTGTCCGATGACATGCTGGCGGCGTTGCAAGATGCCCTTGATACGGTGTCCGAGGATCCTGCCCAAAAGGTTGTTGTCCTCAAGGGCGCAGGCCGGGTGTTTTGTGCAGGCCACGACCTCAAGCAGATGCAGGCGGCGCGCCAGGCCCAGGATGGCGGCGCAGCAGCGTGGCGTGATCTGTTTGATCGCTGCTCGACCCTGATGCAGACCATCCCCCGCCTGCCCCAGCCCGTCATCGCGCAGATCCATGGCCTTGCCGCCGCCGCCGGGTGTCAGCTGGTTGCCTCCTGTGATCTGGCAGTCGCCACCGATGATGCCCGGTTTGGCGTCAACGGCGTCAATATCGGGCTGTTTTGCGCCACCCCAATGGTGGCGCTTTCCCGCGTCATGCCCCGAAAGCAGGTGTTTGAGATGCTGACAACCGGGGAGTTCCTGACGGCCGCTCGTGCCCGAGAGCTTGGGCTTGTCAACCGCATCGCCGCGCCTGATCAACTGGAGCGCGCAACCCACGACCTCGCCCAAACCATCGCCTCGAAACTGTCCTCCGCCGTACGTGTCGGCAAACGCGCATTCTATGAGCAAGCCGATCTGACACTGGCACAGGCCTATGGGCTGACCGGGGATGTTATGGTCAACAATATGCTCAACGCACAAACCGCCGAGGGGATCAGCGCCTTCCTCGAAAAACGCGCGCCGGATTGGCCAACGTCGTAGAACCCGGTGTCAGACCCCAAACAATGCGCCGTATTTGGCATCCAGATAATCCAGCAACGGCGCTTCGCTGATCTCGGCACCTGTGGCATGGCGGATGGTTTCCCGCGGCGGGCGCAGGCCACCATGGCGCTGCAATCGCTCCCGCAACCACTCCAGCGCCGGCGCAGGCTCACCCGCCGCAAGTGAGGCATCCAGATCCGGCAAATCCCGGCGCAATGCCGCGTGCAGGCACCCCGCATAGACATTGCCAAGGGCGTAGGTCGGGAAATACCCGAACAAGCCCACAGACCAATGCACGTCTTGCAATACCCCGTTTGAGGGGTGATCCACCGCGATCCCGAAATCCTTCAGGAACCGCGCATTCCACGCCTCTTCCAGATCCTCGACCTCAAGCGCACCGCCAAACAATTGCCGTTCCAGATCAAAGCGCAGCATGATGTGGAGGTTGTAGTGGACCTCATCGGCCTCGGTCCGAATGTACCCGGTCTCCACCCTGTTGATCACCCGCTCCATGTCATCTGCGCTGGCAGACAATGGCCCAAAATGCTCCGCCATACGCCCGTGCAGATACTGGGTGAATCCCGCTGAGCGCGCCAGTTGGTTCTCATAGATCCGGCTCTGGCTTTCATGAACCCCCATCGACACCCCCTGCCCCAGCGCCGTCAGGCGAAACTCCGGTGCAATGTTCTGCTCGTATGTGGCGTGGCCAACTTCGTGGATTGTGGAGTAGAGGCAGCCAAATGGCTCACCCTCGTCAACCCGTGTGGTGATCCGAACATCCGCGCCAGAGCCTGAGCTGAACGGATGCACAGCCAGATCCAGGCGACCGTTGTTGAAATCATAGCCAAAGGTTCTTGCGACCTCCCGGCTCAGGTCCATCTGCGCCGCCTCGGGGAAAAACCCGGTTAGTGGCGCAGGCATCGTCGCCCCCGCAAGCCTGTCGCGCAGGGCCACAAGGCGCGGGCGCATCCGGTCGAACAAATCACTAATCTCACCCGCCGTCGTGCCGGGTTCATAGTCCTGCAACAGCGCGTCGTATGGATCACCGCCATCAGCAATCGCCGCCGCTTCCTCACGCCGCAACGCCACCACCTGTTTAAGGGTCGGCAAAAATGCCGCCACATCATCCGCCGCGCGGGCTTTCGCCCAGATCCCCTGGCTTACCGAGGTCAAGCGCGCCAATTCCGCTGCCAACTCACCCGGCACTTTCACGGCACGGGCGTGGCTGCGTGCAATCTCCCGGACCTGCGCCTTTTCAGCGTCGCTTGATGCCACTGCGCCCGCCAGCCATTCCCCCACCCGGGGGTCCGTGCGGCGGTTGTGCAGGACACTTTCCAACGCTGCCATTTCTTCACCACGCTGCTCAGCTGCGCCCTCCGGCATCATGGTTTCCTGATCCCAGCCAAGACGCCCCATGACCTGGCCCAAAGCCTCGGTTGTTCGGTGATGTTTGAGAAGATCGTCAAGTGCAGCCATCACGCAGCTCCCTATTTTATGTAGATCCACGTACAGATTGCGGAAGTGGATAACGCGACACAAAGCGCGCCCGCACAACCAGCGTAATCAGGATCACCGCGCCAAATTGGTGGAATATCGCCAGATGCCACGGTGAGGAATACATGACAGTGACGATGCCCAGGGTGATCTGGCCCAGAAGCATCAGAACCACCCAATCAAACGCGCGTTTTGTGGCGGCACGAGCGGAACGTCGCGCCACCATCCAGACGGTGATACCAGAGGCAAACAAGACGTAGCCGGTGATCCGGTGGAAGAATTGGACGGTGCCGTCGTTCTCAAACAGGTTGCGATACCATGGCTCGATCACCCACATATCCGGCGGGGTGAACGCGCCCGCCATTAGCGGCCAATCAATGTAGTTTCGGCCCGCATCAATACCCGCAACCAGCGCGCCGATCAGGATCTGCAGGATACTCAGATAGATCAGCCCGGTGGCCAATGCGACAAGTCGGCGGTCACCCTCGCGCCGCGCAGCGATCAACTCGGCCTCGCCGCGACCAAGCCTGAGAATATACCACGCCATCAGCGCCAGAATCCAGAAGGCCAGCCCCAGATGTACAGCAAGCCTGTAGGAGGCGACGTCAAACATCCCCGGCGCAAGGCCGGAATGCACCATCCACCAGCCAGCCACCCCCTGAAGCCCCCCCAAGAACCCAAGAAACACCAGCCGTCCGGTCCAGCCCACGGGCACGGATTTTGCCGCCAGAAGGCCCACAAACCCGATGGCCCAAACCAGGCCGATGATCCGCGCCCACTGGCGGTGGCCCCACTCCCACCAATAGATCGATTTGAACTCCCCAAGGCTCATGCCCCGGTTCTGCTCCTGATATTCGGTGGTGGTGCGGTAGGCTTCCAACTCTGCCTGCCATGCCGCCTCAGTCAGCGGCGGAATTGCACCGGTGATCGGCGCCCATTGGGTGATCGACAGGCCCGAATCGGTCAACCGTGTCAGCCCGCCAATGGCGATCTGCACCACCACCATCACAAACAGGATCACCACAAAACCCCGCACCCGGCCACGGCCACGGCCCCGGTCTCCGCTTACACCGCCGGGGGTGGCGGCGGGTTTCCGGGTCTCGCTGACCTCTTCAAAGATGTTTCGTTGGCCTGCCATGGCGCGTCCCTCTTGCCTCTTGGTCCTTTGCCGCAAGACCTATCGCGCGCCAAGCGGCCCTTCAAGCGCCCAAGGCATCAAGGACAGGTTGATCAAGCCAACCTTCATCTGGCCCGAAATACCTCAGGGAAGGCCGCTGGCCGGGGGGGAGGCCTCTGGCCGGGGGCAGCGCCCCAAAATTCCAGCGCCTGCCCCGCACCTCTACGCCCGACAAGGCGATACCCCCCTCTTGCACCCCCGGCAAACGCCTGCCTGAGAGGACTTCGCCGCCCGCAAAATCTCCCGCAAATACGTGCCGTAAGCATCAACCCAATACCGAGCCAGCCATTGCCCGCCAGCCATTGCCCGCCAGCCGTTAGCCGAACGAAGTGAGGCCCCCGGCGACGACTTGCAGCCCCCCCCGCAGGGGTGGCTCAAGGCGGCGCAACGTGCTGCCCGTTTGGCCGCCCACTTGGACCGCCCACTTGGACCGAACGAAGTGAGGCCCGGCGACGCGCAAAGCGCGGCGCAATCCCTCATGGAACCCATACCGTCACAGATTCTTGCGCTTACCCTCGGCCCACCGCACCATCTGCCGCATCATTCCATGTAACGTCTGCACGTCGGCCCGTGTCAGATTTAGCCGCCCCCACAAATTGCGCAGGGTCAGCTTCATGCTCTCAGCCTTCGCCGGGGGCCAGAAGAACCCGGCCGCGTCCAGCCGCTCCTCATAATGGAGACCAAGTTTCTCAATCTCCACCCCGCTGGCAAAGTCGGTATTCGCCAATACCACCACCTCCTGGGCAACGTCCTCCGTCTGTCTGCGCCACTCATAGGCGCACAAAAGCACACATTGGGCGAGGTTGAGGGAGGGAAACTCCGGGTTCACCGGCACCGAGATGATTGCGTTGGCAAGCGCCACGTCGGCATTCTCCAGCCCGGCGCGCTCGGGGCCAAGCAGAATGGCCACCTTGCCGCCAGCCGCCGTAATCTCACGGGCCTGCGCCATCGCGCGCTCAGGAGAGACCACGGTTTTTGTCAGGTCGCGGTCACGGGCCGTGGTGGCAAACACGTAGGTGCAATCCGAAAGCGCGCCAGGCACGTCGTCAAACAGCTGCGTGTCGTCCAGAAGCCGCCCGGCCCCACTGGCCAACGCCACCGCGCGCTCATTTGGCCAACCGTCACGGGGATCAACCACACGCATCTTGTCGAGGCCAAAGTTCCACATCGCCCGCGCGGCGGCGCCGATGTTCTCACCCATTTGCGGGCGCACCAGCACAAAGGTTGGCTGGCGGTGGGGCTGCGGATCGGGGTTTGGTGAGTGATCGGACATGGGCCCGCGCTTATCGCCACTCCAGGCGCGGTGCAAGACACCCACCCATTGCCCAATGGGCGCCGGGGCGGTA
>JAESTV010000298.1 GCA_016763475.1 Roseicyclus sp.
ACGCGGGTATTTGTCAGGAAACCGGCGTTGAAATGGGACGCCCGGCGGCGGGGGCCGGTTGGCCCCTCATCCATGTTGCCGGGCTGATCCATGGATCAGTTGGTGGTGCCGTTGATCGCGTCACCCACGCCCGTGACCGAGGTCAACGTGCCAGTCAGCGCAGAGATCGCCGTGTTGAACTGTGTGATCGGCGCCGAGGTGACATACACGGTGTCGCCATCGCGGATCAGGAAGTCGCGCGCCTCGAACATGCCGGTGGGCGCGGTCAGGTCGAGGACATAGATCATCCGCTGGGCGCCGGTCAGATCGTTGCGGGCCAGCACCAGCTCGGCCAGCACTTCCGGCTCATTGCGCAGGATGAACACACCTGTTGGATCGGCGAGTGACGGGTTCAGGCCACCAACGGAGGCAATTGCGTCAATGGCAGAAAGCACCTGGGTCTCAAATTCTACAATCGTCTGGGCGCCGGTGGCACCAAGGGCGGTAAACTGGCGACTGTCTTCTTCAACCAGGATCCGGTCATCAGCGCGGAGGGCGATATCGACACTGGGATCGCGGAAGATGTCCTGATACCAGACTGTGCCAGTCTGACCACCGCGCACAACCGTGACGCGGGTGATCTCGGCACTGACAGAGGTGCCGCCAGCGGCAGCCAACATGCCAGACAGGGTCCGGGTCGGGCGTTCTATCGGGTAAATTCCGGTGCCATTCACGTCACCAGACACCACAACAGTTGCGCCATTCCCGGGCTCACGGACCACAATGACCTGGGGGTCGGGTGTTTGTTCGTCGAGGTTACGGGTGATGATATCGCGCAGTTGTTCGGGTGTATTCCCCGCCGCGCGGATGCGGCCTGCGTATGGAATGAAGATAAACCCGGCGGTGTCGACCTGTAATGTCGACAGCGTCGCGGCATTGCTGCCTTCCCCGGCCAGCAGGCCATCGGACACGTTCTCGAAAACTGTCAGGTTCAGGGTGTCACCGGGTTGGATCACTTCGGTGTTGGACACGCCGGCGTTCAGCAAACTGGGGGGGAAGCCGAGGGTGGGCACCACGGATGTGGCGGCGGTCACACGTTGGTTGACCTCCACCACAAAGGCATCACCCTGGCGCTGGACTGAACCGGCGAAGATCTGATTGCGGGTTGGGCCCGCTGAAGGGAGGACGCGGGTAAGCACGTCACATGCGGAAACTGCAACCACACAGGTGCAGAGCGCAGCAATGCGCGCGATCCGGGGAACCGTCGATGTCACGGGGGTGGCTCCTTTAGCCTGAACTGCCTCAAGTATTTTATTCTCGTTTTTTTGAAGGTTACCCAAAAAGCTGTGTTCGGGGAAGCCCTTGCGTCATTTCACCAGCGAAAGGTGTTGCCGTGGTGCCGGTCTGCCAGCGTCAAGGGCATCATAGGCGTCCTCCTGGGACAGCATCATATCCACAACTTGCCGCAATAATTGCCTGCGACCGCGGGAAGAATAGAAGCTGCCGCTGATCTGCGAGGTCTCCAGCAGATAGTGGCGATACGCGCGGTAGGCACGGGTGTCGGGGCGTGTGGGGTTCTGGAAAAACGCATCCATTGGCTGGTCCGAGATGAACTCGGGTTTGAGATATACCGCCTGACCAAAGGCTTTCAGCGGCAGTCCGCGCCAGAGCGCCTGCTGCGCAGCGGTGGAATTCACCGTCACCGCAGAGCGTGCGTCGTTGAGGAGGCGTGCGAGTTTGCCGCCGCGCACGTAATGGACCCGGTCCCTGACGCCGTGTTGGGTTGCGATGCGCCGGATGTCGGCGCGGATCGGAGTGCGGCCATCTTCCAACGGGTGGGCTTTGAACACCAGGTGGTGGTGGGCTGGTGCGCCTTCAGCGAAGCCTGCAATCAGCACCTCAAGAAAATCCGCCATGGTGTCGAATGGCCCATGGTCCCGGAAGCTGGCATCGTGGGCCAGTTGCAGCAGCGCCAGATGATAGGGAAACCCGCCGGTTTTGATCCGGTAGGTGGCCTGCACGCGATCCAGCCACAGCAACGGCATCAGCGCCAGACGGCGCAGGTACAGACGAAATTCCTGCCGGACCGTCAAGGCTCGATGTGGGCGAAAATTGGCGTAACCCCGGTTCGCCAGCAGTACAAAGCCGTGGTAGGCGGCGCCGTAAAACACATGCTGGCGCATATCACCCCACTTTGCGGGTGTATCGGGCAGATCAAGATCGAGGTTTTTCAGGGCATTGCGCATCTGCGCCACAGAGGTATTCATCAGCCGCGAATGACCGTTGGCACCGCCACGTTCATAGGTCACCCAATAGGGGCGCAGATACCCCTCCTCAAACACGTGTACGGTGATGCCTTTGGCGCGGGCATGTTCAATGGCCTGAGCGTGGATCGGACGTGTATCCCCATATAACACCAGATCGGTGATGCCCTTTTCATCGAGAAGGTCCGCGATACGGGCCGGCCAGTTCCCGGCCGCGTCATTAAAGGCGATGTAGGTGGATTGATCCGGCCAGAACCTCTGATCGCCGCGGTTAAATCCCACCCGCCAGACCTGCGCACCTGCGTTTGCCATCATCTCGCCGAGATGACTGAAGAACGGCCCGTGGGGGCCTTGCAGGAACAAAAAAGCGCGGTGGGCGTGGCTGGGCGCCATTGGGGCAGGATCCTTGGGTTACGGGCCTTCTAGCCGGATTTTGTGACCAAGATCAAAAGGGATTGGCGGGGTCAGGGCCGAATTGTGGCGGGAGCGTGATGGATGCAACGCTGGACGGCAGGCATTTGAGCGCGATATCAGTTGTGAGAGGCATTGGAGTGTTGGACATGTTCACAGGTATAATCACCGATCTGGGTGAGGTTCGCGCGCTGGAACATCGCGGCGATCTGCGGGCGCGGATTGGCACCGGCTACAACATGGACAGCGTTGATATGGGGGCGTCGATTGCGTGCAACGGCGTGTGCCTGACGGTTGTGGGCATGGGGGCGGATTGGTTTGATGTCGATATCTCGGCTGAGACGGTTTCGAAGACAAACGTGGGGGCCTGGGGTGAGGGCGCACGTCTGAACCTGGAACGGGCGCTGAGGGTGGAGATGAGTTGGGGGGGCACATCGTCTCGGGTCACGTGGACGGTGTGGCTGAGATTGTGGCCATGGTTGAGGACGGGGATTCGACCCGGTTTGTGCTCCGCGCCCCTGACGGGCTGGCCCGGTTTGTGGCCTCCAAAGGCTCGGTTGCGCTGAATGGCACATCGTTGACAGTGAACCAGGTGGATGGAGCGGAGTTTGGGGTGAACATTATTCCCCATACCAAGCAGGTGACAACCTGGGGTGCGGCGGCGGTTGGGGATCGGGTGAATTTGGAGATCGACACCTTGGCGCGGTACGTCGCGCGGCTGGCGGAGTGGCAAGAGTAGGGACGGGGTGTCAGAGACGGCCCACCCA
>JAESTV010000299.1 GCA_016763475.1 Roseicyclus sp.
AACGCGCGCGGGAAGGTGCGGTCCCAGCCCATGACTTCACCGGTCGAGCGCATTTCCGGCCCCAATAATGTATCGACACCGGGGAACCGCGCGAACGGCAGCACCGCCTCTTTCACCGAGAACCACGGGGTGCGGAAATCGGCAAGCGACATCGGGTCGCCCTGGGTGATCGGGGTATCCTCGTCCACCGGGACGTGGGGTGCGGCGATGGGGAAGTCGGTGAGTTTTTCACCCGCCATCAGGCGTGCGGCGATCGACGCGATGGCTGAGTCGGTGGCTTTGGCGACAAACGGCACGGTGCGTGAGGCGCGGGGGTTCACTTCGATGAGGAAGATTTCCTCGACGCCGTCTTCGTTGGGTTTGACGGCGAATTGCACGTTCATCAGGCCAACGACGTGCAGGGCGCGGGCGAGGGCTTCGGTCTGGGTGATGATCTGGTTCTGGATGTCTTCGCTGAGCGTGTGGGGCGGCAGGGAACAGGCGCTGTCACCGGAGTGAACACCTGCCTCTTCAATATGCTGCATGATACCGGCGACGTGGACGTTTTCACCGTCACACAGGGCGTCAACATCAACCTCAACCGCGCCGTCAAGGTAGCGGTCAAGCAGCACCGGGCTGTCACCGGACACAACCACGGCATCGCGGATGTAGCGGTTGAGTTGGGCGGTATCGCGCACGATCTCCATGGCGCGGCCACCCAGCACGTAGGAGGGGCGGATCACCAGCGGATAGCCGAGGATTTCGGCGGCCTCTTTGGCCTGCTCGTCGGTGGTGGCGATGGCGTTTTGTGGCTGCTTCAGGCCGAGGCGCTGGACCAGTTGCTGGAACCGTTCACGATCCTCAGCCAGGTCAATGGCGTCAGGTGTGGTGCCGAGGATCGGGATGCCCGCCTCCTCCAGCGCATTTGCCAGCTTCAGGGGGGTCTGGCCGCCGAACTGCACAATCACGCCGTGTAACGTGCCGTTTTCTTGCTCAACGCGGAGGATTTCGAGGGTGTGTTCCAGGGTCAGCGGTTCAAAATACAGGCGGTCGGAGGTGTCGTAGTCGGTGGAGACGGTCTCGGGGTTACAGTTGACCATGATGGTTTCGTAACCCGCGTCAGACAGGGCGTAGCAGGCGTGGCAGCAGCAATAGTCAAACTCGATCCCCTGGCCGATACGGTTGGGGCCGCCGCCAAGGATCACAATTTTTTTCGCGTTGCTGGGGCGGGCTTCACATTCGGCCTCACCCATCGCCGGGGTCTCGTAGGTGGAATACATATAGGGGGTTTGCGCTTCAAATTCGGCGGCGCAGGTGTCGATCCGTTTGAACTGTGCAACCACGCCAGCGCCGATGCGGGCGCGGCGGATTTCGTGTTCCTCAAGGCCTGTCAGGGTCGCAAGACGGGCGTCGGTGAAGCCCATCATCTTGACCCGGCGGAAGTCTTTTTCCGTGGCCAGCATCCCCTGATCGCGGATCCGGGCCTCTTCTTCGATGATCTCGCGGATCCGGGCAAGAAACCACGGGTCGAACCTGGTGACGGCGAAGATGGCATCATCGCTCAGGCCGTGGCGCATGGCTTGCGCAATCACCCGGATACGGTCCGGGGTTTGTTTGGCCAGCGCTTTGGTGATTGCGGCGGGGTCCTGGTCCGCGCCCTCAATCTCGATCTCATCAAAGCCGGTCAGGCCGGTTTCCATGCTGGCCAGCGCCTTCTGCATCGACTCGTGAAACGAGCGGCCGATAGCCATGGCCTCACCCACGGATTTCATCGCGGTGGTCAGATGGGGTTCGCTGCCGGGGAATTTCTCAAACGCAAAGCGGGGGATCTTGGTGACGACGTAGTCAATTGTCGGCTCAAAACTGGCGGGTGTGACGCCTGTGATGTCGTTGTCCAACTCGTCCAACGTGTACCCCACGGCGAGTTTCGCGGCGATTTTGGCGATCGGAAACCCGGTGGCTTTGGACGCCAGCGCGGAGGAGCGGGACACGCGCGGGTTCATCTCGATCACAATCATGCGGCCATCTTCGGGGTTCACCGCCCACTGGACGTTGGACCCGCCGGTCTCAACCCCAATTTCGCGCAGCACCGCAATCGAGTTATTGCGCATGATCTGGTATTCTTTGTCGGTCAATGTCAGGGCCGGGGCGACGGTGATGCTGTCCCCTGTATGTACCCCCATCGGGTCGACGTTTTCGATCGCGCAGACGATGATGGCGTTGTCAGCTTTGTCGCGCACAACCTCCATCTCGAATTCTTTCCAACCCAGCAGACTTTCGTCAATCAGGATTTGCGCCACGGGGGAGGCCTCCATGCCGCTGCGGCAGAAATGCTCATATTGCTCACGATTATACGCCACGCCGCCGCCGTTGCCGCCAAGGGTAAAGGCGGGGCGGATGATCGCGGGCAGGCCGACATATTCGATGGCGGCGATGGCCTCGGCCAGGCCGGCGTTGATGTCATACTTGCCGTTCTCACCTTTTGGCGCTGCGACGATGGTGGCCTTGGGGTTCTCCAGGCCGATCCGGTCCATCGCTTCACGAAACAATTTGCGATCTTCGGCCATCTCGATTGCGGGGCGTTTGGCGCCGATCATCTCGACGTTGAATTTTTCCAGTACGCCCATTTCTTCCAGCGCCAGCGCGGTGTTGAGGCCGGTCTGGCCACCCATGGTCGGCAACAGCGCATCGGGGCGCTCTTTCTCGATGATCTTGGCAACAACTTCGGGGGTGATCGGCTCGATATAGGTGGCGTCGGCAAGCTCCGGGTCGGTCATGATTGTGGCCGGGTTGGAGTTCACCAGAATGACCCGGTAACCCTCTTCGCGCAGCGCCTTACAGGCCTGAGCGCCGGAATAATCGAACTCACAGGCCTGGCCAATGACGATAGGGCCTGCGCCGATGATCATGATGGAGTTGATATCGGTTCTTTGGCATGGTGGCCCCCAGACGCAGACGTGCACCGCTGACGCGCGGGCAAACTGTCGGCGTTATAAACCTAGGGGTGTGGGGTGCAAGGGCGGAAGGGCGGATAGTGGTGTTTGGGGAGGGAATGTTCGTTGCGCCATGTTCTCTGGGCCATGTTCGTTGCGTCATGTTCTCCGCGTCATGTTCTCTGTGCCATGTTGGCACCTGCCGCGCATTCTTCGCTGCAAATGCGAATACCCAACCGCAGAAGCCGGGTGTGATGGCTGATGTGCCGTGAATCCACCCCAAAGGCTGTTGAGGTTGCGTCTTTCCGGTGGCTGCATGGTATGGTCGTCGGGTTTATCCGAGGAAACCCGACCAGTGGCTCAAATTCTGTCAGACCTTAATTTGTCTTTGCTCTTCTCAACCATCAACATGGCGTTTGCCGTAGTGCTTGGTGCGATCATCGGGTCGGAACGCCAGTTTCGCGGTCGGATGGCCGGGCTGCGAACAAATGCGCTGGTTTCACTGGGGGCCGCAGGTTTTGTCACGTTTGCGGCGCTGTTCCCCGAAGACATCAACCCGACACGTGTGGCGGCGCAGGTTGTGTCGGGGATCGGCTTTCTTGGGGCAGGGATCATTTTCCGCGATGGGTTCAATATTCAGGGCATCAATACGGCGGCCACGCTTTGGTGTTCGGCGGCTGTTGGGCTGATCTCCGGGACCGGGCACATCCCATACGCGATTGCCCTGACGGCGTTGATTGTGTTTTCAAATCTGGGGCTGAGGCCGGTGGTGCGAAAACTCAAGAAAGCGGCGTCGAAAAACGCAGAGACCGAGCAGCTGTTTGATGTGTCGGTTGATTGCTTGC
This sequence comes from Roseicyclus sp., assembly GCA_016763475.1. Lineage (GTDB taxonomy): Bacteria > Pseudomonadota > Alphaproteobacteria > Rhodobacterales > Rhodobacteraceae > Gymnodinialimonas. The sequence goes on from JAESTV010000299.1 coordinate 3,758, forward strand.
GGGAAGATGAAAAGGACATGCGGGCGGCTTTGATTGGCAGTCTTGGGGAGCAAGGCTTGAGCCTGTGCCAAATCGCAAGCCGCACAGATAATACAACAGTTGAAATCATCGCTCAGGTAAGAGCGGCAGATGAAGCTGCGGAGCGGATAGAGCGGGTTCTGACGCAAATGTCGCTGGTCCCGCGTCTTCTTCGGGCCACCTGGAGTGCTGCGGAAGACGGTGAGATCACCTTCAAGACTTAAGGGCGGTGGCCACAACGCCAGCGCAACCCTTGTGCAGAGGCAAGGCGCGGCCTTTCGGGCCCATCGGAGCGGCCCATCGGAGCGGGCCATCGGAGCGGGGCATTGGAGCGGGGCATTGGAGCGGGGCATTGGAGCGGTGGATCTCAGGGCAGGTAGTCGGTGGGGTTCACGGCCTCAAACCCGCGACGGACCTCGAAGTGCAGGAACGGCGGGTCGCCGCCACCCACTTCGGCCACAGTCTGTCCCCGGCTGATGGTGTCACCCCGGCTGACGCTGATGTTCTGGATGTTGGCGTAGACCGTCAGCAGGCCCCCGGAATGACGCACCACAAGGATTGGCACCTGATCGGTATCCTGGGTGATCGCGGCGACGGTGCCATCAGCGGCGGCGCGCACAGGTGTGCCAGTGGAGACCCCGATATCAATGCCTTCATTGCCGCTGCCGAAGCCACGCAGGATCGCGCCCTCAACAGGCTGGATCAGCCGGGCGTTGCCTGCTGCTGGCGCAGGAGCCGGGGCGGGTGTCGCCGCAGGTGCCGGGGCAGGGGTGCCGGTGCCTTCCAGCGACGGCAAGGTGGCGGTTTCAATTGAGTTCGGCAGCGGGGTGGCGGCGGACGGCGGCAACGGGGCGACGCTGTCGCCGGGGGCGCTGTTGTCCCCAGGTGACATTGTCTCGATCACAATCGGGATCAGCAGGTGCTGGCCTTCCCGCACCGCCAGATCCGGCCCGAGGCCGTTCCATTCGGCCAGCGAGCGCACGGACACCCCGTAAAGCCGGGCCACGGAATACGCTGTCTCGCCGCGCGCAATGCGGTGGCGGACGGGTTCTTGCCCATTGGGCAATTGCGGGCGGGCTCCTGTGCCTGTTCCTGTGCCGGGCGTTGCATCTGCGGCGTCAATGGCTGCGCCTGCGATGGAGGCGATGTCGTTGCCTGCCGCAGCTGCGCCGCCGCCGACGCGGCGAGGCAGGGCAAGAACTTCGCCCACCCGCAGCACATCACCTTCAGCGCGGCCGTTAAACGAGGCCAGCTCTGCCGGGCCAAGGCCAATGCGCCCGGCGACATCGGCAACCGTATCACCGCGCCGGGCAATGGCGACCTGGTAGCTGTCGTAAGAGATCAGGCCCCGGCTATCGGGATTGGGCCGATCAGCCACCGTCACGTTGCCGCGCGGCGCATTGGGGCGGAAATCGAAGTCCCAGTCGGCGGGTGCGCCGACACAAGCGGCAAGGACCAGCGGCGCCAGCAAGGTTAACCTGCGAGCGGGGAAATACGTTGCGATCAGGCGCATGGCGCTCGAACCTTCCTCAAATTACGGACCCTGGGGGCCTTCTTTGGGCGCAGGATACACCGAAACAGGCTTTGGCGGAAGGGGGCGGTTTCCGGCGGTTTTCCCGGTCGCGATGTCGCGCGGTTTGGGGGGCGGTGCCGGGTGGCAGGTCGAGGCGGCAACCAGCAGGGGTTTGCGGTTCCGCCCGTGGCGCCGCACCAGCGTTTGGGCACGCCGCCCTTCGGCGAACGGGCGGGCCGGCTGTTGCACTGCTTCGTGGTGTAACTGCGCGATCGGGCACTTCATCAGCATTTCGATCTCCTGCAGAGCGTCGGCGGGGAGGCTCTCGAGGGTCTGCGCTCCAAGATAGAGGCTTTCCGCAGGTGCGCCTTCGGCCAGAAGCACCTCATGCCGGTCGAGCATGATGTGGTAATAGGTCACCGGAGCCGTCGGGGTATGGTCAAGGTGAATGCCCGGCAGGGCAAGCAGGTGCCGGGCGGCGATCAGTACTTCAGTGCAGCCGAACATACGTTGGGCAATTGCGCCACGCACCAACATGCGATGCTGTTGTGACACCCGCAGGTTGCGGTTTGGCACATCTGCTCCAAGGGCGCCGCGTGTGATCATCACCGGGGCCAGTTTTGGTGTCAGACGGATCGTTTCGGCGTCCCATGTGCAGAAATAGATCCAGCGCACGGCCTGGGGGCCGTTGTTGAGTGTTGCCACAAGGCTGCCGGGGCGCAGAGCCTCAATCGGGCGCGGTCCATCGGGTGTATCGAACAGGGTGCCGTCCACAAAGCAGACATTTGACGTGCCGGGTGTGGGGGTGTCGGAGATAATAATGGACGACCCGTCAGGGGCACGTTGCAGGGATTGTCCGTCGGTATCGAAGCCGAAGTTCTCCCCCGCGCCCTGCTGGGTCGCGCTCCCCGAAAATCCGGAATATCCACCAACGCCCAGGGTCGGGTCGTCCAGCGGGTCTCCGTTGAATGTGACCGCGATGTATTCGTCATTGGAGGGGTCGTAGACGATGATATTGTCACCGCCATTGTTGATCACGGGTGACCCGCGACCAGCACTGAAGAACAGATCATCAGGCGCGCCGGTGGGCAGGCTGCCCCCGGCGGATATCCCGGTGATGACCATTGCATGGGCGCCGGGTTGCAGGATTGTCCCCGGAGGGAAGGTGAAATAATTCCCGATGCCTGCGTCCCAAAGCTGAACCCCTGAGATGTCGATGGCGGCTGCTGACGTGTTGACCAGTTCGACAAATTCATCCGTTGCGTTCGCCACGCCGTTGCCGTCGGTGTCGTAATTGATCGCCCCGTTCGGGTCGACCAGCACTTCGTTTATCGCAATCCCGCCAAGAAGTAGGTCTGCCATTGTCGATCGGTCTCCTTAGCGACCTAGGTAGGCCTGCGCGACCTGGGTAGGCCTGCGCGGTATACATCGGTTGGGCGTGGAAATGTGGCCAAAATTTGTCATTAGCGTGGGGTTCTTTGGGCAAGGAGGATGTTGCAGGGGGCAAAAAAGGGCGAAAAGGGCGAAAGAGCGCTGGGGCTACACCCTCACACCTTCACTCCCGCGCGATCCCTTCGATCAGCGGCACAAACCGGACCGGCATGAATTCCTCGTAGTCGAACCCCGCCTCGGATCGGGTGACCTTGATCAGGCTTTGCACCGTGTCCGATTGGCCCACAGGCACCACCATGACACCGCCAACCTTCAATTGTTGCAGCAGCGGTCCCGGAGGGTCTTCAGCGGCGGCGGTCACGAGGATGCGGTCAAAAGGGCCTTGGTCGGGCAAGCCGAACGACCCGTCGCGGGTCAGCACGGTGATGTTCACAAGGCCCAGCTTGGTGAACACGATCTCGGCCTCACGGGTCAGGTTACGATGGCGGTCGATGGTATAGACCCGCCGGGCGAGATGGCTGAGAATTGCGGCCTGATACCCTGATCCGGTGCCGATTTCCAGAACCGTGTCACGGGGCTGCACGTCGAGGGCCTGGGTCATCAGGCCCACAATTGAGGGCTGGCTGATGGTCTGGCCTGAGCCGATTGGAAGCGGCATATCCTCATAGGCGCGGGCGGCGAAGTGACCGCGCACAAAAATGCCGCGGTCCACGCGCTCCATCGCCGTCAACACGCGGGTATTTATGACGCCCTTCTGGCGCAGGTGGAACAGGAACTGCATCTTTTGTTCCGGGTTGAAGCCTTTGCCGCCGCCTGTGCCCCCCCCGGCCCCTGTGCCCTCTGTCATACCCACGCCCTGTTCATACCAAGCTCATTCTACAGAGGTTTTCAGGGCGGCGAGGTGATCAAAAGCCGTTAAGTCAGCGCGCATCGGGGTGACCGAGATATAGCCATCGAGATTGGCAGTGGCGTCAGTATCCGCACCTGAGTTCACGTTTTGCGGACTGCCGGTGATCCAAAGGAACTTGCGCCCGTTCGGCGCGGTATCGGCGCGCATACCCATGCCGGTGGAGCCTTCGCGGAAGCCCTGCGCCACAGCGCGAGTGCCTTTGACGTCCGCAGCGGCGACAGGTGGGAAGTTGACGTTGTAGAACAGTTTGTAGGGGTGGCTTTTGAAGGCGTCCGGGGTGGCAAGGATTTTGCGGATGGTCTCGGCGCCGTGAACGCTTGCGGCCTCAAACTGGTTCTCCAGCGTGATGTTGTCCGGTCCGTAATATTGCGACAGCGCAATGGCGGGGAGGCCCTGGATCGCCGCCTCAATCGCCGCACCGATGGTGCCGGAATAAAGCGTGTTCTCAGCCGCGTTGTTGCCCTTGTTCACACCCGAAAGGATCAGATCAGGGGGCGTGTCCTTGAGGACATCATGTAGACCCGCGAGGACACAATCAGCCGGCGACCCCTCAGCGGCGAAACGCCTTGGTCCCATCTCAGCAATCATCGTGGGATGCACGTAAGAGATGCAGTGACCGACGCCCGATTGCTCAAATGCGGGCGCAACCGTCCAAACCTCGCCATCCGGTCCGGCGATCTCAGTTGCGATTGTGTGCAGGACCTCAAGGCCGGGGGCGTTGATGCCGTCGTCGTTGGTGATCAGAATACGCATGGGCGCGGGTGTAGCTTGTGGCGGATGGGGCGGCAAGCGGCGTGGATACAATGGTGGGGGCGATTGCGGGGCACTGCGACAGAGCGAGGATGGCTGGTGTGGGCCCGCCTTACCGAAACTCTGCCCTTACCGAAGCCCTGGGGCGTGGCGAATGGCAGCTATTGTAAGAGGTGGCCAAAACCGTGACAAAACCAAGAGAGGTTTTGCCAAGGGGTTGTGTCCATTGATTTTTGAACGGTTTCAGCGATGGCTTTCAAACGGGCAATAACCACCGTTTTAGTCC
>JAESTV010000300.1 GCA_016763475.1 Roseicyclus sp.
CCTGACAAATGAGGCCCAAATTGACGCCGTCACTGGCATTTCAGGGTCTGGCCCGGCCTACATCTTCTATATGATTGACGCACTCGCTGCCGCCGCGCGCTCTGAAGGTTTGCCTGCGGACATGGCGATGAAACTGGCCAAAGCCACCGTTGCGGGCGCAGGTGCGTTGGCGGAACAAACTGATGAGAGCCCTGAACAATTGCGCATCAATGTCACCTCCCCCAACGGTACCACGCAGGCGGGCCTCGAGGTTTTGATGGGTGAAGGCGGCCTTGCGCCGCTGATCCGGAAAACTGTCGCCGCCGCCACCCATCGCTCACGGGAATTGCGCAAATGAGTGAGATCACCTTCGACCAGTTTCTGGCCGTTGATATCCGAGTCGGCACCATCACCCGCGCCGAGGATTTCCCCGAGGCCCGCACACCTGCGATCAAACTGTGGGTCGATTTCGGGCCTGAGATCGGAGAGAAGAAAAGCTCCGCCCAGATCACCGCTCATTACGCGCCGGGGGCGTTGGTGGGGAAACAGGTGATGGGTGTGGTGAACTTCCCGCCTCGCCAGATTGGTCCAGTCATGTCCGAGGTGCTGATCCTCGGCCTGCACGACGCGGACGGCGGTATCGTCCTGATCACCCCCGATCTCGCGGTCACAGATGGAGCGCGGATGTGCTGAGCGTTCTGATGTCCCGGCGCTTGCCGGAACCTGTGATGGCGGCAGCTGATGCCCGCTTCCGGCTCACCTGCCGCACGACGACCCAGGCGACAACCCAGCCGATGGAGCACGCCGAATGTGTGGCGGCGCTGCGCGACTATGATCTGATTGTGCCGACGCTTGGGGATGCCTTTGGGGCGGCGGCGTTCGCCGATGTGCCCACACCCCGCGCGAAGTTGCTGGCCAATTTTGGCGTCGGGTTCAATCATATCGACGTCACCGCTGCCCGAGCCGCCGGGATCGAGGTCACCAACACCCCCGGAGCCGTGACCGAGGCCACCGCAGACATCGCATTGACGCTGATCCTGATGACTGCCCGGCGCGCCGGTGAGGCAGAGCGGATGGTGCGCGCGCGCAAGTGGAGCGGCTGGCACCCAACGCAGATGTTGGGGATGCACGTCAGCGGCAAGACCGTCGCGATCATCGGCATGGGCCGCATCGGCCAAGCCATCGCGCGCCGTTGCCATTTTGGGTTCGGCTGCCGGATTGTCTACGTGAACCGCTCAGCCAAGGACGTCGATTTTCCGGCGGAACAACTGCCGCTGCAAACGGCCCTGGCCCAGGCGGATATCGTTGTCCTGGCCACACCAGGCGGGGCGGGCACCCACCACCTGATAAGCACCGAACAATTCGCCATGATGCAAAGCCACGCGATCTTTGTGAACATTTCCCGAGGCGATGTGGTGGATGAGGCGGCGCTGATCGCGGCGCTTTCCGAGCGGCGCATCGCCGGGGCTGGCCTGGACGTGTACGAGTTTGAACCCGCAATTCCTGATCACCTTCTGGCGATGGAAAACGTTACCCTCTTGCCGCATCTGGGCACAGCGGCATTGGAGGTGCGCGAGGATATGGGGAACATGGCCCTCGACAACCTCATCGCCTTTGCTGAGGGCCGCCCCGTACCAAACCCGGTCTGACCCCGTACCAAACCCCGTACCAAACCCGGTGCCAAACCCGACCTGACCCGTGCCCCGGTCTTTGCGCGCAGGATGATGTTGACCGCCTTCCCATGGCTGGCGCCGCATCGGCGCGGTTGGTGATGTGCTCTTTAGCGGCCCGCCGTTGACGCTCCAGTCACCCGCCGCACCCGCCCCGCATCGACGTCGACGTTGGCACCACGGCACCTGATGTTGCGCACCACGTCGTCACAATACTGCCCGCGAACCTGCCGTTCCGACATTCCGACATTCCACCTTGGTGGAAGTCCGGTGTCTGTGAAACGTCAGGCATGTTTGACTTTCCCGTCGCGGCATTGGCCCGAATGACAGGGCCGTGGCCTGCCCAAATGTCAGTCTATCTCTGAAAATCAATAGCGGCCCTCATGCAAAATGCAGCGAACGGCTGGATCGAGTCGAATGTGTCGAATTTTTGCGATGCAGCTAAAGTCTGCTATCACGGTAGAGGCAAAAACGTTCAACAACCACTTGGGTTTTGAACGGGGTTTATGGCAGCATCAAACGAGGGGTTTTGCGGGCGTGCCAAAAGGAGGGTTTATGGAAGAAGTAGTTTAGTAAAAGCTTGCAACTTGTGCGGTAATTAAGCCAATCTATGCCTATTGAAATGAGCGAACTGAAATTCCTTTAATTCTAAAAAGATAGGTAATGAACATGGCGCAATGCACAGCACCAAGAAATGGCCACCGCACAGCTAGTGGTGCAGCGAATTGTCCCGCGTGTCGTGGTGGTGGGTCTCGCGGTTATGGCGGATACAGATCCTATCCAACGTCGTCGTACTCAACCCCATCCTATTCTTCATCAGGAAGCAGCCGAAGCGGTGGCGGAGGGTCCGGTGGCACAGCGAAGCCGCGCTGGTCGCGAGCAGGTTCATCTATTATCTACACGTCTGCCCAAGTGCGGACACTTACTCCGGTTCGAGAAAACATAGAGAACCTAGCAGTCTCGCAGCCTGACCTTCGTGACGTGTTTCTCTGCCACGCGTGGGATGACAGGCAGGGATCAGCGAAAGAATTGCATGATCTGCTCGAAGCTGGCGGTGTCAGCGTATGGTTCAGCGAGAAAGACCTTGGCTTAGGTGTGCCAATGATGCGTGCTATCGACAAAGGCTTGGTGAATTCTCGCATCGGTATCGTATTAGTAACTCCAGCTATGTTACAACGCCTTCCTGCTGAGGGCGTTGCAGACAAAGAGCTTTCGGCACTTCTGCGGCGCGAGCGGCTCATCCCAGTTGCTCACGGGACGACCTATGCAGACCTTGAGAAGGTTAGTCTTTTGCTAGCCTCCCGAGCTGGTCTGAGCACCGCTGAAGAGACGATGGCCCAAGTCGCCGCTAAAATCGCTGAATTGGTCGCCATTTAATCGCGTCATGTGCTCGAACAGTACGCTGGAAATACTGCAAAAATAAACGTTTTTGGAATGACCTGCGCCCCAAAAGGTTCCAAGCGATGTTAAGTTTCCGTGGATGGGAAAGTGAATATGGAAAAGCATGGCGGCCAAATTTTTGAGGGGCCAGCAGAAATTCTCGTTTGTATCGTTGATGACCATTACGGCGTACCAGAAGGGATGGGCGAAGAAGAAGAATATGATTGGTTCAAGAACCAATTGGAAGTTGACTTTTCCCAGTCATTTGAGGAAGTCGATGTTGCACCAGGCTATTCGCTACCAGCTTTTGCAACTTTCATCCAAAATGTTTCCGAGTATTGGCCTGTCCTAGTAGCCACATTCTTTTTGGCCAAGCCAGTATCCGAGAATATGGAGGTTTGGTTGAAAGCAGCGAAAGGGATAAGACACTACTTTTCTAGGGCTGAAGTGGTTTTGGGGCGCAACGCTGCCGCTGCATTAGTCGTCGAAGCTATCTGCGAAAATTTGGATGGAATGCCAAGAACCATTGAATGTCACCACTACCAATGGCGAGACCGCCGATTTGTGGAATTGTCCATGGGTTCTGACGATGAAGCTATTCAAGAGGGTCCTAGAACCGAATACCTGAGCATGGCGATTCATAAATTCAAGATACGTGCAGATGGCGTCGAGTTTGAAGCAGACGTGGATGGCAAGTCCGTTCAACTACGCCGGATTTGAGCGGACTCGGCGCTCCAAAAAGGACCGTTTGTTGAACGGTTCCCTAAAGCCGCCATTGGCGCAGCCGCAGCGAAGGTCTCAAATGTCCCGTGTGCCGACCTCCATGAGCTGAGTGGCGAACGTCCGGTCTGAGCAGAAATGTTTGGCGTTTGGGCGAGGACTGCATGACAGAGCGGCGCGGTGTGATTCAGAAAACCCAACGGTCGAGTCAAAGATGCGCGATGTTCTACAGTGTCGTTGCCGACTGGCCCTCAAGTAACACTGGCCCTCAAGTAACGGCGAACAGGCGGCGGCGTCAGACCAGCCGCTCCATTCGGGTGGCGGTTGAAAAGCCGAACAGCCAGCGGAACGGAAACACGTCCTGCGTGTCTTTGGCGACAAACCCACGCCGCTCGTAAAGCGCCCGTGCGCGCGGGTTGGTATCAATCACGTCCAGCCGAACGGCGTTCAGCTTGCGGTGTTTGGCCTCCTCCAGAACCGCATCCAGAAGGGTGGCGCCAATGCCAAGCCCTCTTGCGTCGGGCCGAACCGCAATCCCGTCCATCAACAGCAATCCTGGCTCCACCTCGCGCTCCAACATCGACAACAGCGGCGCGCGCCAGAGCAGGCCTGCGATGCCATAGACCTTGCGTAAATCCGCCGTCCCACCGCCCACCAATGCGCCGTCAGCGGTTTTGAATCCGGCAATCCCAAGCAACTGACCATTTGTGTTGCTGACACTCAGACAATGGGTGGGGTCGAGAATAGGCGCAAGAAACGCCAGTGCCTTCTTCTCTGGCCCGAGCAGCCGGCCCAATTTGCCGCCAAAGGCCTGCCAAAACAGCGCCGCCGCGTCGGCGCGCTGATGCTCCTGAAAACCGGGTTGGGGTGGGGATATGTTCATCCGATAGACGTGGGGGCAATGGCGCGGGGTTTCCAGAGGGAAGCCACCCCGGCGGTTCCCCCGAGCGCCGCGTTTTGTAACCGGCGATTTTGCCGGACCGATCACGGCGCAGGTTCAACACCGGATCGTGGTCGCGGCAGGGAACACATTCATCTTTGGCGCGGGTGCCGATCACCAGATAGGTCGCGCCCCGTCCTGTGTGGGTGCTGCGGGTTTTCCTCACCAGTGGCTGGATGAAAGCCTGCGTCTTTCGCCCAACCGGGGGCATCAGCGGGTGGCACCCTCCATCGCCTCCCGAAAATGCTTGCGGCACAGCGAGATGTAGCGATCATTGCCGCCAACCTCGATCTGCGCACCATCAGCCAGGGCGTTGCCGTCGTCGTCCACGCGGATCACCATGTTGGCCTTCTTGCCGCAATGGCAGATCGTGCGGACCTCGCGCATTTCATCAGCCAGGGCCAGCAACGCGGCAGAGCCGGGAAACAGCTCTCCCCTGAAATCCACCCGTAAGCCGTACGCCATGACCGGTATGCCCAGATCATCAACAGCCCGTGCCAGTTGCCAGACCTGATCGCGGGTCATCCATTGGGCTTCGTCGATCAAAACACAGGCACAGGGTCCGGCCGCAAGGCGCGCTTTGATCTTCTCGAACAGATCCGAGGATTGGGTATACATGTCCGCCTCGGCCTCAATCCCGATGCGGCTGGCTATTTTGCCCGCGCCCGCGCGGTCATCAAAGTTCGCCGTCAGCAGGTATGTCTGCATTCCCCGTTCAATGTAATTGTAAGAGGCCTGCAACAGCAGGGTCGATTTACCGGCGTTCATGGTGGAGTAATGGAAATACAACTTGGCCATGGCCCGCTGTTTGGCCCAAGTGGGCGGTGCTGGCAAGACGTTGACGGGTGCCGGGAAAGCGGGTTTCTTGGGGGCAACCATAAGGGGCGGACGACAATGGGCGAGACGGACGGCATCGTGGCGCGGGGATACCTCAAACGCCACACCGAGCGGCTGATAAAAGACGTGGGCTACGCGGCTGCGTGTGATTTGACGGGGCGCTCCAAGGCGACGTTGGGGCGCTACTTTTCAGAGGCGGACGAACATACCGACCGTTTCATGCCGGTGGATGCGGTGGCCGCCCTGGAGGCGTCGTCGTCGTTCCCCCATGTGACCGCCGCCCTTGCCGAGTTGAACGGCGGCCAGATGTCTTATGGGTCAGACCGGCGCAACGCCGTGCGTGGCGACAATTCCGGCAGCGTGAACGCCAACGTGATTGCCCTGAGCCAACGCTTTGCGATGCTGATGGCAGAGTACCACCAGTCGATCGAGGACGGGGTGATTTCGGTGAATGAGACCCGGCGCCTGCTGGAAGAAACGCTGGAGCTGCAAAAGGTGCTGGTGGATATGAAGCTGCGGCTGGAGGCCGATAGCCGGAGTTGAGGGTTGCGGCCCGCCGTGCGGATAAAACGGCCGTTCACGGCAACCCGCTCAACGACAGCTTTGCGCGCCCCCACTCCCCCCTTTGGTTTGATCAATTGTCACAAACCGTATTTGCATTTCCAGACAATGTTCAGAATAAAGTCCAGCCATAGAAAACGGATACTGCCAGCGTATAGATCGCAAGAAGGGCGACGTTGACGGGATTGCCGGAGAGCTTTGGCGTCTTTATCTGTGAAACATTCAAGGCCGCGAGGCATAAACCGCTGGCTGCGAGAATGATGGCGAACACCGGGCGATCAACGAACCCTGAAAACATGAAAATGAAGACAAGAATGATGCTGTTATTATCAATAGCTAAGCCAGTATATTTTGCATCACCCGATAACCCGAAGGTACTGAAATAGCTCAGGCGGATTACGCCAAAAACCAGCATTATGAACGCCACTGGCAAAAAGGCCGGGTTGAAGTTTGCATAACTCAAAATCAAAATGGCGGGTGTGACGCCATAGCTTACGATATCAATGAGCAGATCAAGCTGGCCCCCGAATTTTTGGTCAGCGCCTGTTCTCCCCGACATCCGGCGCGCGATCAGCCCATCAGCCCAGTCGAAGGCCACCGCCCAGATCATGCCGATCATGGCTGCGGCATATACACCCACTATAAGAAAGTAGATCGCCAACAACGTGCAACCCAGGCCCGCGAGTGAGCAAATGTTGGGAAGATCCTTGATGTATGACAGGATCGGTCTTGTTGGCAGCTGTGGGTCCGCAGCGTTTTCGGTTGTCATGGCACGTCCTTTGAACTATAGCGTCAGGTCCCTGGTCAACGTCTGACAGGCAAACACTGCTTCACATCTGTGTGCATTTGAAACGTGTAGTTTTCAAAACAGCAACCGTCTCCAAGCCTCTGTAGGGCTGGGGAGAGTTCGGCTTAATTGTTTGAAACTAATGAATAAACTTCACGTCAGCGTGCATTCATGCGCTGCTTGCTAGCACCGTTTCTGGGTAGATAAAAGGATAAAGCGAAGAATGATCGTCTATACAGTTGGCACCTTTGATTTGCTTCATGTCGGCCATGTTGCTCTGTTGAACCACTGCAAAACACTGGGGGATGTCCTCGCTGTCGGCGTTGCTTCCGATGAGGTCGTGAACCTTTACAAACCCAATGTTCCCGTTGTTCCTTTGGATCAACGTGTGGAAATGCTGCAAGCGTTAAGCTGTGTCGATATTGTCCGCCCCTACTATGAACTTGAATACGTTTCAGGCTGCAAAGCGGTAAACGCAGATATATTTGTGATTGGCGAAGATTGGGGGACAAAACCTCACAATCTTGATGTGGATGCCTATTTTAGAGAAATGGGGAAAGAGATTGCCCAGGTTCGTTACAATCCGCGAACCTCTTCCACGAAAATAAAGCAAATGGTTTTGGCGCAGTCCCGTGCACGAGGACGGCTAAACGAGATGCACTCCCAAGGGGTTATCAGCCGCCTTCAGCAGAACCTTGAGGTATCTGCATAGGTCTTGCCCGTTCGGCAGGTATCCTGAAGTGGCCGTCTTCTTGTCATCCGGTAGAAACAGCGCCGCGCTTTTCTGGGCGCCAGCTGGCCCCTGCTTTTGGGTCAGGTGGGCAAGGCTGCCCTTCGCTGCCCTCCGGCATTAAGGTAGGTATTGGCTCAGAGTAGGCCGTCACCTCGATCGCAACCTGGCCTACTCTGCCTTCGCCAAAATCACCGACCCCACCGAATACCCGGCCCCAAACGAGCAAATCAGGCCGGTATCTCCGGCCTTCAAATCTTCGGAATACTTGGCAAACGCGATGATTGACCCGGCCGAAGACGTGTTGGCATAATCTTGCAGAATATTGGGCTGCTCACCCGGCTCGGGCACGCGGCCCAGAACCTTTTTGCCGATGTAATCGTTCATCGTTTTGTTGGCCTGATGTAGCCACAGGCGCTTCAGGTCACCGGCCTGAACGCCTTCTTCTTCCATATGTTGCGCGATGTGTCTGGACACCAGCGGCAACACTTCTTTGAACACCTTACGCCCGTTTTGCATGAACAACATGTCGCGGCGGTCGTCCATGTGGCCGTCTCGGGTGCGGCGCAGGAAACCGCTGTTGTTGCGGATGTTGTTGGAGAATTGGGTGGCGCAGCGGGAAGACTTGATCAGGAAATGTGGGCCGGCCGCCAGATCAGCGCGTTCAATCAGCACGGCGGTGGCGACATCGCCAAAGATGAAATGGCAATCGCGGTCGCGCCATTCCAGATGGGCCGAGCAGATCTCGGGGTTCACCACCAAAGCGCGTTTGATCGAGCCTGAGCGGACCATATCCGCCGCCGCCTGAATGCCGAACGTGGCTGAGGAACACGCAACGTTCATGTCGAAGCCAAAGCCCTGAATGCCCAACATGTCCTGGATCTCGATCGCAATCGCGGGGTAGGCGCGTTCGTGGTTGGAGGCGGCGCAGATCACGGCGCCCACATCCGCGGCGTCCACCCCCGACATATCAAGCGCCTTGCGGCAGGCATCCACACCCATTTCGGCCATGAAACCGGGTTCATCCATATGACGCTCCGGCAACCACGGGTGCATGGCGGTGGGGTCCAGCACGCCTGATTTGTCCAACACGAAACGTGACTCGATACCCGAAGCCGCCACGATGAATTCGGACGAGGAATGGGCCAGCACACTTGCGTCACCAGCTTCAATCGCCGCTGCATTTTCCAGGTTCCAAATGTCGGCATAAGCGTTGAACGCCACCACCAATTCGTCGTTGGAAATGCTCTGATCCGGTGTGAACACGCCTGATCCGGTGATGGCTGCCTGAAACATGTCACTCTCCGCTTGGGCCAACACTTGGGCCAACACTTGGGCGTGAAAGCGCGAAGGCGTCAAGGGACGTGACACGATACGCTGATCTGACCACTCCTCGGGCGCTGTATATGGTGTGGTTGACACCGGGGCTGGAATGGCCACCTTGCGCTCAAAGATATAAGGATCCGAGCATGTCCGCACTGCTGCCCTTTTCCCGTTTCGAGTTTCTGATCGCCTGGCGCTATTTACGGGCGCGGCGCACCGATGGTGGCGTGTCGGCGATGACGTGGATCAGCTTTATCGGTATCGCTTTGGCGGTGATGGCGCTGATCGCAACCCTGTCGGTCCGCTCCGGGTTCCGCCATGAATTTGTCGGCACAATCCTGGGCGCGAACCCCCATGTGGCGATCTACGATATCGCGCAGATCAATGAGGCGGGCCGGGTGGAACGCACGTTGGAGGATTACCAGGCCGTGGTTGAGGCCGTCCGTGGGGTTGCGGGGGCGGAGCACGCCGCCGCCGTGGTGCGGGGCCAGGTGCTGGCGAGTTATTTCGGGCGGAACTCTGCCGTGGAGGTTATCGGCATCACACCAGAGGATCTGGCTGAGGTTCCATTGGTGGCGCAACCGGAATACCGCCAGGGTTTGCTGAGTGATTTCGGGATCTCGACCGGCGAAGGTATGGGGCCGGGGATCGCAATCGGGTCAGGTGTGGCGCGGGAATTGGGTGCAAATGTGGGGGACCGGATCAGGTTGATCTCACCGGATGGCGCGCGCACCCCGTTTGGCACCTCACCCCGCGTATCCACCTATGAAGTGGTCTACGTTTTCCAGGTGGGCCGCTGGGACATTGACCGCACCCGGGTCTATTTGCCGTTTGGCGAGGCGCAGACCTATTTCAACCGTGACGGCGTGGCGGATGAGGTGCAGGTGACGGTCGCAGAGCCTGAGCAGATATCGCAATATGTGTTGCCGCTGTTGCAAGCGGGTGGCGATATCCAGATCTGGACCTGGGAAGACAGCTCGGGCGCGTTTTTGCGGGCGTTGCAGATGGAGGACAACATCATGTTCATCATCCTGTCGATCCTGGTGCTGATTGCGACGATGAACATCATCTCCGGGTTGATCATGCTGGTCAAAAACAAGTCACGGGACATCGGAATTTTGCGGACAATCGGATTGACCGAAGGCTCCATCCTGCGGGTGTTCTTCATCTGCGGATCGGCGATTGGGGTGGCGGGAACGCTGGCCGGTGTCGCTTTGGGATGTGCGTTTGCGATCTGGATTGACCCGATTTTCAGCTTCGTGAATTTTGTCGCGGGTGGCGGTGTCTGGGATCCGTCGGTGCGGATGATCTCGGCCTTGCCCGCACGGTTGGAACTGGACGATGTCTTAAGCGCGGTGCTTCTGTCTTTGGGGCTGTCGTTTGTGGTGACGATCTTCCCGGCGCGACGGGCGTCGCGGATGAACCCGGTGGAGGCGTTGCGGTATGAGTGAAGTTTTGTCGCATGTGGGCGCGGGGGCAGGTGCGGGAGTGGGGGCAGGCAATTTGACCCTGTCGTTGCAGGGGATCGAAAAGATCTACAATCGCGGCAAACCCAACGAGATTGCAGTGCTGCGTGGCGCCTCGGCTGAAATCGTGCCCGGCGAGATTGTTGGCCTGATTGCGCCCTCTGGTGCGGGGAAATCGACGTTGCTGCACATTGCAGGGCTGCTGGATGTGCCCGACGCGGGAGAGGTTGTGATCAACGGGCAGGTTGTGACCGGCGCGTCAGACCGGGTGCGAACCACGGCGCGCCGTGGGCAGGTGGGTTTTGTCTATCAATTCCATCACTTGCTGCCCGAGTTCTCAGCCGCCGAGAACATTGTGTTGCCGCAACTGGCCCATGGCGTCGATGCTGCCGAGGCAGAGGCACGGGCGCTGGATTTGCTGGCGCGGGTTGGAATGGCGGAGCGGGCGTCACACCGGCCCGGAGAATTGTCAGGTGGTGAGCAGCAGCGGGTGGCGTTCTGCCGGTCTTTGGCGAACAAGCCTGCGTTGATGTTGGCGGATGAACCAACAGGAAACCTGGACCCGGCGACGTCTGATGCGGTGTTTGATGTGCTGATGGATCTGGTGCGCACCACGGGGCTTTCAGCGTTGATTGCGACCCACAACTACGAGCTTGCGGCCCGGATGGACCGGGTTTTGCGGCTTGATGAGGGTGAGTTGGTGCCGGCCTGAGGGGCCAAATCCGGTGCGGCGTTGTTTTGAGAGGTGGGGGCGCTGCCCCCGTCCTTCGGACTCCCCCGAGGTATTTTTGGCCAGATGAAAGGGTGGACCGGTGCGGGTGCGGCATCGGGCGTTCCCAGTCTGCTGGGGCGGGGTGCTCGGGTAGGCGAGGATTGGTATCAGGTTTGGGATACCGGAATAGAAAAGCGGCGCCGCTTTGGAACACGACAACCTTGGTCCCGTCGGCGTTACCCGGCAGGCAGAGAATTGCGCAATTGTCTGGTCCATATCACCTGCGCCTTGTGAAGAGGCGGTCTGGGGCAAGATGAACCCATGCCGTTTGCTGTTGCGCGGCCTATAGAGCGGCCTCGCGGTTCGATAGCTATCGGTGAATGGGTATAGGATGGATTGGGGGGTGTTGCGTGGATGCGCAATTGTGCGCCCTATGTGGGCCCTATGTGGGCGCGTCAGAAAATAGGGTGAGGATTGCATCGAGGGTCTGGCTGCGGCGGGCTGGATCCTCCATCAAGACCTCATGCTCGGCACCTTCGATATTGAGGTAAGCACCCTTTGGCCAACTGGCCATGCGTGTTTTCACGGCGTCAACGGTAACAATCCGTTCCCCGGTGCCGACAATTGCAACGCTGGGAAGATCCAGCGGCGGCATTGCCATCAGGGTTGAGGTTTCGAGGATTGCCTGTTTGACCCAGGTGAGCGAGGGCCCGCCAAGGGCCAGCTCCGGGTGGGCGTCGGTTTGCCGGGCCATATAGTCGAACTGGTCCCGGTCAGTGGTGAGGGTGTTGTCCTCAAACGCCATCGGCTCCCATGGGCCGGTGGATGGTGCGAATATCTTGCCAAACCCAAGCGGAGCCGCGATCGCCATCACAGCAGGTGAGATTATGCGCAGGAGCGGTGCCATTTGCAGGCCCCACATCGGGCCGGTGAACGCCGCCGCGGCGACCGGCAAACCATCATAAAGCGCGCGCAGACCGATACAGCCGCCCATGGAATGGCCAATCAGGAACCACGGTTTTGGCAGGTCCAGCGGCGCCAGCGCCTTGAGGAATGCGGCCACGTCCTGGCGGTATTCATCGAAGCTAAGCACATGGCCCATATCGCGGCGGTGCCCGGGGCGATCAGCCAAGCCCTGGCCGCGCCAGTCAAACGCCACCATGCCGTAGCCTGCCGCCGCCATGTCGGTGGCCACGCGGCCATACTTCTCAACATATTCCGTGCGGCCCGGAAACATCAGGACGGTGCCTTTGGCCCCTTTGGGCCATACCGCCATACGAAGGCGTGTGCCGTCTTCGGCCTCCACCCACCACGCCTCAACCCCTGCGGGGCCTTCAGCGACCTCGGAGAAATACGGCGCAGGCTTAAGCCCGGTGGGTGCAGGCTCTGTCCGCATCAGCCGAGGGCACCGGCAAGTTTCATTGCAGTGCCCATGTCGCCATCCAGCTTCAACTGGCCGGACATGAACGCAGACGTCGGGTTCAAGTCACCTGACATGATTTCCTGGAATACATCCGCATCGGCGGACATGGTGACATCAGCGGTCTCGCCATCTTCGGCCACGCGCACGGATGTGCCGCTGACCATGACGGAGCCTTCGCCTTCGATCTCAAATATTGCAGTGCCGTCGAAATCAGCGCCGGACATTTTCTCGGACAGCGCCGTCACGGCGGCGTCAATAATTGCATTACCCATGATAAGTCGTCCCTTTGTTTCCCTATCCCTGCATCATCCCGCGTTCTTGATCTAGTATTGTCGGCGGGGAATGCTACGTTTTGGATCATGACGTTTCCGAGACTCATCATCAACGCTCTCGTTGCGGCAGTCTTCTGCGGGATTCCCGTAGTTGCCTCCGCGCAAGCCACTGTGGACGACTTCCTCGACCGCCTTGCGAATCCTGAGTTGCGCAATTGGGATGTGGTGGAGGAAGAGGTTTATCAACGCTGGTCGATCTCAGGCTCTGCCACGGCGGACTACCTGCTTCGTCGGGCTCACGCGGCGATGGAGGCGGAAGATTACGAGGCTGCTTACGAGCATCTGACAGCCCTGGTTGATCATGCGCCGGAATTTGCCGAGGGTTGGAATGCCCGTGCGACCCTGTTTTTCGAGCAGCAGATGTATGGCCCTGCAATTGCCGATTTGCAGCGTGTCCTGGCGCTGGAGCCGCGTCACTTCGGGGCGCTGACGGGGCTGGGGCTGATGCTGGAAGACATGGGAAATTATGACGGGGCGCTTGCCGCTTACAACGCGGCGTTTGCCATCCATCCCAACCAGCCAGACATTTTGCGGCTTCTTAATCGGTTACGTGTGCAGCTTGAGGGGGAGGCGCTGTGATCGGTGCCCCTGAACCCACACCTTGCAGGGTGCGCGCGTTTGAAGAATGTGCCTTTTGGCGCGCCGCTCAGATCAATCCGGGCTGAGGGATTCAAACCTATGGCTGACCTATCCAACCGGGGCCGCGTGGCTGCGGTGCTTGGCCCGACGAATACCGGCAAAACCCACTACGCGATTGAGCGGATGCTGGCCCATCGCACGGGCGTGATCGGCTTGCCGCTGCGCCTTTTGGCCCGTGAGGTCTACGACAGGATCGTCGCAATCCGGGGGCCGTCTGTGGTGGCACTGGTGACGGGTGAGGAGCGTATCGTGCCGCCGCGCGCCGCCTATTGGGTGTGCACGGTTGAGGCGATGCCCACAGCCAGCGGCGCGGATTTTCTGGCGGTTGATGAGATCCAGCTATGCGCTGATCCCGAACGGGGCCACGTCTTTACCAACCGCCTGTTACACGCACGTGGCCAGCACGAGACCTTGTTCATGGGGGCGGACACCATGCGCAACGCGATCGCCGAATTGGTCCCCCATTGCGAATTCATGCACCGCGAGCGGTTTTCGCAACTTGTGTATGCAGGTTCGAAAAAGATCAGCCGGATGCCTGACCGGAGCGCAATTGTAGGCTTTTCGGTTGAGAACCTGTATGCGACCGCTGAATTGTTGCGCCGCCAGAAAGGCGGAGCGGCGGTTGTCATGGGGGCGTTATCCCCACGGACACGTAACGCTCAGGTGGAGATGTACCAGAACGGTGACGTGGATGTGCTGGTGGCCACCGATGCCATTGGGATGGGCCTTAACCTCGATATCAAACATGTGGCCTTCAGCGGCTTGCGCAAATTCGACGGCCGCAAGATGCGGGATCTTTGGCCCAATGAGTTGGCGCAGATTGCCGGGCGGGCAGGGCGGCACACTCAGGACGGCTCTTTTGGGGTCACTGGAGAAGCGCCGATGCTGGACGACGGCGTTGTCGAGGCCATCGAGAACCACCGCTTCGCGCCGGTGCGCAAACTGATGTGGCGCAATGCTGACCTTGAATTCGGCTCGGCGGAGCGGTTGATCACCTCGCTGGAGCGGCCAACGGACGATGAATGGCTGTCACGTGCGCGGGAGGCAGATGATGTCCAGGCGCTTAAAGCGCTGATGGCGCGGCCCGAAATCGCGGCCCGGCTTGGGGATGCGCGCACCGTGCGGTTATTGTGGGATGTGTGCAACATCCCCGACTTTCGCGGTATCAGCCAGGCAGAACACGCGGATCTTCTGGGCCTGATCTTCGGGTTTGTCCATGAGACGCGCCACGTGCCGGACGACTGGCTTGCCAGCCAGATCAAACGCATAGATCGCCCAGAGGGTGACATTGATACCTTATCCAAGCGATTGGCGTATATCCGCACATGGACCTACGTGGCGCAGCGCAACGGCTGGGTTGACGACGAAAGCCATTGGCGCGGCGTGACCCGTGCCGTAGAAGACCGACTGTCAGACGCGCTCCACAATGCGCTGACGCTTAGATTTGTCGACCGGCGAACAAGTGTGTTGCTTCGCCGGTTGAAGCAGAGGGAGAGCCTTGTGGCCGAAGTAAATGATCAAGGGGAAGTCAGCATCGAGGGCCAGGTACTTGGCCGCATCGAAGGCTTCCGTTTCCGTCAGGATAAAACCGCCTCGGCGGACGAGGCAAAGACGTTGCAACAGGCGGCGATGGCCGCTCTGCGGCCTGAATTCCACCTGCGCGCCGACCGGATGTACAACGCGCCGGACCCCGAGTTTGACCTGACCGAACAAGGTGGGTTGATGTGGGGTGACATGGCGGTTGGCAAGCTGGTGAAAGGCGCTGAGCCGCTGAGACCGGTGGCCGAGGCGTTTGTGGATGAAGACGCGGGCGCAGAGGTGATCCAGAAAGTTCAGCGCCGTTTGCAACATTTCATCGACCGTCGCATCGCGGCGCAGTTCGAACCGTTGTTGGCTCTGTCTCGCGATGAGACCGTGACCGGCCTTGCGCGCGGTGTCGCATTCCAACTGCTGGAGGGCTTCGGAATTGTGCCCCGCGCCGAGATTGCCGATGATGTGAAGGCTCTGGATCAGGACGCACGGTCACTTTTGCGCAAACATGGTGTGCGGTTCGGGCAATTCACTATCTTCCAGCCGCTTCTGTTGAAACCGGCGCCGACGCGACTGCGGCTTCTGCTTTGGGGGCTGGATCAAGGGTTTGACACCTTCCCCGATAGCCCGCCGCCGGGTTTGGTGACGATCCCCTCGGTGCCTGATGCCCCCAAAGGCCATGCCACGATGACCGGTTACCGGGAGGCCGGCACCCGCGCGATCCGCGTTGATATGCTGGAACGCCTTGCCGATATGTTACGTGGCGAAAACAGCCGCGCCGGGTTTGAGGCCAACGCCGATATGTTGTCGATCTCTGGCCTGACGCTGGAACAGTTCGCCGATTTGATGGGCGGGCTTGGCTATAAGGGTGAGAAAGGTGAGCGGGCGAAAGTGAAAGCCACGCCTGCACCGGCTGCCAAATCGGATGCACCTGTTGAAGTGGCCGCTGAGGAAGCGCCTGCTGCTGAGGTCTCTGCTGAGGGCGCACCTGCGGTAGACGCGCCTGTGCAGGAGACGCCGGAGGTGGAAGCCCGCAATGAAGATACGCCGAGTGAAGATACGCCGAGTGAAGATGCGCCGGTAGAGGCCGCTCCTGCGGATGTCGCCGAAAGCACACCCGAACCCACACCCGAAAGCACAACTGAAGCCACAGCCGAACCCACACCCGAACCGGCAGCTAAGGCAGCCCCTGAAATGGAGGTGTTTTACACCTTTACGTGGGCGTCACGTGGCCGTGGGAGTGCGCGGACCCGTCACGCCGACGGCGCGCAGGGTGGCAAACGCGCTGATGGCGCGCAGGGTGGCAAACGCCAGGAAGGTGGCCAGAGTGGCAAACGCGCTGATGGTGGGTC
>JAESTV010000301.1 GCA_016763475.1 Roseicyclus sp.
CCACGTAATCGACCCCATGTTTGCGCAGGAGATCAAGGGTGTCTTCCGTCTCGGTCAGGCCGGGGCTTTCCCAAGCGCGCGGGCGGGTACCGCAGAAGGTTTCGATTCCGTCCAGAGCGGCCACAATGGCGCTTTCCTGATCGTCCAGCTTGTGCATCGGGCCTTGCAGGAAACCATGGCCCATGAACTCCCACCCGGCATCCAGTGCGGCCCCAGCAACGCGCGGGTAGCTTTCACAAACATGGCCGTTGATTGCGAGGGACACCGGGATATTCCGGTTGGTCAAAGCCTTCCATTGCCGCCAGAAGCCAGATCGCATTCCGTATTCATGCCAAGACCAGTTTGGCACATCAGGCAGCAACGGCTGGCCCATCGGGGGTGGCAGAACCGTGCGCGGCATCGGCTTTTCGATCCGCCATTCTTCGACATTCAGGATCACCCAAACAGCCACCCGTTTGCCATTGGGCAGGTGGAGTTTGGGGCGGTCGATGATGGCTTGATATGGAATGCGGTCCGACAGGGCCAAGATGAGTACCTCCGGTCAATGGTTCGAATGCTGCGTTTCGAATGCTGGGTTTCGGGTGCTGCTTTGGCGATGCCATGCACATCTTGCAAAGAAGAAGGGCGGCCCTTTGGCCGCCCTCCTCGTCATTTTGCCTAGTTGAGCGAGTATTCAAACGGCCACTCGTAGCCAGTGGCATCCACCGCATCGAGATAGGCTTGCATCACCTCGGAGCCTGGCATGCCACGACCATCGGCCTCGACGGCCTGTTGGCCCGGGAATGAGGCGAGTGATTCAGCCCAACCCGTGCGAACATCAGGTGAGATCTCGGAGATCGTGGCACCGGCTTCTTCCAGCCCGATAATACCCGATGCTTGGCGCGCATTCAGCGACGCACCGGCCTGATCTTCATAGGCGCGGCCCACTTCGAGGATGATTTGCGCAACATCGTCGGGCAGGCGATCCAAGCTGCGCTGGTTCATCGTCAGCGCGTTCACACCCATCGCGCCGAAGCCGATCAAGGTGTAATAGGGCGCCGGCTCATAAAAGCGGAAGCCGAGGTAAGCGGATGGGAACATCAGCCAGCCATCGTAGACGCCGGTCTGGAGCGACAGGTAGCCATCCGGCAAGGTTGACTGCACCGGCACTGCGCCCGCGAATGTCAGCCAGGGCAGATTGGGACCCGCGCCGCCAATCTTCACCCCTTGCAGGTCCGCGACGGTTTCCCAGGGGTCGGTGGTGCCGAGGTGGTAGTTGTCCCAGCCGTGCAGACCCAAAAGCACCTGGTCATATTCGGCGCTGAACTGTTCACCCAACCATGGCACTGCGTCATAGACCGCGCGGGTGGCTTGCATCTGTTGCTCGGAATCTTGCGGCCCAAAGGGCGCATAATACGGGAAGTTGTGTAAGAACAACTTGGCCGGTTCAAAGCAGATGCAGTAGGCGCCGATGTCCAGAATGCCGTTTTGAACGGATTCCAGGGTTTCGGCCACACCCGCAATGGAGCCGCCGTAACCTTCTACAAATTCAATCGTGTGTTCCGTCTCTTCCGCGACCCGGCGCACCACTTCTGGTACGAAAAAGTCAGCAACGTCAGCGACGTAGACCGCGGGCCCGTTGGGGTGCCCCGCGCCGATCCGAAGTGTGATCTCTTCTGCAAGTGCGGCGCCGACGCCAAGCGACAGCGTTGTCACTGCAAGGGCTGTGCCCCGCAAGAATGCTATTGATGCCATTATTGTCTCCTCCCGTTATGGCTATGGTATCATCAGCGGCACGCCACACTTGTGGATGAACCATTGGCTGGTCCGATCGGATGTTTCCGTTATTTATCGACCGCTAATTACACTGCATCTCCACACAAAATGCTCGTTCGGTCAAGCGTCGCGGCGCTGAAACCCACGTTATTTATCGACTGCTAACTAACGACTTGACCAGCGTTGCGTATGCAGTAGCGTCTGCACACTGGTGGGAATGGTGACAGGCAGGGGAGAGTCTGATGCGGGTGCCAATCAAGATTTCGAGGGCGATTCATTTGATATCCGCCTTCTGGACGATGGCGCTTGCGGTGCTGATTTTCGGCGACGTGATGGGGCGGCAACTGTTTGGTGCGCCGATTCCCGGCACCAAGGAAATCCTCCAGAACTCCGTCGTTTCGATTGCCTTCCTGCAACTACCATTGGCAATTTATTCCGGCTCGATGCTGCGCACATCTGTCTTTGCGGATGCGGTGCCGCCGGTGGTTCGGAAGCTGTTGCGCACGATCTCGGCAATCCTTGGAGTCCTTGTCTTCATCGCCCTTGTCTGGAGCACCAGCGACTCCTTCGCCGATGCTTATCGGATTGGTGAATACGAGGGCGAAGGCTCCTTGCGGGTGCCGACCTGGCCGGTGCGCGGCGTTGTCCTTGTGATGTCGGTGTTTGTCACCTTGGCCTATGTGCAAATGATCGTGCTGGATTGGCAGGGCAGGCTGCTTAACGAACTTTCAGCGCCGGGGGCGATTGCGCCCGGCCACACGGATTGAGGGCGGGACAAGACCATGGGTGGTGATATTGTACTGTGGATGCTTGGCCTGCTGATCGTTCTGATCCTGCTGGGTACCCACATTGGCGTCGCGCTGGCGTTGTGTTCGGGACTCGGTGTCTTTTTGATGATCGGCAGCTTTGAGGCGGCGATCTCGATCCTTGGCAACACCGCTTATGAGGCGATTCGAAAGGACGTGTTTGTGGTGATCCCACTCTTTGTCCTTATGGGGGATTTCATATCAAGGTCAGGGGCCGCGTCCGATTTGTATCGCATTTGCGACCGGACCTTGAAGCGGCTGCCGGGGCGGCTGGCGATCGCGACAATTGCCGGGAACACGGTATTTGCGGCTGTGACGGGTGTTTCAATTGCGGCGGCGGCGGCGTTTTCGCGCATCGCATACCCCGAAATGAAAAAGGCCGGATACAAACAGACCTTTGCGCTGGGGGCCGTGGCTGGCTCGGCCTGTCTGGGCATGTTGATCCCGCCAAGTATTCTGTTGATTGTCTGGGCGATCCTGACCGAGTTAAGCGTCGGTGCCCTGTTCATCGCGGGGGTCATCCCTGGCATTATTCTGGCGCTGCTGTTTGCGGCATATGTGGTGATCTCGGTCATGCACAAACCCGAGATCGCGCCCGCGTTCAAAGAAGATCTGGTGCCGTTGACCCGTACTGAAGTGCGATCCGAACTGATCGGCGGGCTTGGGATATTGGGCCTGATCATGTTGGTGATTGGCGGGATCTGGCAAGGGTTCTTCACCCCGACAGAGGCGGCGGGTTTCGGTGCGATTGGCGCGTTTGTGATCGGGTTGATAAAAGGAATGCGCGGCAAGGAAATCCTTGAGGCGATTTATCAGGCGGGCCGCACCACGGCGCCGATCATGTTCCTTTTGATCACGGCGCAGATGTATTCGCGGCTTTTGGCACTTGGCGGAGCAGTTGATTTCATTCAGGGCCTGTTCTTCAGCATCGGCGCAGAGCTGTGGATGATTATTGCGTTGATGATGCTGATCTGGATCATCCTCGGCATGCTTGTGGATTCGGTGTCGATCATCCTGCTGACCGTCCCGATTTTTGCACCGATGGCGGCGGCACTTGGCATTGATCCGATTGCCTTTGCGATTTTCGGAATTCTGGTGATTGAGGCAGGTCTGCTGACACCTCCCTTCGGGTTGCTGGTCTACACCGTCAAAGGGGCGGTGCCGGACCCGTCGGTGACCCTTGGGCAGATTTTCCTTGGGGCGACCCCGTATTTCCTGTTGATCCTTTTGGCCGCAATGATTGTCCTGCTGTTCCCAATCCTTGCGACCTGGCTTCCGGACATCATGTTCTAGGGTGAGTTGCGTTTTGCCTGAGCCACAGGGTTTCCCATAACGCGCCAAGAACGGCGTCACACGCAAGATGGGCGTCAGGTGGCCCTATCCGCCTTTCCCGGATCACGAAAAAACGCCAGAGGATCAGCCAGGCTCAACCAGGCGATCAAGTTCCACCCTGATCTCTTCCAAAAATAGATGCCCCTCAGGGGGTAACGGGCTGCGGGCCGGTTCGATGACCACAAATTCGGAGTGAAGCGGCGGGTCAATCAGCGGCGAGATTCTTCGGGCCACACCGCCCCCTTCGGCATCCGGGCTACAGATGATCCACGGCAGGATCGTCACCCAATCACTTGCGGCAACCAGTTCCAACGTGCCGAACATCGTGTCCATTTCCAGCACGCGATCAATCCGCACGCCATGGGTTTCGACATATTCCGCGATCTTTGACCGACGGATGTTGGATCGGGACGGCAGGATGATCTTCAACGGCGGCTGATCGGACAATCGCAGCGGCGCCAGGTGGCGCAGGCCAAGGCGCGGGCCGGACACCAGCATTTCGCGGCTGCGGTTCAGATGTGTCACTTTCAGCCCGGTCTCACCCGCGAATCCAGGCACCAGGGCAAAGTCGAGGCTTTCGGCGCGAACCAGGTCGGTCAGGGTGCCGCTATAGCCCTCGATCACCTCGATCTCGACACCGGGATATCTTTCGGCGAACCGTTCCAACGCCGGGGCAAGGGCGGCGCGTGAAAACGCGGGGATCAGGCCCGCGCGGATTTTCCCGGTCATCAGGCTTCCGGCCTTTTGGGCTTCGCCCTTGGCGATTTCCAGGGTCCGCAACACCTCGATACATCGTTTGTAGTATTGCTGCCCGGTTGGCGTCGGGCTCACCCCGTCGCTGTTGCGCTCGAACAAAGGCACACCCAATGCCTTTTCGACCGCGGCCACGTGTTGGGAAACCCCGGATTGGGTGGCATTTTCCCGGATCGCCGCACGGGTGAAAGAGCGTTCCTCAACCACAGCAACCACGGATTGGATTTGGCGAAGCGTGATCATAAGCCCATCAATTTTTTTGATGAGAACAGTTATTCAATATTATTTTCGCTTTGGCAATCATCGACCTATCATCAGAATTTCCCATGGATGCGGAGACAAGAATGGACCTAGGATTTTTCACGATGCCGATCCACCCGGTCCACAAGGACTGGCGCCAATGCCTGCGGGAGGACCGGGAGGCGTTCCTGCTGGCAGACGAGTTGGGCTTCACCGAAGGCTACGTGGGAGAGCACGTGACCGATTCCGCTGAGCAAATTACCAGTTGCACCATGTTCATTGCCTCGCTTGCGGCCGCCACAAAGACCATGCGTCTGGGCACCGGCACGGTTAATCTGCCCAACAGCCACCCCGCCAATGTTGCCGCGCAGGTTGCGATGCTGGATCACTTGCTGGACGGGCGGTTTAACTTCGGCATTTCCCCCGGCGGTCTGGCCTCGGACGCTGAGGTTTTTGGCAATCTCGACAGTGATCGTGCGGAGATGTTTCTGGAGTGCATCAACACCGTCCTCAAAATCTGGGAAGGGGACGCGCCGTACAATATCAAGGGGAAGTACTGGAATATCTCCACTGAGCGCACCCAGATGACGGACATTGGTCAAGGCATTCTGCCAAAGCCACTTCAGCGCCCGCATCCGCCGATTATTGTGACCGCCGTTGCGCCGTTCTCCAAAGGGGTGACCGAGGCCGCCGCACGGGGATGGGACCCGATCAGCGCCAATTTCCTGATGCCCCAGTGGGTCAAAAGCCACTGGCCAAAATACGTTGAGGGGTGTGAGCGCGTGGGCCGCCCGGCTGATCCTGCAAACTGGCGCGTCGCCAAAAGCGTTCTTGTGGCTGACGATATGGACATCGCGCGCCGGTATGCGACCGACCCCGACAGCCCCTATCGGTTCTACTATAGCCAGCTATTCACCAAGCTGAAAAAGCACGGGCGCATCAACCTGTTCAAGGAATATCTCGACCAGCCTGATGATGAGGTCACGCTTGATAAGGTGTGCGAACGACTGATCATCTGGGGCACACCTGACAAGGTCGCCGATGACCTCTTGGCGTTCCGGGAAGAAACCGGTGATTTCGGGACCCTGCTGTATGCAGGCAAGGACTGGGCTGATCCAGAGCTTGGGAAACGCTCCATGGTTTTGTTGGCGGAACAGGTGAAGCCAGCCGTGGACGCGGCATCAGCTGCCATCAAAGCCCCGCAATGAGCGGGCGGGTCGATCTGGGCAGCCATGCCCTGAATTGTCGACTGGACGGGCCGGAAGGTGCGGATTGGTTGATCCTGTCCAACAGCCTCGGCGCTGATTTGACCATGTGGGATGACCAGATCCCGGCGCTTGGCGCCCGGTATCGGGTGCTGCGGTATGACACCCGCGGCCATGGTGGCAGTGACACGGTTGCGGGCGGTTGTTCTTTCGCCGATCTGAACCGGGATGTCATTGGCCTGATGGATCACTTTGGCATCAACCGGGCGGCCTTCATGGGCTTGTCGATGGGCGGAATGACCGGCCTGGGCCTGGCG
The DNA here is from genome assembly GCA_016763475.1 of Roseicyclus sp. Taxonomy (GTDB): domain Bacteria; phylum Pseudomonadota; class Alphaproteobacteria; order Rhodobacterales; family Rhodobacteraceae; genus Gymnodinialimonas. The sequence continues at coordinate 6,409 of JAESTV010000301.1, forward strand.
ATTGACCATTCCGACAGAGTGTCCCGCGTGGTTTGTGCTGACGCCCGCGCCGATGCACCACCGCCATTCCGCACCAATTGGGATGAGCGGATTGCCAAGGTCGAGGCGGGGGGGCTTGAAGCTATTGTTGATGCCACCCTGGCCAGTTGGCTGACCGAAAACTGGCGCGTCGCCAATCCCGCTCGTGTTGCAACTATTCGCAGAATGGTGCTGGCCAACGACCCCCAAGGTTACATCATCTGTTGTCATGCACTGAAGCGGCTGGACTACCTTCGACGGCTGGGCCAAGCGGGGGTGCCGGTGCTGTTTGTTGGCGGTGCGCTGGATATGGGCGCTGCCCCGGAGGTGATGCAGGCCATGGCAGACATAACACCCGGCGGCGTCTATGTCTCGATTCCAGAGGCCGCCCATGTGGCCAATATCAACGCACCCGAGGCATTCAACGCGGCGATTGGAGGCTTCCTGGGCCTGTAGGGACGCGCCGGTAACCTACGGCGCATGAGTGTGCGTTTCACCCGGAGGTCAGGGTCGAAAGAAAACCGCCCCTAGCTGACACAGGCCGCGCGCTGATTGGGTATCCCCATGGACAGAAGCTGTGGTTTGTCCACGGCTGCTGCCTGGAAATCCGCCTTGGATTGCCAGCCCCGCCACCCACATCTGATCAGCGACTGCGCGGTTGCGCCCCCAAGGGTGGTGCCGGGGCCAAGCAGGATGAAAACATCGGGCATGAACTCCCGCGCGGCGGTGCGGATGGCGCTGGCAAAATCGTAGGTCTCGGTCACTTGGTGGCCCAGAGTATAGGTGCGGAGGGTGGCTTCATCGGTCGCCTTGGGCTGCCAGATATTGCCGCGCCCGTCGATCATCGGGGTTTTCGGCTGCTCGAAGAGGCCTTTCGGCAGGGCGTCAAACCCAAGCTCGGACACCGGCTTTTGCAGATGCGTGTGAAACCCCGCATGGTTTTGCAGGCGCATCGGGTAGCGGCCGTCAAGGGGCGGCACGGCCCGCTCAAAGGCTCCAAGACCGGCCTCGTTTCCGGCCAGCACCAACATTCCGCCAAGATCAATGGACAGGCCCAACACGTGGTCCGCCCGTGCATTGATCGCATTGACTTCGGCCATGAGGATTTCACGGTTTCCCGGAATCTCACGCCACTCATCATCGACAATCGGGTAGATCAATTGCCCGCCGAGCATCTGTTCCTGCATCAACGTGCCCATGGTGTTGACGACCCGCAAACCGGCCATCGGATCCAGCGCGCCGGCGCAGGCCAACGCAATATACCACCCCATGGAATTGCCGGTGACGCCGACAATATCAAAGCGCTCGCGGTTGATCGCCGCGAAATCCGAGAGTGCGCAGGCATAAATCAGCGCCGAGGCGTTGTCGCCGCGGGTGTGTGTTGCGGCGGAAAACCGTGTCATCCCGTCAAGCTCGCTGATGCTCTGCTGGCCCAAAGCGACCCGGTAGGCGTCAAACGCGGCGATGTTGGCGGTGATGTTGGCGGCATGGGGATGGTGGCGCGCAAGGTAGCCAAGCTCGGTCTTGTTGTAGGTGCCGCGCCCCGGCGCGATGACAACAGCGGTCTGTTTCATGGCGCGTTCCATAAGTCTGTGGCGGCGGTCACGATAGACCCATGGCTTGGCATGGTGACCGCATAGGCGGGGCCGGTGGCGATGAAGCTGTCTTCGGCGGCCAGTCGTGCAGCGGGTAAGGTGCTGTGTTCGATGAGCATCGAAAGCAGCGCCTCGGACTGGCCACCAGTGCCACGGCACTCGTCCACAACCAAGACCTTTTCAGCGCCATTGATCGCCGCAAGAATACCCTCAACCGGCATTGGCGCGATCCAGCGCATGTCGATGATGCGTGTCGAAATTCCCTGTTCTTCAAGGGTTTTGGCAGCCTTCTGCGATAGATAGTGCCCGTTGCCATAGGTGACGATCGCCAAGGGGCCATCACCTGTCACGCCCACTTGCCCAAGTTCGATCCGCTGATCCGGCGCCGGGTAGTGGCACATCCAGCCGCTGTCTTTGTCATCGTGCAGGTCGCGCATTGGATATAGCGCGATGGGTTCGACAAAAACCACGACGCGCTGTTCTTCACGGGCCAGTCGCACACATTCACGCAGCATCTTTGCGGCGTCTGCCCCGTGGGAAGGGCAGGCAACAATCACGCCGGGAATGTCGCGCAGTACAGCCAGAGAATTGTCATTGTGGAAATGCCCGCCAAAGCCTTTCTGATACCCAAGCCCGGCGATACGCAACACCATCGGATTGGTAAATTGACCATTGGAAAAGAACGGCAGGGTGGCGGCCTCGCCGCGCAGCTGATCCTCGGCATTGTGCAGATAGGCCAGAAACTGAATTTCCGGCATTGGCACAAATCCGTTGTGCCCAAGCCCGATAGCAAGGCCGAGAATGGACTGCTCATCCAGCACCGTGTCAATCATCCGATCCGGGCCGAACCGGTCACTCAGCTTCTGGGTGACACCGTAGACACCCCCTTTGCGGCCCACATCCTCCCCCATCATGACGATCTCGGGGAATTCCAACATCAGGTCGGTCAACGCCCAATTGATCAGGCGCGACATCGGCTGCGGCTTGTCCATTTGCTTGAGGTCACTGTCAAATGCGGTGTCTCGCGCCCCGGCGGGTGGGCCATTGGTTGGTTTGCAGACCCGGACCGGTGGGATGATCGCGGCCATGACTTCGGACGCGGATGTCAGTCTTGGTTGCTGGATCACCTCTGCGGCAACACGGGCGCATTGGGCTTCGGTCTCGGTGTAGATCGACAGGACATCGTCCTGACTCAGGATACCGCTTTCCGTCAGCAGGCGCGCAGAATGCAGCAAGGGATCGTTATGTTCCCAATCCTCGAACACCGATTTGGCAAGGTAGGTTTGCTGGAGGTCCGCCCCGGCATGACCATACAGGCGCACCATTGTAAGGTGCAGAAAAGCGGGTTTCTTGCGGGTGCGCACATAGTCAGCGGCCTGCTGCGCGGCGCGGAAGGTGTCGAAGATATCCAGCCCGTCGGCGCGAAAATACTTCAGCCCCGGCTTGTGGGCGAAGTTTGCGCCGATCCAGCCTTGTGGCGTCCGGGTCGAGATGCCGATGCCATTGTCCTCACACACAAACAGCAACGGCAAAGGCACTGATTGGTACGAGGTCCAGCAGGCGGTGTTGATGGCGCCTTGGGCGGTGGAATGATTGGCCGAGGCGTCGCCGAAGGAACACATGACAATGCCGTCATCCGCCAGGACCTTGTGTTCGGGGGGATGGCGCTTTGCCAGCGCAATGGAATACGCCGCCCCCACGGCTTTGGGCAGATGGCTGGCTATGGTTGAGGTCTGCGGCGGGATGTTCAGGGATCTGGAGCCAAGCACCTTGTGACGCCCCCCCGACATCGGATCGGACTTGGCAGTTGAGAAGCTGAGCAGCATATCCCACGCGGGTGTGGTCCCCGGCACCATGGCTGAACGGCGGGTCTGAAACGCGCCGTCACGGTAGTGCAAAAACGCCATGTCATCGGTCCTGAGCGCCGAGGCCACCGCCGCCATACCTTCATGGCCTGACGATCCAATGGTGTAGAAACCTTGCCCCGCTGCCTGCATCTTGCGCGATCGCCGATCAAGGTTTCGGCTGAGGCATTGGGCGCGAAAAATCGCAACAGCTTCTGGCCCCGGCAATGGACCGGAGGCCACATTGCCATCGGGAAATTGCCCGGCAGAGACCCGAGTGACAAAGGCGTCATGGACGATATCAGCGCGATCCATTCTCAATTCTCCCCGACGCCCTAAAAGAAGGCCTGTAGCCCGGTCTGGGCGCGACCCAGAATAAGCGCGTGTACATCATGAGTGCCCTCATAGGTGTTCACGGTTTCCAGATTTGCCATATGCCGGATCACGTGAAACTCCTCGGAAATCCCGTTGCCACCGTGCATGTCTCGGGCATGGCGGGCAATCTCTAACGCTTTGCCGCAGTTGTTGCGTTTCATCAGGCTGATCATCTCTGGCGCCGCCTGAGCGTCATCCAGCAACCGACCCAAGCGCAGACAGCCCTGTAGGCCGAGGGTAATCTCGGTCTGCATGTTTGCCAGTTTCAACTGGAACAACTGCATTTGTGCCAGCGGTTTGCCGAATTGTTTGCGATCCAATCCGTATTGGCGCGCCGCGTGCCAACAAAACTCTGCCGCGCCCAGAACACCCCAGGAGATCCCGTAACGTGCCCGGTTCAGGCAACCAAACGGGCCTTTCAGGCCTTCGACATTTGGCAAAAGCGCATCGTCATCAACCTCAACATTGTCCATGAAAATGTCACCGGTGATCGAGGTGCGCAAAGACAGTTTTCCAGCGATTTTCGGCGCCGTCAGGCCTGTCATGCCTTTTTCGAGGACGAAGCCGCGAATCTTGCCGCCGTGGGCCTCGGACTTGGCCCAGATGATGAATACATCTGCAATCGGGCTGTTCGATATCCAGGTTTTCGAGCCGTTCAGGACAAACCCCCCGTCGGTCTTTTTGGCGGTGGTTTTCATGCCGCCGGGGTCGCTGCCAGCGTCGGGTTCCGTCAGTCCAAAGCAGCCGATCCACTCACCGCAAGCGAGTTTCGGCAGGAACTTCTGGCGCTGCGCTTCGGTGCCGTAGGCATATATGGGGTACATCACCAATGATGATTGCACGGACATCATGGACCGGTACCCGGAATCGACCCGCTCAATCTCACGCGCGACCAACCCGTAGGTGACATAAGACGCGGCCAGCCCGCCGTATTCCTCGGGAATGGTAACGCCCAGCAGGCCCATTTCGCCCATCTCACGGAAGATCTCGGGGTCAGTTTCCTCATCCCCGTAGGCGCGGATCACCCGTGGTTGCAGCTTTTCCTGTGCATAGGCGCGGGCCGCATCCCGCATCATCCGCTCGTCTTCGGTCAGCTGGCGTTCCAACAGGAATGGGTCATCCCACTCAAAACGCGACAAATCGGGGGCATCTTTGGGGGTTAGGGGCATGGGTGTGTCCTTCATGACAGGGCGGCGACGGCGATTGCGATCCGCGCGCAGCCGTCTTGTAAGTCATCCATTGAATAGGCGTACGACAGGCGGAAATGGCCCGAAAGACCAAAAGTGCGGTCGGGGACAGGGGGACGCCAGCCTCGGCCAGAATGTATGCGCAGAATTCTGCATCTGATGTGATCGTTTCGCCCGCCTGGGTGTTCAACCAAACCTGCGGGCACAGGAGGGCCAAACCTGCGGGCACCGGTGGGCCAAACCTGCGGGCACCGGTGGGATAGACATGAAATCCCCCGTCGGGGATCAGACATGTCCTGACGTGCGCGCGAAATCTGGCGACAATATCAAGCGCTTGGCTGTGGCGCTGAAACAAGAGCGCCTGCCCGGAGACCTCACACAACAAGCTGGTTTAGCCTTTCGTTCTGCTCTAACCTTTTTTTGCGCTGGAGAATCTGCCAGCCAGCGGCTGTGCTCGCCAGCCCCGTACGTCCCGTGTCGAGCCAGGAGAGTCGATGTTTTCCGGTCGCAATCAGGCGTCCGGACGTCGGCATTTTTGACGAAACTCAAGATGAGAAACTTTGAAATAGGGGGGAATATCCATGAACTACGGATTTAAGATGCTGGCAATTGCAGCTGCCGTCAGCACATTTGGAGTGGGCGGCGTGAGGGCCCAATCGGGAGAGCTGGTTCTGTATTGCTCGGCGAACGAAGACTGGTGCCGCGCAATGGCGGAAGCTTTTGAACGCGAGACCGATATCGCGGTTTTGATGACTCGCAAGTCGTCAGGTGAAACCTATGCCCAGATCCGCGCTGAGGAAGGTCAGCCCCGCGGTGATGTGTGGTGGGGCGGCACGGGTGATCCCCACTTGCAAGCGGCCCAGGAGGGGCTGTCGGCGGAGTATCGGTCGCCGATGCTGGAAGAGTTGAATGACTGGGCGGTGCGCCAGGCTGAGACGGCAAATTATCATACCGTCGGGATTTACGCCGGCGGACTTGGCTTTGGGTATAACACTGATCTAGTCACCGAAAACCCGCCCGCGTGTTGGGCCGATCTTCTCGATGAACGCTTTGTCGATGACATTCAGGTTGCCAACCCGAACTCATCGGGCACTGCCTACACGCTTCTGGCGACCGTGGTGCAGTTGATGGGAGAAGACGAGGCCTTTGAATTCCTGGCCCAGCTCCACAACAATGTCAGCCAGTACACTCAATCCGGCTCTGCTCCGATCCGGGCTGCGGCGACGGGTGAAACCGCAATCGGCATCGTCTTCATGCATGACGCCGTTGCTCAGACCGTGCAGGGAGCACCCATCGTTGCGGTCGCGCCGTGTGAAGGCACCGGTTACGAGGTCGGCTCAATGTCGATCATCGAAGGTGGGCCAAACCCGGATAATGCACGTATCTGGTATGATTGGGCTCTGACCCCTGAAGCACAGGAAATTGGCGCGACAGCCAATGCCTTCCAGGTTCCATCAAACGTAAACGCCGCCACACCGGACGAAGCCCCACGGCTCGATCAAATCACGCTGATCGACTATGACTTCGCGCTCTACGGATCAAGCGAAGAGCGGACCCGCCTGTTGGCCCGTTGGGATGCGGATATCGGATCGCTGGCGCAGTAGGCCACGGCCATGCTCGCAAGCAAGCAAACCAATACCCGAGCCGGAGTGATCTGGCTCGGCATTTTGTTGGCCGGTGTCGTGGCTTTGCCGTGGTACCGACAAAACAGCCTTTTGGAGGGGCCGGTTTCCTCTGCCTTGGCTGAGGGGCTGGGGGGGCGTGTCTGGCTTTTGCCCGGCGTCATTATTGCGCTGGTTTTGGCCACCCTTGCCCTTGTTCGTCCCAATTGGCGGCGGGAACCGGTATCGCTGGTTCTTGTGATCAGCGGCATGGCGTTTTTGCTTGTGCAGGGGTTCTCTATCGGCCTTCGAGGCCCTGCCTTTGACGCGGTGGGTCTGCTTATTCCGGCGGCCATGGACGGACAACCGGGCCTTGGCTGGGGTGGGTTTGTCACTGGCATTGCGCTGTTGATCCTTCTGTCCGAACTCCTCGCCGCCCGTGGCTTTTGCCGGGGTGAGAGGTTTGCGTCAGGGGCGGTTGTGGTGATCACGGCGCTGCTGGCGCTTTTTGTCTTCTTCCCGATTGTCACGTTAGGGTCGTCAGCCTTCATCAGCCCCGATGGCACTTTGGGCCTTTCGCAATTCGCAGACCGGGTTTCAGCGCCGGAGCTTTGGCGCCTCAATTGCTTGCGGGGGGATGGGCGTTGCGGCGTGGTGATCAACACCGTGATTCTGGGCACGCTGGCGGCAACTCTGTCGACACTCCTGGGCCTGGCATTGGCGATGCTTGTGGCCCGGACGGATTTTCGGTTCAAACGGGCGCTGCGGGCGATTTCGATCTTGCCGATCATCACCCCACCTTTTGTCGTGGGGGTGGCGATCATCGTTTTGTTCGGGCGGACTGGTATCCTGACGCAATTGGGTGCTGATGTCTTTGACGTCCGTGCCAGCCGGTGGGTCTATGGGCTTCCGGGTATCCTCATGGCGCAGGTTCTGGCCTTTGCGCCGATCACTTTCCTTGTCCTGCTTGGCACGCTGGAGGCGATAAACCCGACCCTTGAAGAGGCCTCAAAAACCCTGGGTGCGCGGCCGATGGCAACCTTCCGCACCGTGACATGGCCGTTGCTGAAGCCCGGCCTTGCGGCCGCATTCCTGCTGGCGTTTATCGAAAGCCTTGCTGATTTTGGCAACCCGCTGGTGCTTGGCGGCGGCTATGAGGTGTTGTCCACGAAGATATTCTTCGCCGTGGTGGGGGCGCGATATGACCTCGGCAACGCAGCCACCCTTGCAATCATTCTGTTGTCGCTCACCCTGATCGCGTTTTGGCTGCAAGTGCGCTGGCTTGGCAACAAGAGCTACGTGACTGTCACCGGAAAATCCGATGCCGGGTTGGCCGCTCCGGTGCCGCCAATGATCAAGTTCGCGGCCATCGCCGTGATTGTGCCCTGGGTGGCGTTCACCCTTGGGGTTTACGTGATCGTTGTGGGCGGCGGATTTGTCCATGATATCGGCAGGCTCGATCTTACGCCAACCTTTGCGCATCTGCGCACCGCCTTCTCGTTCGAGATCGGGGCTGAGGGCCTGCGCCTGTATGGCTCGGCGTGGGACTCGATGATCACCACTTTGCAGGTGTCCGCAATTGCGGCGCCGCTCACCACAGCCATTGGCATCCTGACCGCATGGCTTGTTTCAAGGCAGGACTTCGCGGGTAAAAAGGCCTTTGAATTCGGCACCATGTTGTCGTTTGCGATTCCGGGTACGGTTGTGGGGGTCTCTTATGTGGCGGCCTTCAACGTCCCTCCCGTGGACATCACCGGCACGATGGTCATCCTGATCATCTGCTTCATGTTTCGCAATATGCCGGTTGGAATGCGGGCCGGTATGGCTGCGCTCAGCCAGATTGACCGATCCATGGAAGAAGCCAGCCAGACAATGGGTGCAGGTGGCTTCGCTACCTTGCGTAACGTCGTCTTGCCGCTGATCCGGCCCGCAATCTTCACGGCGCTGGTCTATTCCTTTGTGACAGCCATGACAGCTGTGTCAGCGGTGATTTTCCTGGTTTCGGCCCGCCACAACATGGCGACGGCTTACATCATGGGACGGGTCGAAAATGGGGAATATGCGCTCGCCATCGCTTATTCAGCCGTCTTGATGGTGGTCATGATCACCTGTGTGGCGCTGATCCAATTCCTTGTGGGCCGCAGTCAGCTGGGCCGACGCAAACAGTTACAGGGGTCTGCTATCGCGGCCGCAGCGGAATAAGAGGCTCCATGTCAGAGACTGCAATCGAATTCAAAAATGTGATCAAGCGGTATGGCGATACCGCCGCTGTGGATGGCATGAGCCTTTCGATACAGACCGGCGAACTGGTCACGTTTCTGGGCCCCTCGGGCTGTGGGAAAACCACGTCCCTCAGGCTTATCGCGGGGCTTGAATTGCCAACGGAGGGTCAGGTCCTGATCAGCGGGCGTGACGTAAGCAATGATCCCGCGTCGGAGCGGAATATTGGCATGGTGTTTCAATCCTACGCCCTGTTTCCGCACATGAATGTGCTTGATAACGTTGCGTATGGCCCGGTCATTCGTGGTGATAACAAAGCCAAGGCCAAAGACAAAGCCATGGAAATCCTTGACCAAATCGGGCTTGGTGGTCTTCAGGACCGGCTTCCGTCCGAGCTTTCGGGGGGGCAGCAGCAACGTGTGGCGGTGGCGCGGGCCATTGTGCAGCAGCCAGACGTTTTGCTGTTCGATGAGCCGCTGTCCAACGTCGATGCCAAGTTGCGCCGCAAGGTCCGGGCCGAGATCCGGGATTTGCAGCGCCGGTTTGGCCTGACGGCTGTCTATGTCACCCATGATCAGGAAGAGGCGCTGGCCGTCTCGGACCGGATTGTGGTGATGCGGGACGGTCAGATCGCCCAGATTGGCACCCCCGAGGACCTGTATGATCGGCCAGCAAGCAGCTTTGTGGCCGACTTTATCGGGGATGCGAACCTGATCGCGGGCACCGTCTCAGGCGGCACATTCCGCGCCGGAGATATCGCCCTGCCGATTGGCGGTGCCGAAGGGAGCGCCACGATCTCGATCCGACCCGAGCGGATCAGGCTGCTCCCGGACGGGCCAGCCCGGGTTGTGTCGGCCACCTATCTGGGAAGCCGGACAGAATATGTCATCGCAACAGCCTCTTCTGAATTGCTGGTCTCGCGGCCAATCTCAGAGCCAGCATTTGTTGCAGGAGCATCGGTATCGGTTGAGATCGACGCCGATGATCTGACCCGTCTGGCCCCCGCATGATTGACCCGATCGCCAACCGCATGGCCCTCGCCGAAGCCATTGCCCAGGAAGCAGGTCAGCGCGCACTGGAGTATTTCAACACACGTGACGCCCTGATCATCGAGGATAAGGCAAACCCGCAAGACATGGTGAGCCAGGCCGATCAAGAGGTTGAACTGCTTTTGCGCACCCGCATTGCCGCCAGCTTCCCCGATGATGCCATATTGGGTGAAGAAGGCGGCGGCACGGCGGGAACGTCCGGGTTCACCTGGGTCCTCGATCCGATCGACGGGACGGCGCCGTTTTTGGCGGGCCTGCCCCATTGGGGTGTTGTCATTGCAATTGTGGAGGGTGGCAAGACCGTGGCCGGGGTCATTGAGCAGCCGATGGCGAAGGAAGTGTTCACCGCCCGCGCCGGGGCGGGAGCCTGGATCAATGGCACTCCGATGCAGGTCGGAGCCGACATGCGGGTTGAGAACTGCAACATCGGCGCCGGCATCAGCTACCGCACCCCACGTGGGCCATTTATGGCGTTCCTGGATAATCTGCTTGAGGCGGGCGGCATGTTTTACCGCAACGGGTCTGGCGCCGTGATGTTGGCCTCGGTCGCGGCAGGCCGTCTTGGGGGGTACTACGAGCCACATATGAACCCTTGGGATTGCCTGGCAGGGCTGTTGATGGTCGAGGAGGCCGGGGGGCGGGTTCTTCCATTCCCGGCGCTGCCGGATGGTGGGACAGTTCTTGCCGGCACGCCAATCATCTTCGACCACTTGTCCACTTTGCTCGAAGTTTCCAACCGCACCTGATCTCCACCCGCATTACAGGGCGGGTTCCTTATGGAGCCACCCAGGCGTTGTGCCCAAACGGTGTGCCCAAACGGTGGGTTCCTTGTGCCGGGTTAGCCTCAAACATTGGGCAAACCGAGCCGGAAACAGGTGCGGGCCAACGTTTTTGAATGGGGAAACCGGGGTGATCCGGGCGCGGCTGCGATGTGAATGCGGCCAGCAGTTGCGGTCACAATGGGCCTGCCCAGGAATACGACCGACAGCTGAGGTGCCCCGGAAACACTTACTGAGCCGATTTCAACGACGCCCCACGTCTCATCTCACCAAGGCAGCACCCCTTCCACCATTGCTTTGATCTCCAAGGGTTCTTTGGACCCTTTGTGGGATCTGGCCGGACGATCTGCACCGGATCAAGACGACCTGAAGCTCGGGACGCCACCGGGAATCGCTTGACAGATTAAGGCCGTAGCAACCATTAATTAACTGACAGGTTGGTTAATTAATGGAGGAGGACAAAATGCGTTCAGTTTTTATCATGAGTGCGATTCTGGCTGGTGGGATGGCCGTCAGCCCTGCGATCGCACAAGAATGGACACCGTCAGAGCCGGTGACCATCGTTGTGCCGTGGGGGGCGGGAGGCTCGACTGATAGCGTGACCCGCGTCGTTGCTGAAATATTGAGCGAAGCAATCGGGCAGACATTTGTGGTTGTGAACCAGCCTGGCGCGTCTGGATCGGTGGGCACCCGCTCGGTCTGGGAAGCGCCCCATGATGGCATGATGTTCGCCGCAGGCGCCGCAGCGGATCTGGGGGCCTACCCGGTGATGGACATGTTGGACGTGTCGATTGCAGACTGGCGGCTTTACCTTCATGTGGCCAACCCGTCGTTGGTTTCGGTCCCCGCGGATTCACCGTATCAGACCTTTGGCGAGCTTCTACAAGCGCTGCAAACCACCGATGTGGCGATCACCGCCTCCTCAGCTGGGCTGACCTCGGCCGGTGCGATCAGCCTCGATGCGATCGACGCTGTTGCAGGCATCAACTACCAGCAGATCACCTATGAAGGCGGCGCACCTGCCGTCACCTCAACTGTTGCGGGTGAGACCCAGATGACGGCACAAACCGCCGTGGAACAGGTTGACATGATCCGCGCCGGGCGCCTGCGCCCATTGGCCGTTGTTGCAAATACGGCCCTTGAGCTTGACGGCTTTGGCACCGTTGCGCCCATTACCGACTGGCTGCCCGACATCGCAGTGGCCCCGAACTATTTTGGTCTGTTCCTGCCTGCTGATGCTCCCGCTGATGTGATCGCCACCATGGATCGCGTCTGGGCGGAAACCATCGCCAACAGTGACGTGATGCGCAGCTATGGCGCCGAGCGTGCGGCGCTGTTCAACCCGTCCTCTGGGGAGGCTGCACAGGCGGCTGCGATGCCGTTTCTCAGCATCAACGCCTGGCAACAGTTTGATAGCGGGGCCGGGCCGAACGACCCGTCAGACTTCGGCATCCCGCGGCCTGAATAGGGACCAACGCCCGGCCTGGACAAAAACGTCCGGGCCGGGCCTGATCATACCCATGAATAGGTTTGAGTTCGGCACCGCGCCCGTTTGCGGCCTTGCCATCCTGCCCTCAAAAGACTGCCGTACCTGATGGAAAACCTCTCTCATATGTTTGCAGCGGTTGCCGATATTGGCATGTCCGCGCGGATATTCACGGTCTTCTGGGCGTGTTTTCTGGGCATCGTGATTGGCATGATCCCGGGTCTGACCGCAACGCTTGGCGTGGCGCTGATGACCACGCTTACGCTCTCAATGGAGGCGGAACAGGCGATCCTGATCCTGATCTGCATGTATGTGGGTGCAATCTATGGCGGCAGCCGCTCGGCGATCCTTCTGAACATCCCCGGCACCCCCGCCAATGCGGCCACATCCCTTGAAGGCTTTCCGCTGGCCCTTAAGGGACAAGCTGGCCGTGCCATGGCCGTTGCAACGACGGGTTCGTTTTTGGGAACCACGGTAGGGATGCTGGCACTGGCCATACTTGCGCCCTGGCTGGCAGAGTTTGCGCTTGATTTCGGCTCGTTCGAGTTCTTCTGGCTTGCGGTCTTCGGCGTGGTGCTTTGCGGGCAGTTGACGGCGATGGAGGACGGGCTGAAGGGCTGGATCGCGGGGTTTATCGGCCTGCTTGTGGCGATGGTCGGCCAGGAAAGCATGAATGGCTTTGCCCGGTTTTCCTACGGTGATCCGAATTTGGCGGGTGGCTTGGGGCTTTTGCCGATCCTTGTCGGCGCGTTTGGCTGTGCCGAAGTTTTTTCGGTGATGCGCGCTGCCGCGCTGGAGCGGATCGCCAACGATACGCGCGGCGTGCTTGTGGCCAGCGTACAGGCCTTCCGCCATTCGGTGACCTGGCTTCGCTCGGGCCTGATCGGGACATTCATGGGGGTGGTGCCGGGTGTGGGTGAGGATATGGGGGCGTGGGTTTCCTACGCCGCCGCCAAACGCCTGTCCCGCAACCCTGAGGAATACGGCAAAGGGTCGGTGGAGGGGTTGCTGGCGGCTGAGACCGGCAATTCGGCGGCGGTCCCCGGCGCGTTGATCCCGGTCCTGACACTGGCGATCCCCGGCTCGGCTCCGGCGGCGGTCCTGCTGGCGGCAATGATCATCCATGGCATCCGACCTGGCCCGCTTATCATGTATCAGCAGCCGGAATTCTTCTATTCCATCGTTGCAATGGTGTTCTGGGCCAGTGTTGGCATCCTTGTGCTTGGCCTTCTGCTGACCCGCCCGCTTTTGCTGATCCTGAAGGTGCGGCGCGAATGGCTGCTTGGTGTGATCTTCACGCTCTGCGTTGTGGGTGCCTTCGCAATCTCAAGCCGCATATTTGAGGTGCAGCTGATGATCATCTTCGGGCTGATCGGCTTCATGATGCGTGAGATGGGCTTCCCGGTGGCCCCCCTGGTGTTGGGTGTGGTGCTTGGCCCGATCCTCGACAGCAATTTCCGGCGCAGCCTGGCCCTGACCCAAGGCGATTTTTCGATGTTCTTCACCCGGCCAATCTCGGCAATTCTTGCGCTTCTGGTGGTTGTAATCCTGCTGGCGGGCCTGTTGCCGACGCGGCGCATTTTTAACCGGCTCAGGCAAATGTTGCGAGGTGCGCCATGACGCGCACAGTCCTTATCGCGGGGTTCGGGGCCTTTGGAGCGCTTCACGCACAGGCGTGGCGCGATGTCCCCGGTATGACCCTGCGTGTGCTTGACCCTGATGGGGCCGCACGGGCGCGCGCCGCAGCGTCTGGAGTGCCAGCTGGCGCAATCTTCGCCGATCTCGAACCGGCGCTGGACCGGGCGGATATTGTCGATGTTGTCAGCCCACCCGCAACCCATATGCAGGTGGCACTGGCGGCCCTGGATCGTGGCCTTCCTCTCCTGATCGAGAAACCCGCAACCCCGACGGTATCAGAGGCCCAAACCCTACGCGCCGCCGCAGGGCAAGTGCCGGTGCAAATCGGTTTGATCCTGCGCGCCCATCCCCTGAGCATCCGGGCACGGGAGCATCTGGAAAAGGGTGACATCGGGCAACTTCTGTCTATGTCAGGGGACTTTTCGGGCTGGAAACGGATGTGCGCCGACTGTGATCTGGTTGCGAACGATGGTGTACATTTCCTTGATTTGATGCGCCATTTTGCGGATAGCCCGATCGCCACTGTGGATGGCACGTCCGATGCCCGGCTTGGCGGCACCCACGCCGATGACATTCGGATCGAGGTCCGCCACGGCAACGGGATCGCCGGTGACCTGCGCCTTGGCCTGCTGCGTGGCGCAGAGGTCGCCGATAGCATTGTTCCCGGTGCGGTGACCCGCAAGGAGCTGACGCTGTGCGGCGATCGCGGCATGCTGCATCTGGATTTCAACCGCAATTGGCTGGTCCATGGCACTGTCACCTACAGTGCAACCGCAGGCGGATGGCGGGCAGATCCCGGCAAGCTGACACGGGTCGAACTGCCGCCTGTCACGCCGGTATCGCTGCTGAACGCAAGTTTTCAAAGGTTCCTGTCCTGTGTTGAGGATGGCCAGCCACCGCTTTGTAATCTGGCCGAGGGCGCGGTGGAGTTGGCGCAGGTCTGCGACGCCGTGGCGTTGGCGCTGTCGCGTGGCCCGAGGGCGTGCATTCCGGTCCCCGCTCACGACGCCAAAGTGATGGAGGGTGTCACGTGAACACCGCACCCAAAACCATACGCACCATTGATGCCCTTGCCGGGGTGTTCACCGTCTCCTTGGGTGCTGCGGCCCTGACCGAGGCGATCCGGATGCCTCGCTTTGCCGAGCGCGGGGTTGATCCCTATACCACACCGGGCGTGACCCCCGGAATGATCGCTATTGCGTTGATTATATTCGGATTTTTACTGACAATCCGCGCCCTTCGGGGCGGCAGCACCGGGGCAGGCGTGACAATCCATGTCTGGACCCGTGACGCCGTTCTGCGGATTGGCCTGACCCTGACGATTGCGCTGACTTACGGCGGGTTTTTGTTCGGCAATGTGCCGTTTATCCCTGCAACAATTGCTTTTGTCTTCGCCTTCACAATGGCACTGGAACTGGTAAACGCCGACCGGAAAGTCTCGGTGCCGGTGCTTCTTGGGGGCGCCGTGTTGTTGGCATTGGCTGCGGGGTTCGGCATTGATTTTATCTTCCGTGAAGTTTTTCTAGTGAGGTTGCCGGGATGACGCGAATTGCCCTTTGTAATGAGGTTCTGCGTGAGTTTGACTTTGCCGAGCAGTGTCGGATCATCGCTGATCTCGGCTTTGATGCCATTGAGATTGCTCCGTTCACGCTGTCCGGCGATCCCGCACATTTGTCTCTTGAACGCCGACGTGAGGTGCGGGCCATGGCTGAGGATGCCGGGTTATCGGTGGCCGGGTTACATTGGTTGATGAACGCGCCCGAAGGTCTTTCGATCACCGATCCCACCCGAGCCGATGTTGCGGGCGCTCATATGGAGGCGATGGTGCAGCTTTGCGCCGATCTGGGGGGGGAGGTCCTGGTCCATGGCTCTCCGATGGCGCGTGATCCGCGGATGCGCCGGATGCCGCGCGGGCGCGCGCAGCCGCGATGTCGTGCTTTGCGCGGGCGGGGTATGCTGCGGATCGCGCAGGGGTCAAATATTGCCTTGAGCCGCTGTCACCCACGCTCACTCCGTTCCTGAATTCCGTTGCCGAATGTGTCACCTTCATCGACGAGATCGGCGCGCCGGGGCTCTGGACCATGTTGGATACCTGCGCTGCCGCTGATGGTGAGGATCGTTCTGCGGCGGAGGTTCTGGCGCAATGGTTGCCCACCGGGCGTATTGGCCATGTCCATGTGAATGACCCCAACAAACGTGCGCCGGGGCAAGGGGACATGTGCTTTGGCGATGTGCTGGGTGTCGTCGCGCGGTCCGGGTTTGGCGGCTATATCAGCGCTGAACCGTTTGTCTATGAGCCATCCGGGCTGGCTGCCGCTGCGGTGGCGGCGGGGTATTTGCGTGGTCTGGCTGAGCAGATCGGGGATGGATCATGACCCCGATGGTGATTGATATCGGTGCCGCGCGCATCGGGCTTGATGATGTCTTCGCGCGAATGCCGTTCCGGTTTGGCGTGGTCACGGTTGAGGCCGTGGTGGCCGCGACGCTGGAGCTTGATCTGCGTGTGGATGGGGTTCCCGTGAAGGGGTATGCCTCGGAAATACTGGCCTACAAATGGTTCGACAAACGGCCCGAAAAGACCCCTGCGGACAATGTGGCGGACCTTTTGTCGATCCTGAATGACGCGGTTACCCGCGCGGCTGGCTTGCCGCCGGGGAATATATTCACCCTTTGGCGCACATTGGATACCCAGATGCGCGCTGCGGCACAGGGGCAGGGGAAGGGGCAGGGGCACAATGCCCTGATGGCGGGTTATGGCACCTCAATGGTGGAACGTGCGATGCTGGACGGGGCAGGGCGCGCCCGTGGCCAAAGCCTCTGGACACTCCTGACAGACGGCACCACCGGCCTGGCGCCCGCCGCGATTTTTCCGGAGTTGGCGGGGATGATGCCCGGCGCCGCTTTGCCTGCCGCGCCACTGTCAAAAGTTGCGATCCGGCACACGGTTGGGATGCTTGATCCGATCGACGATGCTGATCTGGCGAGGGCGGACCGGCGCAACGACGGCTTGTCCGAGACCCTGGAAGACTACCTGCTTCGGGACGGCATCCGTTATCTGAAGGTCAAGATCGCAGGTGAGGCCACGTCTGATTTGAACCGGCTGCGCCGGATCGCCGGGTTGCTGGACCGGGTTGCGCACCCCGTGAGCCTGACACTTGATGGCAATGAGCAGTTCCGCTCACTTGACGGGTTCGCCAGTTTCATGGAGTCGGTCCGTGCTGATCCGGCGCTGGAGCGATTGTGCGCTGCCATCTTGTTTGTGGAACAGCCCATTGAACGGGCCACCGCCTTATCGGCCCCCCTTGATCCCCGCGCGATGGAGGTGATTGGCCTGCCGCTTCTTATCGACGAATCCGATGATGCGCCTGATGCCTTCGCGCGCGCCATCACACTTGGGTATCGCGGCGTCAGCCACAAGAACTGTAAAGGTGTGTTTCGCTCGGTGATGAACGCGATGTTGGCGCACCACCATTCCGCTCATGCCCCCGCC
>JAESTV010000302.1 GCA_016763475.1 Roseicyclus sp.
ATTTTTGAATCGAAAACAAAGTAAATACCACTGAAAAAAACAGAAGCAAAAACACCACCAGTAACAGGCTCGGGTATACTGTAATGTCTAAAAAAATGTACTTTTTTATTAATATAACGGCCTAAAAACAAGACTAATATAGCTAAAATTACCGTTTGTCGAGAATCAAGTTCCATACTTACCCTTTTTTATTATTAGCCTTGTATTTACTACAACCAATCGGTTAATTTAAATCCTATACCATATAAATATTTCCTCTCACTAAAATACTAACACTGGTATTAACTATTTAGAGCGCTTTAGCGTGATCACTTTTTTATTTAGTATTACTTTTATTAGCTTTCTTACATAATAATTGTTCACCTATATACGGAATGGTATCAGTATAAATAAACCAAATTGATTAACGATTATGATAACGATTTAAGTCAAACAAGCCAGACAATACAGGCTGTTGCTCATCTGCATAATCTTGAAACCAATCAGAAACTGCCCAAAACTCAGTGTTAGTACGACGTACACCGAATAATTCAACAAACTGTTCGTAATCTTTACGATTTTTAATATGCGTATAACGTTCAACAAAATTATCTATTTGATTTAACTCAACATCAAAAAAGAAGTTAGGGTAAGCACCTAATAAACCTTTTACGACAGTTAACGAGGCATGTTCTAAATCTCGTATATCTTTATCTTCACTTGCGTCTGCCAACATAGAACTAACATGTTTATATGATTTATTATGTATTAAGGTATAAACAAAATCATTTTTTTCTGCTGTATTTCTTATTCTTAAAAAAACCAGCTCAGGAAATACTTGCAATAGAGCTCCTTTAATTTCAGAAATCTTTTCCATTGCATTGTCCGCTTTAATTTCTGCCAATGACCTTTTTTCTTTATTCATTACAACATCAACACTATGTTTATTCGGATAAAAAGTATGGGTTGAATCAGCTAAGTTTCCTATTCTATTTTTAAGATGTTGGTATAATTCGGTTTGTGGATCATCGGTTTTATAACCAATCACAAGTTCTTTATCTAACCAACCCGTACTGTTGTCGGCTGCTCGCTCTATATTACCACGTATACCTACATACCAAGACTCTAAAATCTCTTTGCGTTTGTTAGCGGGTAAATAAGCGACAAAATTATCTTCGGCTTCCATGCGTAAAAAATCCATATAAATACGCGCATTAAAATGATGACCCACATTGCCATATAAATTATAACCAGCTACTAATAAGTAATGAATGCGTTCGAATAAAGGGTAGTCAATCACCCAAGCCGTTTCAGGGGCATCACCCAATAAACCATAATCGACCGAAGCACTGTTTAAGTGTCTGAAAATAGTTAATGCCGCATTAGGATTTGTCCCTTTACCATCCCAAACACTTTCCATGGCTTGTGTTAACGAGCCTTCTTTACCTTTTAAAAAATCGCTTTTTTTTGCATTCCAATATTTATCTACTTTTTCTCTATATGTTGTCCAACCCGCGATTAAATTTAAGGTGTCGTCACCTAATTCGGAGGGTATGGTTAAATCGTTAACGTAATCTTTAAGGAAGTCAGAGTCATTAGAATTTATGTAATGATCTGGATTTAAAAAGAACACCCAAAATTGATCTTCAATTACATTAAGCGCTACTTGCCCTCGACAAGACGGCCCTTTAATGAATCCCTCTATAAAGAATTTAGCATCATCTAATAAAAAGCGATAACGTGTATTAGCTGGAATAGCTTGAAAGACTTTAAATGGATTTGCCGCAATGCTAGTGTCATACGACGGTAGCGTGTTTACTTTATAATCACTGTCAATAAATAAGGCTTTATAACGAGCCATTTTTTGTGGCGAAAATTCATAAACAATATGGTTTTTGACCACAATAGACGCATCATAAGATTTTAAACGGTAATAAAAAGGTGCGCTACCGGGATCGTCAAAAGGAAAAACACTCGCAATTTCATCAATAACTTGCCCTGTTGGTGTTGTTGAACGTACTAAGCGGTAAAATTCACGATCAGGCGAATTGGCAAAATGGATGTGTGCTAAATATAAATGTTCAAAAATATAACGACTAGAAAGTTTTTCTTTATTACTGTTACCATTTAAAAATTGTTCCCATTGACTTATTTGCGTCAACATCTTTTTGTTTTTCTTTGGTTTTTCTTCAACTGGGGAGCCTTGAGCCAACCACTGCACTAAGGTTTTGTATTCTTGGCTAGTTAAATTTGGCATTGCATAGGGCATTCCCCATGTTGGATGACTATCACGATAATCAGGAAATTGAGCTAAATCAGGACACACTTGATTACGATCTAAAGCAAGATCAAAATCATTTGATAACATACCAACACGAGACTGAGGATTGGTTTGCTTTAACCGTAACATT
This sequence comes from Roseicyclus sp., assembly GCA_016763475.1. Classification (GTDB taxonomy): domain Bacteria; phylum Pseudomonadota; class Alphaproteobacteria; order Rhodobacterales; family Rhodobacteraceae; genus Gymnodinialimonas. The sequence goes on from JAESTV010000302.1 coordinate 2,391, forward strand.
TGATAAAAAACAGATTGTTCTAAATTTTCTCTAGGCGTGTTTACGCCCTCATTAAGTACGGTAGAAAAGCCTTTTTCTCGCCATTGCTTAGTGGTTTTCGCATCAATATTTAAGCGTGTTGGTGGCGTACCTGAAATATTAATATCGTATAAATTCTTTTTACTTGCGCCACGTAATATGCCGTCCATAGAAGATAGCTTTAATTGGCAAGGAGAGTCATAACAAGCGTGGCACGAAACACAACGACGCTCTAATATAGGTTTAACTGCATTTACATAAGAAATAGATTCTTTAGGTAAGGTTAATAACAATTTTTCGTCTACCAAGGTTTGCTCTACAGTAACATCCGTTTTATTAAAGGAACACGACGATAATGTAATTATTCCCACTAAAAAAAGTACAAATAAACTATATTTTTGACTAACCATTTTTTTCCTAGACATTAATAACCCTTATAAAATAATTAATTTAACCAATTTAAAAAAGTTTGAATAACCACTGCATTAGCAATATCAATAAAGAAAGCTCCCACGAGTGGTATAACAATAAAAGCTTGCGGTGAAGCACCATATTTTTTAGTGACCGCCGTCATATTTGCTATCGCAGTAGGTGTAGCACCCAAAGCTAATCCAATATATCCAGATGAAATAATAGCGGCATCGTAGGTTTTTCCTAATACACGAAAAACAACAAATATAGTAAATAGTGAAGCGACCAAAACTTGTGCAACCAACAGTAATAATATCGGTCCAGCCAAATCAATTAATGACCATAATTGTAAACTCATCAACGACATCGCTAAAAACAAACCTAAACTAAAATCAGATAATAATGCTAATGCTGTGTGCCCGCTGGCCAAGATACCTTTTTCCATACTTTTTCTTGTACATAAGGCACCGTATTCGTCAGGAGGATACCGCCAAATAAACAAGGCACAAAAACAGGAAGTTTAAATCCAAAAAAAATGATTAATTGATGTAACTGCAAACCAATACCAATGCTAATACAAAGCACAAGCAATACACTATAAGTGGAATTTACAGTAATGGTTTTGGTTTCATCTTTTAGATTTATAGATTCCGATACAGCAGTGTCATCAATATTTGCTTTTAATTGATAACGCTTAATCAAATAATTCGCAATAGGGCCGCCAGCTACTCCACCTAAAACTAAACCAAACGTTGCACAAGCAATGCCTATTTCCATCGCATTATTAATATTATAATCATCAACAAAATTAGGAGCCCATGCTATTGCAGTACCGTGTCCGCCGCTAAGTGCAACCGAACCACCTAACACACCTGTTTGTGGCACTAATCCAGTAATCATCGAGATACCTATGCCTGTTATATTTTGAATACATAAATAAACAACGGCAACTACCAATAATATAACAAGGGGTTTTCCCCCTTTTAATAAAGTAGAAAACTTAGCGGATAAACCAACACAGGTAAAAAATATCACTAAAAGTGAGTCTCTTTGATCTAAAGAGAAATCTATTTTTAAATCAAAAATAAAATATAGGCTACTAAAAAATAAAGAAGCGATAATACCGCCAGTCACAGGCTCTGGAATACTATAATGACGAAATAAATATATTTTTTGATTGATAAACCGACCTAAAAACAAGACTAATATAGCTAAAATTACCGTTTGTCGAGAATCAAGTTCCATACTTACCCTTTTTTATTATTAGCCTTGTATTTACTACAACCAA
>JAESTV010000303.1 GCA_016763475.1 Roseicyclus sp.
CGCCCCATCGACCAAATCAGACTACCCGCCACAAAAGCACCCCACCCGCCACAGGCACCCCACCCGCCACAGGCACCCCGGCCCGCCACAGGCGCTCAACCCGGCCAAAGGCCGGGCCACAACCGCCGTCGCGTTTGGCGCAAGCCAAATAAGGAGGCGGAGGCCCCCCTCGATCCGAGTGCCCGGCCTATTGTGGGTCAAACACCCGCGCAAAGATCGTGTCCACATGTTTGGTGTGGTAGCCTAGGTCAAATTTTTCCTCAATTGCAGCCTCGCCAAGGGCCGCAACCACGTCGCCATCCGCCAACAATTCCTCGCGGAAATCCTTGCCCTGTTCCCAGACCCGCATCGCGTTGCGTTGCACCATCGTATAGGCATCTTCGCGGCTCACTCCCGCTTGGGTCAGGGCCAGAAGGACCCGCTGGGAATGTACCAACCCGCGGAATTTGTTCATGTTGGCAATCATGTTGTCGGGGTAGATCACCAGCTTCTCGATCACACCCGTCAGGCGGCTCAGGGCAAAGTCCAATGTGATGGTGCTGTCGGGGCCGATCATCCGCTCCACTGAGGAGTGCGAGATATCGCGTTCGTGCCACAGCGCCACATTCTCCATCGCAGGCACAACAGCCATCCGCACAATCCGCGCCAGACCGGTCAGGTTTTCGGTCAATATCGGGTTGCGTTTGTGGGGCATCGCGCTTGAGCCTTTTTGGCCCTTGGAGAAAAACTCTTCCGCTTCCAGCACTTCGGTGCGTTGCATATGCCGGATCTCGGTCGCCACGTTCTCAATTGACGAGGCAATCACCCCAAGGGTTGCAAAGAACATCGCGTGACGGTCACGGGGGATCACTTGCGTCGAAATCGGCTCTGGCCGCAGCCCGAGCTTGTCGCAGACATGGGCCTCAACCGCCGGGTCGATATTGGCAAACGTGCCAACCGCGCCGGAAATCGCACCGGTGGCGATCTCATACCGGGCCTTCTCCAACCGGTTTCGGTTCCGCTCCATCTCGGCGAAGAAACGCGCAAACGTCAGGCCCATGGTCACTGGTTCGGCATGGATGCCGTGGGACCGGCCAATACGAACGGTCATCTTGTGCTCTATCGCGCGGGTCTTCAGGGCCGCCAACAGCTTGTCCATATCCGCCAGCAGCAGATCAGCAGCGCGCACCAGTTGTACGTTGAATGTCGTGTCCAGAACGTCCGAGGAGGTCATGCCCTGATGTACAAACCGCGCCTCATCAGCGCCGACAATGTCCGCCAGATGGGTCAGGAATGCGATCACGTCATGTTTGGTGACGGCCTCGATCGCATCAATCTTGGCGACGTCGAACTCAACATCTTTGGCTTTCCAAACGGCATCAGCATTTTCGCGCGGAATCACACCCAGATCAGCCTGCGCGTCGCAGGCATGGGCCTCGATCTCGTACCAGATGCGGAATTTTGTAGCAGGCTCCCAGATAGCGACCATTTCGGGGCGGGAATAGCGGGGGATCATGGGCTTGCCTCTCACAGGAACTTTCAGCAGTAACTTTGGGCTGTCTGATACGGACCTGAGGCAAGGGGGGCAACCCGATGATGAGGCGATTGGTCCGTATGATCATGGTGACGGGACTTGCCAGCGCGGCGCAGGGGCAGGAGGCGCGCCGTTACCTGTGGCGCGCGCAAGGCGCGGCGCTTCATGTGATACGCGGTAATCAACGGCGGTGACCTGCTCTCACGACAGTGAGGCTTTTTGCACGCTGCTGCGGGTTGAACCGGAAGGCATGCCGGTGGATCAAGCCGGTCTGAACCCGAGGGGGCAGACAAATTTCGCCGCTGATCCAGGCCATGTCTGGAGGCCAACAGATGGTCCCGGAAATTGCCACGAGCTTATTCAGCCAATGGTTTGTTGGACAGGGCATTGCATTTAGAATTGTAAATATTCAACTAAAAACAAAGCCTTGCGTGATGATCTTAATGTATCACATCACATGTCTTCGCCCTCAGGGGGCGCGGCCATGATCCGGTCAGCCTTCTTGCGCACCAGCACGCTGCGCAGATCATGCATCGCCAGAAGCAAGCGGTCAGTCACATCGTCCAGATCGTCGTCACTGGCGCGGCTCTGCGCCCAATGGGTGGTGAGGTTGAGGTAATCAATCGCCCGGTGGATGTCGTCGATATCGCGGTCAGCCAAAACCGCGCGTCGCTCCTCGATCCACTCGGCAATGACGGTTGTTTCCTCGGCGTTCAGAACATGTTCGCCATGGGGCCTGACGTTGCCATTGCGGATGTTCACAACGGCAATCTCATCCATTTCAATCCGGCGCTGGCGGTTCTCGGTCGAGGCCCGAAACACCGCCGCGCCATTTTCGCGGATACGGAAATAATATTCCGGTAACTCTGTCATCACTTGCCGCCCTTTGTGCCGCCGCCACCATAATGCGGTTCGGGGGAAACATGCGACACATGATTACTCATAAACGCCCGCAACATTGATTTTCATCGGGTGTTTCGGGGGGCGTTTCGGGGGGGCTGCATCAGGGATCACCCAAAACGCTTCGGAAACCGGCGGAACGGGAGCCATAGGGACAATGGTCGCTTCAGCGTCGTCGTGCCACCAGGAAGAGGCGCGGGACAATGCCGGATTGCACCAGTTCTTCCACCGGTTCGAACCCTGCATTGAGGATGGCGTCGCGGGTTTGGGCCAGTGTTTGATGGAGCACCGGAGGCGCCTTGCCGATCAGTTTCAATGCCCCAACCAAAGGCCGGAAATACCACTTCTCGCCAAGACATGCGGTTTTTGAGATCAACAACCCACCGGGTTTCAGCAGGGCGTGGGCCTGTGCCAGCGCGTCGGCCTGCCGGGGCAGCAGATGTAACAGATTCATCGCCAGAATAACGTCATATGGTGCGCCGTCTGACAACACCGGGTCACCGGTTTCACCCGTAAGGAGCGTGACGTTGCGCACCGAGGCAGACCACACCTTCTCACGTCCGATTTCGATCATTGCGGGTGAGATGTCGGTGGCGGTGATATGGGCCACATAGGGCGCGAGGTCCATCGCGGTGGAGGCCGTGCCGCAGCCCAATTCCAGAACCCGGTCCGTGGGTGACAGATGGTGGATCGTCCGGGTAAGCGTGGCGTGATAGGCGTCGGGGTCGCTGATCGTGCTTTTGGCATAGCCGGGGGCGGCCTTGTCCCAGAACGTGACGGCGGATGGCATGGGTGGGTCTCCTTTGTGGCGGTTCTAGTGGGGTTGCACGCCAAATGTAATTGCATGATTTTGGATGGGTGCTATGCGTATGTGCATGAATTGGGCCGCCATCACCTTTGACTGGAACCAGACCCGCGCCTTCCTTGCGACCGCTGAAGAAGGCAGCCTGTCCGCCGCTGCACGTGTTCTTGGCCTGACCCAGCCAACCCTTGGTCGCCAGGTCACCGCGCTGGAAGAGGCGTTGGGTGTGGCGCTGTTTGAACGGGTGGGGCGGGGGCTGGTGCTGACCCACACCGGGCGCGCGGTTCTGGAAGAGGTTCGGGCCATGGGTGAGGCGGCGGCGCGGGTGGCGCTGGTGGCGACGGGTCGGTCCGAAGATGTGGCTGGCAAGGTCTCGGTCAGCGTGTCGGACGTGACTGCGGCTTATGTGATGCCGGGCCTCATGTTGGAACTGGGGGCGCGGGCGCCGGAGATCGTGATTGATCTGGTGGTGACAAATTCCCTGTCGGACCTGATGCGGCGGGAAGCTGATATTGCGATCCGCCATGTTCGCCCGGAAGAACCGGAGTTGATTTCGCGGGCTTTGCGCGCCGGGCAGGTGGGGCTTTGGGCCGCGCCTGAATTCCTCCGCCGTCATGGGCGCCCCGGGCGGTTGCAGGATCTGGCAGGATTGCCTTTTGTCGGCATGTCTGATGCGGCCGGGATGGTTGGATACCTGACGTCCTGGGGGGTGCCGAGCCGGGTTGAGGATATTTGCCTGACCTCGGACAGTATGGTTGCGGCGTGGGAAATGGTGCGGCGTGGCCTTGGCATCGGTGTCATGTCTGACGAGATTGCACTGAGCACGGGTGGGGTGGAGCGGGTGTTGCCGGATTTCTCGCCGATGTCGGTGGAGGTTTGGCTGACCACCCATCGTGAGTTGCGCACCAGTCGCCGGATCCGAGTGGTGTTCGATTTTCTTGCAGAAGCGCTGGCGCGTTAGCTGCGGTGCTGGCGCAGTGCAGTCCCCCGGTGCTGGCGCGGTTCAGGCGCGGATCGGGGCCAGCCCTTTGGCGATCCAGCGTTGGGCGATGGCAAAGACAAGCAGTGGCGGCACCATGGCGACCACCGCCAGGGTCAGAGACGCGGGTGATCCTATGCTCAGGAGTGAGATGCCGCCGACCAAGGTGGCGCGCTCCGGCGCCGAGGGGGTCGCGACCATTGGCCAGAGGTACTGGTTCCACCCCAGCACAAAGAAAAACGCCAACAGCGCGGCAAGGATTGGCAAGCTGAGGGGCAGGATAATGTCGCAGAAAATGCGCCACGGTCCCGCGCCGTCGATACGCGCCGCCTCCACCACCTCTGGGGGCAGTTGTTTGAGTTGCCCGCGCAGGATCAGCGTGCCGAGACCGGTGGCGGTGACTGGAAGGATCAACCCGGTGTAGGTGTTCAAAAGCCCAAGTGCGTCAGTGACAAGGATGGTGGGCAGGATCCGCGATTCAATCGGCAGGAACAGCGGCAGCAGCAGCAGCGGAAAGAGGATAGCTGCACCCGGCACCCGGAAGAACACCAGCGCGAAGGCGGCAAACAGGGAGGTGGCGGTTTTCACCAGCGCCACTCCGGCGGCGATCAGGAAAGATGTGGTGAGAAGCTGTGCCAGACCAGGCTGTGCCCGGTTGTCCGTGGTGATCAGAGCCGCCAGCGCCGCCGGTGAAAAACCCTGTGCAAGCAGCAACACAGGTGGCGTCAGCATGAATACACAGCCGAGGATCAGGATTACATGGTCGAAAAAGTGCGCGCGGGGCATCGGGTTGGCCTATAGGCGCGCG
>JAESTV010000304.1 GCA_016763475.1 Roseicyclus sp.
ACATGCGTCGGCGCTTTCGGCCAGAAGTTTGAATATGTCGCTTTGATCAACCATGCGCCACGATGGGTTATGTGAGGCGAAGATAAAAGACACAGGTCACAAAAAAGGCATGGCGCAAATCAATTCATCTTGGCTTTGGTGGAGCGCCTCAATAGCGTCGGTGCAGCGGTAGAGGTTGGGGGACACGATGCGCGCGCTTCAAATATTTATGACAGTGGTTTCATGTGTTCTGTGCACAGCTGTGTCCGCGCAAACGGTGGCAGACGTGGAACCGGTTGGGCCTGATGGCGTTCAACCCATTAACCCCAATCCAATTGCCAATCTGTCGGCCCGGATCGGGTACAACACAGATGGCGGCGCGGTTGCGGGCGTTGGCCTCACGACCCGGCAGTTGTTTGGTCAGGACGTCGATTTCAGCATGCGCATCGAGGCGCAGGAAGGCGCCACAAGGTTCAACGTGTCCTACAGCAACGACACGTTGTTTGGCACCTCGCCGCGATTTGGCGTGACCCTTGCCCATGCGGAGATGACGGCCGGGGATGTCTATTCCTTCGACACCACAACAACCCGGTTTCAGCCCCGGTTGACATGGGACCTGTCCGAACGCCAGCGCCTGTCGGCCTTCTTGTCTTATTCCCGCAGTGACATTCAGAATGTGGCGCTCACGGATTCGATCCTGATCCAAAACGATGCAGGCCAGCAGCAACGCGTCGCCGTGGGGGCAAACTACGCCTTTGCATTGCCGCTTGAAGGCGCAACCACCCTGCGCCGTGCGCGGTTCGATCTGGGGATTGAAGCAGGGCACACCAGCCGGGATCATGAATTTGTCGTGCTGACGGCCCGCGCCTCGCTTACCCATGTCTTGCGTGACGGAAATATTGTTGTCGGCAGCTCGGTGCGCCTTGGCCGTCTTGCCACATCTTCAGGCACGTCCAATATTGGCGATCGGTTCATGTTGGGAAGCAACTCCCTTCGTGGTTTCGCTTTTGGTGGCTTCGGCCCGAGGGACCTTGCCGTGGGCAATCAACCAGCGCTGGGCGGCAACAATTATGGCATCGGTCGTCTTGATGTTCGTTTCCCGAACGCATTTGGCGGTGATTCCAGCCTGACGCCCGGTCTTTTCGTTGATGTCGGCAGCTTGTGGGGCCTCGACGACACCAACGGTGGCGTTGCTGGAGCAAACCCGGTTGACGATGGCGCGCATCTGCGCAGCTCAATCGGGCTGACGATGCGGATCGAAACCGGTGTAGGTCCGGTCAATCTGTTCATCGCCAGCCCAATGTCTGAGCAGGCCTATGACGAGACCCAGGAATTCGGCCTTTCGTTCAGCCATAACTTCTGAATCCATCATCTGCTCTGCTCTGCTCTGCTCTGCTCTGGCCTCGTCTCGATCACGGCGCGTGACTAACGCGTTTCCAGATAGTCGAGGAATTTCATCCAGCGGATCACGTGCTTCATGCCGATCATCTTGAGGTTGCGCAGGGGGATTCCGGCGATTTTTGTGACCGGGAACGGCAGCGTTTCTGGTGTTGCCCCCAGTATCCGTTCCGCCATGACACGGCCCATAACGTTGGACATTGCCACGCCGCGCCCATTGTAACCCAGCCCCACGATCAGGCCCTGCTGTGGTTCGTGCAGGTGGGGCAGGTGATCTTCCGTGACAGCAATACGCCCGCCCCAACGGTGGCTCCACGTCACTCCTCGTAACTGCGGGAACACCCGTTCGGCGTCGTTCACCAGCCAGTCAAACCCCGACAGATTGCCTTGCTTGTCGCACTCTCCATGGCCGCCGTAGACCATGCGGTTGTCCGGCTCGCGTCGCGCATACATGATGACGCGGCGACTGTCGGATATTGTGTGACCCTCTGGCAGTATCTCATCAATGATGTCTGGGGGGAGTGGATCGGTGGCAATCTGGATCGGCGTGATCGGAATGACTGAACTGGCGAGGCCCTGCACAAGGCCGTCGGAATAGCCGTTGGTGGCCACAACCACCCACTCGGACGTGACGGAGCCGCCTTGGGTTGTGGCGGCCCACTTCGCACCCGCCTTTGCCAATCCGGTCACGGCAGATTGGCCGAAGATCTGAACACCACGGGCCTTCCCCGCACTGGCCAAACCGCGCACAAACATCAGCGGATGCACCGCGCCGCCGCGCGGGTTCACGGTTCCTGTTCGATAAGCGCGGCTGCCCGATATCGCCACAACCTCATCGCGCTCCACAATCCGCATGTTCGCGCCCACCGCGTTCCAGTTTGCGATGTCGGTGGTGGCCTTCTTCTGGGCCGCTTTGGAATGATGCACCCGAAGCCACCCATTTTGGCGGGCCTGGCAATCAATCTGATAAGTGTTGATCAGGTCAAACACTTCATCAGCAGAGTTCAGGGATTGTTCGGCCAGGGTCTCAAATATGCGCTCACCCACCAGCTCCTTGATTCGTTGAGGTGAATTAAAGGGCATCATCGGATTGACTTGCCCACCGGTGCGCCCGGATGCGCCCCAGCCAACATCACCGGCATCCAGCACAATCACGCTCAGCCCCGCCTCGGCCAATGCCAGTGCCGCGCGCAGGCCAGTGTAGCCCGCGCCGATCACCGCAACATCGGCGGTCAAGTGATTGGTAAGGGGAGGGTTTTCGACCTCATCCGGAGCGCTGTGCGTCCACAGGGATTCTGGCCAATTGAGGGGTGTGGTCATCGGAGCCTCGGATTGCAGATCAAGCGACTTGCCATGCGAAAGGGTACGCGCAGGTCAAGCGCCCATTGGTTCGGCAGGATATTACCCGATCCGGGCGGAAATTTCTGCTGCTGCACGAAGCAATTTCGGTGCGTTGTCTTCCATCTGTTGGGCGGATACGAAATCGGCAACCGTCCACATCGACAGGCAGGCCACAACCTGACCCTGAGCATTCCAAAGCGGCGCGGCCATGCCCAGAACGTGCAAATATTCTTCCCGCACCGCGCGGGCATAACCCTGCCGGACAATTTGTGACAATTCCGCTTCCAGCTCTTCCCGGTTGGTTTTGGTGAACTCGGTGAATTTCTCCAACTTCAACGTGCTCAATGTATCGGCGCGGCGTTTGTCGGTCATGTGGGCGAGGAACACTTTCCCCGCTGCCGTGCAATGGAGCGGGGCGCGGTCACCGGCGCGGTCCGCAAAGCGGATCGGCGTGTAATCCGAGGTGCGCAGATACAGGATGAACTGGTCGTCGAAAATCGACAGCGCCGTGTTTGTGCCGCTGTCTTCGCACAGGCGGTCCATCGTCGGTCCCGCGACGTCCTGCAAATCGGTGCGTTGCCAGTTGGACCGCGCCCAACGGCGCAGGCGGGGGCCAGTGTGATAGGTGCGGGTTTGCCGGTCGTAGTTGACCATATCCTCCCCCTGCAACACGGCGAGAATCCGATGGCACGAACTTTTGACAAATCCGGTACGGGCCACAATCTCGGCAAATGCCAGGGGATGGCGCGATTGGCTAATCACGTCGATGATCAGGGCGCACTTTGTCACGATGGAGCTTTCGGTGGATCTGGCCATGTCGCAATTCCGAAAAGTTCTGCATTGCAGAACTACCCGGATTCCACCTGTCTGGCAAGGTGGTTGGGCAGACCGGGTGGAAGTCACATGAAAGAAAGACTTGACTGGATTGAGGCCGACTGCCTAGCTTTTATTCACGGAATACACGTTCCGTAATACGATAGAGCTGGGCCGCGTGCGGTATGAGAAATCGCCAGATTGATCGCTGCGGGGACCTTTTGCCACAACAATCAAGATTATCCCGACAGGAGAGATCAATGAAAAATACTATCGCCGCGTTGTTGGCCGGTACCGCGATTATGGCCAGTGGCCAGGCCGTTCTTGCTGACAGTCATATCGAAGAAATCACCGTCGCCTATTTCCTTGAATGGCCGCTGCCGTTGTACGATGCATGGGCCAATGGCGAGTTTGAAGAGGCCATGGGCGTTGAGCTTAACTGGGTCAGCTTCGAGACTGGCACCGCAATGTCCGCCGCCATGGCGTCGGGTGACGTGCAGATCGCCGTATCCCAAGGCTTGCCGCCTTTTGTGGTTGCAGCCTCCGCGGGTCAGGATCTTGAAGTGGTCGACGTGGCGGTAAGCTACTCGGACAACGACAATTGTGTTGTGCGTACTGACCTCGAAATTGATTCCGACAATGCGTCCGAGCTTGCTGGCCGCCGTGTTGCTGTTCCGCTTGGAACTGCGGCCCATTACGGCTTCCTGCGCCAGATGGACCACTTCGGCATCGACCTTGCCGGTCTGGAAATTGTCGACATGGCGCCGCCTGAAGGTGCTGCCGCTCTGTCTCAGGGCGCGGTTGACTTCGCCTGCGGCTACGGCGGTGGTTTGTCGCGTATGTTGGAGTACGGCAACGTGCTGCTGACCGGTGCCGAGAAAGAAGAGCTTGGCATTCTGGTGTTCGACGTGATTGTAACCCCGGCTGGGTTTACGGCTGAAAACCCCGATCTGGTTGCTCAGTTCCTGGCCGTTGGTCAGGCCGCAAACGATCGCTGGAATTCCAGTCCGGGCAACGACGAGATGCTGGTAAATATTGCCGATCGGGCCGGTATGGACCTGGAAGCCGCACGGAGCGCTATCTCCACCATGACCTTCCCAAGCGCGGAGGCCGTGCTGGGTGACACATGGATGGGCGGCGGCATGGCCGAGTTCATGCTGGGTGTGGCGAACGTGTTCGTCGACGCCGGCTCCATCGACAGCGCACTTGGCAACTACGAGGACCGGGTGAACCCTGAGCCGCTCTCGACGGCAACCAACTAAACCTACTGTTACAAAGGGGTCCGGTTCGCCGGGCCCCTTTTTCGCGCACCCCCATCAGCGTCTCCTGAAACAGAAGGGCCGATTATGACCGGCTTGGCCATTCGAAATATTTCCATGCGCTTCGATCTGCCTGGCGGCGGCTCGGTTCATGCATTGGAAGACATCTCACTCGACATCAAACAGGGTGAGATCCTCACGGTGCTTGGCCCTTCGGGCTGCGGAAAGACCACGCTCCTCAACATTGTTGCGGGGTTTCTGGCGCCGACCGATGGCGTGGTCGAGTTGAATGGTCACGAGGTCCACGGCCCGGACGCCGAACGTGGCATGGTGTTCCAGCAGGGCGCATTGTTTGAGTGGATGAACGTCCGTCAAAACGTCAGCTTCGGTCCGCGGATGCAAGGCCACCGCGAAGCCAAATATGGGGCCAACGTCGATCATCTGTTGGACATCGTCGGCCTGCGGGACTTCAAACAAAAAGCCATATATGAGCTGTCTGGTGGCATGCAGCAGCGCGTGGCCTTGGCCCGCTGTCTGGCGAACGAGCCCGACGTCATCTTGATGGACGAACCCTTGGGCGCGCTGGA
>JAESTV010000305.1 GCA_016763475.1 Roseicyclus sp.
AAACGGCCCCCAAGCCCCAAGCCCAGCCCCAAGCCCAGCCCTCAGCCCCGGCCCGCCAAAATGCGCCTCCTCATCTCTTTCGCCGCCCTGTTCCTGTCGGTGATCCTGCTGCAATTCTCCTCCGGCGGCGTCGGGCCGCTAGACGTGTTGTCGGGCACTCAGATCGGGTTCTCCTCCCGGCAGATCGGCCTTCTGGGTTCCGCCCATTTCTTCGGCTTCTTCATCGGCTGTTGGTGGGCCCCGCGCCTGATGGGCAGCGTTGGCCATTCGCGCGCGTTTGCGGCCTTTACCGCGATGGGCGCCATCGGGCTGCTGAGCCATATGTTGCTGGTTGATGCCTACGCATGGGCCGCCATGCGGGTCGCCACGGGCCTGTGTATCGCAGGTTGCTACACGGTGATCGAGGCGTGGTTACAGGCCAAGGTCACCAACCAGACACGCGGGCGCACCATGGCCATTTACCGGATAGTCGACACCGGCGGCTCCCTTGGGGCGCAACTGCTGATTGGAGTGCTCGCGCCCGCCTCTTATGTCTCGTACAATTTGCTGGCGATCCTGTGCTGCGCCGCTCTTCTGCCGCTGACCCTCACCAAGCTGGAACAACCCGCCACCCCATCCGCCCCGCGCCTGCGACCGGCGCTGGCCTGGGGCCTGTCACCGCTGGCGGTGGCAGGGGTGATTGTGGCCGGGGTCTCCGGCGCATCCTTCCGCATGGTTGGCCCGCTATATGGAACCGAGGTCGGCCTTGCGGCCAGCGCAATTGGCCTCTTCCTCGCCGCGTTTGTGCTTGGCGGGGCTGCCGCGCAATGGCCCGCAGGTTGGGCCGCAGACCGCTATGACCGCCGCTGGGTGCTGATCTGGTTCTCTGTCGCATCCCTTTTCGCCTGCGCCATCACCATCGCCCTGCCAAATGAGAGCACCATCAGCATCTTCGGCTCTGCATTCCTGATCGGGGCCACAACCTTCCCGATCTATTCCGTTTCCGCCGCCCATGCCCACGACTGGGCGAATGACGACCAACGGGTCGAGCTTTCTGCCGCGCTGATGTTTTTCTATGCAACCGGCGCCATCGTCGCCCCGCTGCTGACCTCGGCCCTGATCGAGGCTTACGGCCCCTCCGCGCTGTTCATCTTTATCTTCGTCGCCCACCTGGGCCTGGTGATCTTTGGCCTCATCCGCATGGGCCGCCGCGCATCAGCGGGTGCGCGTAACCCCTACGTCTGGATCCCCCGCACCTCGTTCCAGGTTGGCCGCATGTTTCGGCGAAACAGCGACAAATAGCGCCGTCGCGCCCAAAATCTCCAAACCCCGGTCGCATTTCTGACGCCTTCACCCGCCACACCGCCTGCAAAACGTAACAACGCTCAGGCAAACACCCACCATGGCCTTCCTCCTCCGCAGTTTTTGCGCCGTCATCGGCGCCGCGTTCCTCTTCGCTGTCGCCAACCTCTTTATCTCGGGCCTGCCTGAGGGTGAGGACCCCGCTGTTCAACTGGCCTCCGGCACACCCGCAGCGGTCCCCAACGCCCCCAACGCCCCCACCACAACCGCCGTTCTGCGCGACGTGGCGTTTGGCCTCCTTGGTATCTCAACCGAGCCGACCGCCGCACTCCAATCCGCACTCCAATCCGCGCCCAACTCCACTGCCCCCAACTCCACTGCCCTCGACGCTGGCTCCACCCAGGGCGCATTCACCCAAACTTCGTTTGTACAAGCCGCTCCCAGCGCGCTTGCCAGCGAGCTGGAGGCCGAGTGGCGCAGCTGGATGGCTGCCAACGACGTCACCGAAGGCGCCATGGTTGTGCTGATGCCCGACGGCGCCATGCACCGTGCAGGCCTGGATCGCGCCACCGACGCAAGCGCCCCCGTGGCCAGCCTGTCGAAAGCCATCACCGGCATCTGTATGGATATCGCGCTGCAAGAACAGGGTCTTGGCTGGTACACCTCGCTGGATGATATCTCCTCGCAGATGTCCGCCCTACGGGTCACACCGCAGCCGTGGAACCAGGACATCACCCTGGCCTCGCTGGTTAACCACACCTCAGGCCTCGCGCCTGATCTGACCCAGGGCACCATGGGCAGCAACCTGCATGGCGCACTTGGCCTGCACCGCCGTATCGCGTCCGAGGCCCTGCGTGAGGAGAACATGCAAGGCACCCCACGTGAGTATTTCTACAACAACACCAACTATGCTGTCCTTGGGGTCGCCATCGAGGCGCTGACTGGCCAATCTTACGGTGATGCCTGCATGGAGCGTGTTGTCACCCCCGCCGGAGTGACCGACGCTGTGATCCACGGCGCCATGGGCTCGCGCTCCTCCTTCGGCGGCTGGGAGATGTCAGCCGAATCCTACGCCCGCCTCGCGCAATTCTGGTTCGCCCAGGGCAATGAGGCGGTTGACCGCCCCTACGACCGCCCGATGCACGACAATTATTCCCTCGGCTATGTGATCCACGGCAGCGGCGCCGATGCGCAGGTCTCTCATGCAGGTCGCTTCTGCCACACTGACAGCCCCAACACCGGCGCGTATTTTCATGCGCGCGGGGACGGCGTGGTGTTTTCCGCCAACTGGACCGGGCCCTGTGTGGCAGCCACCGATACCGGACTGGACCGCGCCATCGCGGATCTGATGCGCTGAACCCACTGGTCTTGCACGCGACACGGCGCTAAAGCTGCGGCCAACCACGCACCTATTCTGCGCGCAGCCCCGCGCCGCCCGCGCCGCCCGAAAGCCCCAGATATGACCCGCACGCTCATCACCAGCGCCATTCCCTATATCAACGGGATCAAACACCTCGGAAACCTGATCGGCTCGCAACTGCCCGCTGACCTCTACGCCCGTTACCTGCGCGCGCGGGGTCAGGAAGTGCTGTTCCTGTGTGCCACCGATGAACACGGCACTCCCGCAGAATTGGCCGCCGCCAAAGCCGGCAAACCTGTTGCCGAGTTCTGTGCCGAGATGCATGGCGTGCAGGCCGAGATCGCCAAAGGGTTCCGCCTGTCGTTTGACCATTTCGGGCGGTCCTCCTCGCCGCAAAACCACGCGCTGACCCAGCATTTCGCAGGTCGTCTGGCCGATGCAGGCTTGATCTCTGAGGTGTCCGAGAAACAGGTCTTCTCCCACACCGACAACCGCTTCCTGCCGGATCGCTATATCGAGGGCACCTGTCCGAACTGCGGCTATGACAAAGCCCGTGGCGATCAATGTGAGAATTGCACCAAACAGCTCGACCCCACTGATCTGATTGAGCCGCGCTCGGCCATTTCCGGCTCCACCGATCTTGAGGTGCGCGAAACCAAACACCTTTACCTGCGCCAGTCTGAGTTGCGCGGGCAATTGAGTGACTGGATCGAAAGCAAACACGATTGGCCAATCCTCACCACGTCGATTGCGAAGAAATGGCTGAATGACGGCGACGGCCTGCAAGACCGTGGCATCACCCGTGATCTGGACTGGGGTGTCCCGGTAAAACGCGGCGATGCGCCGTGGCCCGGCATGGAAGGCAAGGTGTTTTACGTCTGGTTTGACGCCCCGATCGAGTATATCGCCTGCGCGGCTGAGGCTGTGGAGGAAGGTGTAATTTCTGATTGGGAACGCTGGTGGCGTGTGGATAAAGGCGCCTCGGACGTTCGATATGTGCAATTCATGGGCAAAGACAATGTGCCGTTCCATACCCTCAGCTTCCCCGCCACGATCCTCGGATCAGGAGAGCCGTGGAAGCTGGTCGATTACATCAAATCTTTCAACTACCTGAACTACGACGGCGGCCAGTTCAGCACCTCTCAAGGGCGTGGTGTGTTCATGGATCAGGCGCTCGAAATCCTGCCACCCGACTACTGGCGCTGGTGGCTGTTGTCCCATGCTCCCGAGACATCTGACGCCGAATTCACCTGGGAGGCGTTCCAGCAAGACGTCAACAAAGACCTCGCCGATGTGCTTGGGAACTTCGTCAGCCGGATCACCAAATTCTGCCGCTCAAAGTTTGGCGAAGCGGTGCCCGAAGGTGAATATGGCCCGCAAGAAGAGGCGCTGATTGCCGACCTGCAGGTCCGCCTTATCGCTTACCAAGCCCACATGGACGCAATCGACATCCGCAAAGCGGCGTCCGAATTGCGCGCGATCTGGGTCGCGGGCAACGAATATCTGCAATCCGCCGCCCCGTGGACCGCGTTCAAGACCGATCCCGACCGCGCCGCTGCGATCACCCGCATGGCGCTTAACCTGATCCCGTTTTACGCGGGCCTCTCTGCCCCGTTTATCCCCGACGCCGCACAGGCCATGGCCACCGGAATGCACACGGATTTGATCTGGCCCGAGGATGCCGCATCGGCGCTCACCACCCTGCCCGCTGGCCACGTCTTTACCGTGCCCGACGTACTCTTTGCAAAAATATCTGACGAGCAGCGCGAAGGTTGGGCCGAGCGGTTTTCGGGTGTCCGCACCTGAAACCGGCCTGCAAAACCCTTAAAGTACCAAATGGGACGAGTTAGGGTTCAAATGGAACGAAGCACCGCACCCGGATTCAGGATTCCCTTGGGGTCAAGCGCGGCTTTGATCATCCGCATCGCCGCCAGTTTGCCGGGGTCACCATAGGTCTCCAGATCACCGGCCTTCAGCCGCCCGACGCCGTGTTCCGCCGAAATCGAGCCGCCCATCTCGTGCACCAGATCATGGACGCAGGTTTTGACCAGGCTGCGTTCCGCCTCATGGTCGGCCTGTGACCGGCCCGCCAACGGGAACACGTTGTAATGTAAGTTGCCGTCACCCATATGCCCGAAGCAGTTGATCCGAAACGAATTTATCCGTGCCAGCCGCCCCGGGGCCTCAGCGATGAACGCCGGGATCGAGGCCACAGGAACCGAGATGTCGTGGGACGACACCGACCCGATCCGCCGGTTCGCCTCCGGGATGTTTTCGCGGATGTTCCAGAAGTCGCGCCGCTGCGCTTCAGAGAGCGCCACAACGCCGTCACTCACCAGCCCGGCCTCAAATGCCTCGGAAAACAACGCCTCTAACGCCTCTGCGGGGGTGCCGTGGGACAGGCCCAAATCAATCAAACAACACCAATCCGGCACCTCTGCAAAGGGCATCCGAACCTCTGGCCCGGCCTCAGTCAGAAACTCGAACCCCATCCCTCCGATCAACTCAAAAGCTGAGATCCCCTCCCCGATCTGCGCCTGCGCCATGCGCAGCAAGCTCAGCGCGGCGTCCGGTGTCGGCACCACCATCAACGCCGCCCCGGTTGCGGAAGGGGTTGGAAACAAACGCAAAGTTGCCGCTGTGATCACACCCAATGTGCCCTCGGACCCAATCAGGAGGTGCCTTAGATCGTACCCCATGTTGTTCTTTCGCAGCGGTGACAGCCCCCTGATCACCGTCCCATCCGCCAGCACCGCCTCAACCCCCAACACCAGATCACGGGTGTTGCCGTAGCGGATCACGTTCACGCCGCCCGCATTGGTCGCCAGCAGACCGCCGATCCGGGCCGACCCTTGTGACGCCAGCGTTAGCGGAAATATCCACCCGACCGCCGCCGCCGCATCGTGGACATCTTGCAGGATCGCGCCGGCCTCAACACTCATCGTCCCCGCCTGCGCGTCGATCACACGTACGGCTGTCATCCGCTCCATCGTCAACAAAATAGGGGGATCGCCGTCTTCCTTGATCTGCCCGCCGACCAATCCCGTGCCCCCACCATATGGCACCACAGGTGTGCCGGTGTCGTTGGCAATCCGCAATACAGCCGCCACTTCCGCGGTCGAAGACGGCGCAATAACGGCCAGCGCCTGGCCCCGCAAACGCCCCCGAGGGTCCTGCAAATACGCGGCGCCCACATCACGAAACGTGTCGGGAAGTTCAGCTTTCAGGCGATCCAGACAATCCATGACCCAAGACCTAACGCGCCGCGTCAGTTTCGTCACCCGACTTCGGTGCGCCCACGTCGGTCATTGCGCAGATTGGCGTAGAGGACGTGATTGCGCCAACGTCCGTTGATTTGCAGATAACTCTGCGCGACGCCTTCATATTTGAAGCCGGACTTTTCGAGCACACCACGGGAGGCTCCGTTTTCCGGCAGGCAGGCGGCCTCCAGACGGCTCAGATCCAGGGCCCGGAAGGCATAATGCGACACCGCGCCGATGGCTTCACGCATGTAACCCTGGCGCACAAAGGGCAGGCCAACCCAATAGCCCAACGTCGCCGATTGCGCCGGGCCACGGCGCACATTGTCCAGCGTGATTGCGCCCAAAAGTGCATCATCCGCCCGGCGAAAGATGAACAACGGTACGGCGCTGCCTTGCCCGACAGAGCGCAGCGCCCAGTACACGCGGGTGGTAAAGCTCTTGCGGGTCAGGTGATCGGCAGCCCACATCGGCTCCCACGGGGTCAGGAAATCGCGCGACTGATGGCGCAGCGCCGCCCATGGCCGGAAATCCGCGTGGCGGGGCAGGCGCAGGGTCAGGCGCTCGGTTTCCAGCCGCAGATTACGTTTGCGGGCAATCATCAGGCGGCCAGACGCTCCCTGACGGTTTCCAGATCAGGTGCAGCGTCCACCGGGCCGTAAAGCGCCATCGCCGCGCCCCCCTGCCCCAACGCACTTGCGTGTTCACTCAGGCCCTTCAACGTCACGCCGTCGATACGCGCGACCGTTTCCTCCAGCGGCGGGATACGGTTCCAGATCGCCACCAGCCGCGCCAGACGTTCGGCCCGCGTGGAGGGTGATTCCAGCCCCATCAATAGCCCCGCCTTCATCTGCGCACGGGCCCGCGCCAGTTCCGCTTCGGTCAATGTATCAGCTGAGCGGCGCAACTCATCAACCGTCAGCCCCACCAGTTCCGGCAAATCCTCAGCGGAGGTGCCCGCATAGATCGTCAGCAACCCGGTGTCGTCGTAGCTGCCGACCTGGCTGTAGATCGTGTAGCAAAGCCCCCGCTTTTCGCGGATCTCCTGGAACAGGCGCGAGGACATCCCGCCCCCAAGCGCCATCGCGTAAATCTGCGCTGTGTAAATATCCTCGGAGCGATACCCCGGCGCCTCAAGCGCCAGCGTGAAATGCGCCTGCTCCAGCCCCTTTATCACCCGATGTTCCCCACCCGCAAACAATCCGGGCTGTGCCACCGCAGTGGGAACCGGCTTCAGATGGCCAAACGCGGCCTCGGCGAGGCGCACGATCTCATCGTGATCAACCGCACCCGCCGCTGACAGGATCAACTGCCCCGGCCCGTAATGCTCAGCCACAAAGCGATCAAAATCACCCCGGCCAAAAGATTGCACCCGCTCTGCCGGCCCAAGGATTGTGCGGCCAAGGGGTTGCCCGGGATAAGCCACCTCTTGCAGCCAATCGAAGATGATATCATCCGGGGTGTCGGCGGCCTGGCCGATCTCCTGCAGGATCACGCCGCGTTCAACTTCAATCTCCCGCGGGTCGAAGATCGGGTTAAGGACAATGTCGCCAATCAAATCCAGCGCCAGCGCCACGTCGTCTTTCAGGACACGGGCGTAATAGGCGGTAACCTCGCGGCTGGTATAGGCATTGATATAGCCGCCAACATCCTCAATTTCTTCGGCAATCTGCAACGCGGTGCGCCGCTGAGTGCCTTTGAACGCCATATGCTCCAGGAAATGAGCGATGCCGTTTTGCTCCACCCGTTCGTGGCGCCCACCGGCACTGACCCAAAGGCCCAGAGCCGCTGATTCCAGCCCCGGCATATGTTCGGTCACAATCCGCAAACCATTGGCCAGCGTATGAATTTCCACAGTCACGTCGCTGTGCCTCCCTCAATCACGGCTTCAATCGCCGCCAGGTCATTTTCAACACGCTGCACCCGTTCAGGCTTGTCGAACAAATCCGCCATCCGCTTAGGCAGCTCGGGCCTTATGCCGCTGGCGGCCTCCACCGCATCGGGGAATTTCGCCGGATGTGCCGTGGCAAGTGTCACCAACGGCGTCTTGCCCATAAACGATTGCGCCACATGTACACCCACGGCGGAATGGGGGCACAGCAACTCTCCCATCTCGGGTAACGCACGTGCGATCATGGCTGAGGTCTCCGCCTCAGAGGCCCGCCCGCTGGCAAAGTTCTCCCGCAAAAACCCAAGTGCGTCTGGGCTGATCTCAAAGCCATCACCCGATTGCAACTGATCCATCAATTGCGCCACCGCGTCGCCGTCCCGCCCGTAGGCATCAAACAACGCCCGCTCAAAGTTGGAGGACACCTGAATATCCATCGACGGGCTGATCGAAGGCGTTACACCTTCGGTTGCATATCGACCCGACACCATCGCGCGGTGCAATATGTCATTCTGGTTGGTCGCAATCACCAGGCGCTCAATCGGCAACCCCATGCGGCGCGCGATGTAACCCGCAAAGATGTCGCCGAAATTACCTGTCGGCACACAGAAACTGACGGCGCGATGTGGTGCGCCCAATGACACAGCAGCAGAGAAGAAGTACACCACCTGCGCCAGAACCCGCGCCCAGTTGATCGAGTTCACGCCTGCCAGCTTCACCCCGTCGCGAAACTCGAAATCGTTGAACATTTCCTTTAGCAACGCCTGACAGCTATCAAAGTCTCCATCAACGGCCAGAGCATGGACGTTGCTTTCGCGAGGCGTTGTCATTTGGCGGCGCTGCACCTCGGATACCCGTCCATTGGGGAACATGATAAAGACATCAACCGCATCGAGACCTTTGAACGCATCGATTGCTGCGGACCCGGTATCTCCGATCAATTGCTCCACTTCGCGCAGTTCCTTGATGGCCTTGA
>JAESTV010000306.1 GCA_016763475.1 Roseicyclus sp.
GTGACAGGCCCGGTGACAGGCCCGGTGACAGGCCCGGTGGCGGGCGTGTTCCACGGTCTCCCATGGCGGTTTCGCAAGCCTGTGTTGCAAGGTAAATTGCGCGGCATGGCTCCGCCAGACCGGGGCGGAGACAGGCAGGGCCATTGACGTCAGGCCCTTGCAAGGGAAAAACTGATCCCATGGAAAATATATATGACCTGTCCGATCTTGAGATGCTGGCTCGCGATTGCCTGACCCGCGCCGGCGTAAGGGATGTCACAGCCCGGATTGTGGCCCACGACGTCGCCCTGGCTGAGGCCACCGGAGACTCCGAGAGTGGGTTTGCCGCCCTGTTGCGGGATATCCGGCTGATACGGTACGGGCGGCTTTATCCTGACGCAGAGGTGCAAATCTCAACCCCGGCCCCGGCGATTGTTCGGGTCAATGGTGGGCATGGGTTTGGCGCTGTTGCATTGGGGCGTGGGGTGGCGAGCTTGATTGGCGCGGCGCGGACACAGGGAATGGCGATGTTACATCTGACGCGGGCCAGTGACCCCGGCGCCATGGCGGGCACAATGACGGAGCTGGCAATGGCGGGTCTTGCCGCGTTGTCGGTGCGCACCCATGGACAGGCGTTTGCGATCCGGCCCGGCAACCAACAGATTGCGCCGCTGGATGGCGGTGCCCATGGCATGTTGTCTGCGTTGCTGTCGCTGACCCCGCCGCCGACCGACTCGCCGCTGGGGGGGCCAGTGACGCAATCGGCGTGGTTAATGGCAATTGATCCGGCCCTGACGGCGGCAGAAGAGTTGATGGCGCAGCTTCCGGTTCTGGATGTGATGCCCAATTCGGGTGGAATTGCGTTGGCGCCGGAGCTTTTGGCGCAGATTGTGAACGCCTGAGCCATGCCCCCTGCTCTGATGAAAGGCCTGACGTTACGCGGCCTGGAAGTTTTCGAGACTCTGGCGCGAACCGGCTCGGTTGCGGCCACGGCGGCGGAACTGGGGATGAGCGCACCCGCAGTCTCGCAACAAATGAAGAACCTGTCAGCCGCCCTGGCGGTGGACCTGGTGGATGCCAGCCGCCGCCCGATGGTGGTGACACCTGCGGGGCGGTTGTTCCTGGGTCGGGCGCAAGCTGCGCTGCGGGCATTGCGAGCGGGCCAGCGTGACCTGAAAGCGCTGGACCTGTCGGAGCTGTCATCGTTGTCGCTTGGCGTTATCGAGGATTTTGAGAATGAGGTGACCCCGCTGCTGGCCATTCGGTTGGCCGAAGCGATGAGCCAATGCGAATTTGTCCTGCAGACAGGACCAAGCCACGTCCTGCACGCGGCTGTCGCTGCGCGGGACCTGGATATGGTGATCTGCGCCGCGGGGGACGAGGCGCCAAAGCGCACTCTGACGTTACCACTTCTGGATGATCCGTATATTCTGGCGGTGCCCAAAGGAGTGGACGTTGCTGGCGGGCTTGAGGCGTTGACCGCGCTGCCGTTCCTGCGCCGCGATCAGGATCAGGTGATGGGGCAACAGATAGAGATGTATTTGGCGCGTGCCGGCGTCTCCCCTGCCAAACGTTTCGAGATGGACAGCAACCAGTCGATCAGCGCGTTGGTCGCTGCCGGGACCGGATGGACAATCACAACCGCCCTGTCACTGTCGCGCGCTGGTCGGTTTGCAAACGGAATTGATGCACATCCCTTGCCGGGGGAGGCCATGGCCCGCCAGATTGTTCTCTATGCAACGTCGGACTGGTCCGGCGGGATACCAGAGCAAATCTCGGAGCTGGCGCGGGAGTTGATCGGGGTACATTTTGCAGAGCCGGGGTTAGAGCGGATGCCGTGGCTTGGGGCGGGGTTTCGAGTGCAGTGAGAGCCGGGTTTCGCCGTGCTTTGGGTGTTGTTCAGGCGGCGGCTCTGCCGATTTCCCCCGCCCGCCATACCTGTCCGCCATACCCGCCCGGCACCCAAAAGATGTGTTTCGCGAGATGAAAGATGGGCGGACACGTGACCTGTGGGAGAACACGTATGTTGCGGGATTTCGTGGCGCCGAAGCGCGAGATGTAAACTAATTTACAATTCTCCGCCACATCCGTAGTTTTTCCTTACAGAACTTGAGCCTTGGGGGGATATTCAATTCGCGTAAAAGGATGTGCATGTAAAGGTACACCCCCGTGCCCGAGGTGTAACGCTTACACTTTTCGCGTGTGTCGGGCCGCCCGTGTCGGGGCATACCCGGCGGCAGGGAGGGTCGCAGGTGTGCTGTCACCGTCCGCATTAAACGATAGAGGTTGGGGGGAGGCCAGCCTGCGTATCGGGTTCCATCACACGAAGCGGGGTTTGCCCAAAGCGCGCCGGTTCATCCCGACGCCTGCCGCCAGCGGGCCGTTATGCTTGCAACAGTGCAATCTGACATCCGCGCTGCTTAACAAGACTAGGCGCGCTGCTTAACAAGACTAGGAGAGACATTCGTGCCCAACGACAACGCCCCAGCCCTTCTGCCCGACGCCCATATCAATGGGGAGCAGTACGACGAGATGTACGCGGCCTCTGTCGCTGACCCGGATGCGTTCTGGGGGGAGCATGGCAAACGGATCGACTGGATCAAGCCCTATACCAAAGTGAAGAACACCTCGTTTGCCCATGACGACGTGCATGTGAAGTGGTTTGAGGATGGCACGCTGAATGTGTCAGCCAATTGTATTGACCGGCATCTGGCTACCCGAGGCGATCAGACCGCGATCCTGTTTGAGCCTGATGAGCCGGGCGAGGGCGCGCAGCACATCACCTATAATCAGCTGCACGAAAATGTCTGCCGGTTCGCCAATGTCCTGAAGGACCTGGGCGTCAAGAAAGGTGACCGGGTTGTTCTGTATCTGCCGATGATCCCGGAAGCCGCCTATGCGATGCTGGCCTGCACCCGCATCGGCGCGGTGCATTCGATTGTCTTCGCGGGGTTCTCGGCTGACGCATTGGCCGCGCGGATCCATGGATCAGGCGCGAAGCTGGTGATCACTGCGGATGGTGCCGTTCGTGGGGGCCGGGTGACGGAGTTGAAGGACAACGTTAACAAAGCGTTGCTGCACAATATCATCGACACCAAATGTCTTGTGGTAAAGCGCACAGGGGATCAGGTCGCCTGGGTTGGTGGCCGTGATATCTGGTACGATGACGTGGCCGCGCGGGTATCGTCGGATTGCCCCCCTGAAGAGATGAACGCCGAAGACCCGTTGTTCATCCTTTACACGTCCGGGTCCACCGGGATGCCCAAAGGGGTGGTTCACACCACCGGCGGGTATCTGGTTTACGCGTCGATGACCCATGAATACGTGTTCGACTACAAAGAGGGGGACGTGTTCTGGTGTACGGCGGATGTGGGGTGGGTCACTGGCCACAGCTACATCGTCTATGGCCCATTGGCCAATGGCGGCACAACGCTGATGTTTGAAGGTGTGCCCACGTACCCCGATGCGGGCCGCTTCTGGGAGATCTGCGAAAAGCACAAGGTCAACCAGTTCTACACCGCCCCAACCGCCATTCGCGCGTTGATGGGCAAGGGCACGTCGTTTGTTGAGAAGTACGACCTGTCGTCGCTGAAACTACTTGGCACCGTGGGAGAGAACATCAACCCGGAGGCGTGGAACTGGTACAGCGAAAATATCGGCAAGGGCCGTTGCCCGATTGTCGATACCTGGTGGCAGACCGAAACCGGCGGCCACATGATTACGCCGCTGCCCGGGGCCCACAAGCTGAAGCCCGGCTCCGCCCAGAAGCCGTTCTTTGGGGTGCAGCCGCTGGTCCTCGACCCGACCTCTGGTGAGGTGCTTGAGGGGAATGGCGTTGAGGGCGTCTTGGTTATCGCCGACAGCTGGCCTGGTCAGATGCGCACCATTTGGGGGGACCATGATCGCTTCGTGAAGACCTATTTCAGTGATTACAAAGGCTATTACTTCTCGGGTGACGGCTGCAAACGTGATGCGGATGGCGACTACTGGATCACTGGCCGCGTGGATGACGTGATCAACGTCTCGGGCCACCGGATGGGCACCCCTGAAATCGAGAGCGCGCTTGTGGCACATGAAACGGTGTCGGAGGCCGCAGTTGTCGGCTACCCCCATCCGATCAAGGGCCAGGGCATCTATTGCTACGTCACCTTGATGAATGATGAGGAACCGTCGGACGCGTTGAAGGTGACGTTGTCGAACTGGGTGCGCTCTGAGATCGGACCGTTTGCCAAGCCGGATGTCATCCAATGGGCGCCGGGCCTTCCCAAGACCCGCTCGGGCAAGATCATGCGCCGCATTCTGCGCAAGATCGCCGAGAACGACTATGGGGCGTTGGGTGATACCTCGACCCTCGCCGACCCGTCGGTGGTGGACGAGTTGATCGCCAATCGCGCCGAGACATAAGGCGCGAAACATACGCCGCGCCCCGGTGGGGTGACATACACCGCCATTCGGAACCCACCCCGGATGGCGGAGAAATCGCGCGGTGCTACTGGATAAGTCGAAGCGCGGGGGCCGGTGCGGGGCGGGGGCCGGAGACCCTGCTGCCGTCTGCGTTGGACGATGTGACCTTCGAGGCCAGGACGGCAGGCTTGTATCTGGCCAACCCAAAATGCCCGCCCAAATGCCCGCCCAAATGCCCGCGACGTTAGGTCTATTGCGCGAAATGCTGCGCTGCGGCATAATCCCCGAAACCGCAGTCCCGGAGCGCTATTATGGCACGTATGCCCCTCTACAAAACCACAGAGACCGAGATGATCTCCCGGATCACCAAAGGTGATTGGGAGATCGGTCTCCGGCTGCCCAACGAGTTTGAGCTGGCAGATGAATTTGGCGTCAGCCAAGGCACCATGCGGCGCGCATTGATCAGCCTTGAGGGGATGGGGTACCTGAACCGCAAACCGGGGCGTGGCACGTTGGTTGCCGCCAATGCGCCCAAGACAGACATCATCACCTCGGCCTCACCGTGCCTTGTGGACGCCAATGGCGCGCCTTTGGCGTTGGAGCCGTTCCGCGCCCGTCGCGGCACCCGCGCAGCAACGCCGTTCGAGGCAGATCTGCTGGGGACGACACGGTTGCTCTATCTGGAGCGGACCCTGAAATTTGATGGCGCACGGGCTGCGATCGAAGAAACCATCCTGGCCGATTCCGCCCTGCCTGAGCTATCCGAGGACGCGCCGGTTGCACTGGATGCCTTCCTGTCCGCCCACGGCCTGACGCCGGCGCGGATCGAGGCCGAGGCCAGCGCCGAGATCACCGATATGGGGCAATCCGTGGCCCTGTCCTCGGATCGACACACGCCGCTTTTGTGTGTCCGATCAGCCGCATTTGACGCCGCAGGCGCGGCGATTGCCTTTCAGGTGCTGAAACTGGCTGTGCCCGGAGCCTCTTTGGTGCATCGTTAGGCTGCACATCCGCATATTTGCGGTTGACGCACACCCCGCGCTGTCATACCCACTGGCGCGCCTCAGGCGGAGTAGCTCAGTTGGTTAGAGCAGCGGAATCATAATCCGCGTGTCAGGGGTTCGAATCCCTCCTCCGCTACACTACTGACGGAAAGAAATGGCATATCCAATTTCTTATGTACTGTCGGTAATTTATTTATATAGAATATAGCTTCATCAGATTTTCTCTTTATCTGTACATGATCAATAAAAAGGGAAAGGATATTCTTCTTCTCTTGCGTTGTAGCGTGCTTCATGATTTTATCAAAGTCTCTTACCAATTCATATATTTGGTCAGAAAGAGTTTGAACATCCTTATCATTAAATATGATTGCTTGAAGTTTTGCTAATTCATCCTTTAAATATTCAATTTTCGACTCTTTTTCTCGAATACGATTTATAATTGATTCGTTTTTATCTCCTCCCATTTCAAGAGCATCAAGAAGATTCTCTTTTTTCCCATTTTCAATATTAATGGATTCAACGATTCTTGAGTATTCATTAGTACTCTGAATTGATTTCCCTGATAGATGTTTTTGTACAGTCTTTAAAACAAGCGATTCTATATCAGACTTACAAATTGTGTCTTTTATACTTTTTATTGCATAACCCTCAATTTGTTTTAGTGGTATTTTATAGGAATCGCAAACTGATTTCCCCTTATTCTTATAACCACCATCAATATAATATGACAACCCATTGTTTTTATATAAATCTTTGAAGTCTTCATAGGTCATTACAGTTATAGTTGGATAATCAATTTATAACGAAGTAAGCAAATGATTAGAATGAAGAAGCTCCTGCTCTTCCATCA
>JAESTV010000307.1 GCA_016763475.1 Roseicyclus sp.
AGCCTTCCCCAACCGCGCCGAAATGCTCAGGCTGGCCGCAAGCGCCTTCGCCACCCTATCGAGTGTGCGCGTTGATCCGGCACACAGCCATAGGATCGCGCGGAAACAGGCGCAATTGGCCCGCGTCATGGGGCTGTGCGCTTTTCCCGATGCGCGCGCCTCACTTGCCAGGGTTTTGCTGAGCCCGGGCGCGACAACAGAGCTGAATGTCGAACATCGCACACCTGATTTTGGGGCCGCCAGAATTGAGGTTGTTCTGCCCGAGACCACGACCGTTGATGGGGGGATGTTGCGGGTGAGTGACACCGCCTCTCCTTCAGACCCCTACCCCGATAGCTATGACCCGCTGGCCCCGTCCGCACCGGCGCTGGCCGTGACCATCACCGCGCACGGCACCACCGCGACCTCCCATATCCGGTTCGACACGCCGCCTTTGATTGCGCCCGCACTCCGGGCGCAGCTGTCTTGCACCGGCGCGATCCTTAACTTGGCGGAACCGGGCCGTCAGGTGGTGCTGACAATCTCGGATGCCTCCACAGGTACACCGCTTTTCGAGCTGCCGGAGGGTTGGCAGCAACGCTGGACTGGCGCTGAGGTTACACTCTGCGTGCCCGATGACGTGGCCGGTGACGTGCCCGGTGATGTGGCCGAGGGTCTGTATTCCCTGCCCCTGATGCTCGACGGAAAACCCGCCCACAGCCTGAGGGTATTCGATCAGGCCCACATTACGCCGCGCCTGCGCAGCACACCTGCCATCCTCAACGTGCGTGTGACCACAATTGCCCTGCCGCAGGCGCGGATTGCCTATATCGGCGCAGGCAATGATCAGGCCGCGACATGGCTGGCGGCAATCGGCTGCACCGTGACCGAGCTGAATGATGCTGATCTGGCCGGGGCCAACCCCTTTGCGGACTACAACTGCGTCTTGATCGGTGTCTTTGCGATGCGGTTCCGCCCCAGGCTTCTCAGCCTGATGCCAGCGTTACATGAGTGGGTCCGCGCCGGCGGCAATCTGGTCACGCTTTACCACCGGCCCTGGGACAATTGGGACCCCGACACCGTCCCGCCTGCACGGTTGGAGATTGGCCAACCCTCCCTGCGGTGGCGGGTGACGGATGAAACTGCCGAGGTGCGCCATCTGGCCCCGGAGCACCCGATCCTGACCACCCCAAACACAATTGATGCGGACGTTTGGCAGGGTTGGCACAAGGAGCGCGGGCTTTACTTCGCAAAGTCATGGGACCCGGCCTATACGCCCCTTCTGGCGATGTCGGACGCCGGTGAAGACCCTTTGCACGGCGCACTTTTATCGGCGCGGATCGGGCAAGGCCGACATACTCATGTGGCGCTGATCCTGCATCACCAGATGGCACAATTGGTACCCGGTGCATTCCGCCTGATGGCCAACATCTTGCAACCGGACTGAAACAAATTTTGGGCACCAAAGGGATGTGCTCATGAACATAGTGCCTCGCAATGGGGCATTCGCTTGGACCAAACATTGAACAGGCCTGCAATGCCCGACCTGTGCCGACCTCACTACGCTGCCCAGTACGCCGACCCCACTACGCTGCCCAGTATGTTGCCCAACATGTTGCCCGCACCAGGCCAACACTCAAGCCTCACAAGATCGTCGCGCGTTGCGGGTGCCCGGCAAATCCGCAATTCGACGTCTTTTCCACTATCAAGTGAGGCCATGGGGGATAGGTTGGCGCCGACGAAAGAAATGTGAAGTTGGACAAATGAACACACACGATCTCATTGCCCTGCGCCGCGAATTTCACCGCGCACCCGAGCTTGGCTTCAGGGAAGACCGCACAAAAGCGCGGGTGGCGGGGATACTGAAGGATCTTGGCCTTGAGGTTCATCAAGGTGTCGGCGTTGTTGGTATCCTGAAACGTGGAACCAGTAACCGCGCCATCGGGTTGCGGGCGGACATGGACGCGCTGCCCATCGTCGAGAAAAGCACCCATGGGTATGTGTCGCAACATCAGGGGGTCATGCACGCCTGCGGCCACGACGGTCATATGACGATGCTTTTGGGGGCGGCGGCGGCGCTTGCCGATGACCCCGGTTTCGACGGCACTCTTGTGTTCCTGTTTCAGCCAAATGAGGAGCATGGCCTTGGCGCAAAGGCCATGATCACCGAAGGTGTGTTGGACCGTTTTCCGGTAGACGAGGTCTACGCCATTCACAATTTGCCCGGCGCACCCCTGGGCCAGATCTCAACTCGGGTTGGCCAGATATGCTCCAGCGAAAGCCTGTTCGAGATCGAGATTGAAAGCCGGGGTGGGCATGCCTCGATGCCGCAGGCGGGACCTGACGTGATCACAATCGGGTCCGAGATGGTGCAGGCCTTACAGACAATTGTATCACGAAAGCTGGCACCCGGCGCCGGTGCGGTGGTGTCAGTCACCGAATTTCTGACTGACGGTCAGCGCAATATTCTGCCCTCAACCGCCACGCTGAAAGGTGACGTGCGCGCACGTGTGCCTGAGGATAGAGAGGCCATCGCCCGTTTCATCAAGCAGATCGCGGAAGGGATCGGTGCCGCCCATGGCGTTGCCGTCTCAGTTGCGTTCAACACGGAGTTTATCGAGACAATTAATGCTGAAGCGCCGACGCAGGCGGTTGTAAGGGCTGCCCTCGCCCAGGGGCGTGTGACAATCGCTGACCGGGAGCCGATGAGCTTCTCTGAAGACTTTGCGCATTTCAGCGCTGCGGTTCCCGGCTGTTTCCTGTTGCTTGGCAACGGAGAGGACGGCCCTGGTGGCCAACCGCTTCATTCGGCCAATTATGACTTCAACGATGACCTTTTGCCGATTGGTGCAGAATTCTGGGTGCAGCTTGTCAGGGACCGCCTGCCCAGGCTGGCCCGGTAGCATCACAGGCAACGCACGCAGCGCTTCAACGCCCTCGTTGCGCCAGATGGCCACAACATCCGGCCCGATCCACAGCCTGTGCTCCATAACGTCCGCAGGGATCAGGGGGTACAGCGAATTGACAGAAGCCGGTGGCGCAGGTCTACCGTTTCCACAAAGAGGCACAGGCAGATATGGCACATCTTGGGATCGATATCGGGACGTCCGGCGTCAAGCTGTGTGTGACGGATGCGGACGGCCACGTGGTTGCCACGGCTGACGCAGCGCTCACGTCACAACATCCGTTCGCCGGGGCCAGTGAGCAGGATCCAGACGCGTGGATCGCGGCGTTACAGCAGGCCATGGCGGCTTTGCCCGCGGACCTGCGGTTGGGAATCGAAGTCATTGGCCTGTCGGGGCAGATGCACGGAGCGGTGCTGCTGGACAGGGCGCGGAAACCGATCCGACCCGCGATTCTGTGGAATGACGGGCGCGCGGTGGCGGAGTGTGCTGACATGGCCGCGCGTGTCCCAAAGATAGGGTATATCACCGGGGTGCCGCCGATGCCGGGTTTCACCGCCCCGAAACTTCTGTGGCTTAGCCGCCATGAACCAGAAGCGCACGCCAGGATCGCCACGGTTTTGTTGCCGAAGGATTACGTCGGCCTCTACCTGCACGGGCAATTGACAACGGACCCCTCTGACGCGGCGGGGACGTCTTGGTTTGACCAGCACACCGGGCAATGGTCGCAGGTGTTGTGTGATGCCTCGGCGACGGATATCGCCTGGCTGCCGCCGCTGCTGGATGGCCATGAGATTGCGGGCCAGTTGACGGCTCAGGCGGCTGCGGCCCTTGGCCTGCGCCCCGGTCTTCCTGTGGCCTGTGGCGCGGGTGACGGGGCGGCGGGTGCGGTGGGGATTGGCGCGGTGGCACCGGGGGACGGTTTTATCTCACTGGGGACATCGGGGCAGTTGTTTGTCACCACCGCCCGTTGCCTGCCCAACCCCGACAGCCGCATTCACGCCTATGCCCATACCCTGCCCGATCTGTGGTTCCAGATGGCTGCAATGTTGAACGGGGCGCGCCCGATGGCGTGGTTGGCCGAGCTTTTGGGCAGGCCGATTGCTGATCTGCTGGCGGAGGCGGAAGCTGCCGAGCCCGGCCCGATCTTTTTGCCCTACCTGAGTGGTGAGCGCACCCCTCACGGCGACACCGACATCCGGGCCGGGTTTTGGGGATTGTCGGAAGCCACATCCCAGGGCACGCTGATGCGCGCGGTGGTTGAGGCGATTGCCTTCACCTTTGCCGATGCGGCTGCGGCGCTGCACGCAGGTGGCACCCGGCCGACGCAACTTCTGGCCATCGGCGGCGGCACCCGCAGCGATTTCCTGTTGCAGATGATCGCGGATGTCATGGAACTGCCCCTCGGGCGCAGCGACGCGGCGGAGGTTGGCCCGGCTTTGGGGGCCGCGCGGCTGGGGCAAATGGCCCTTGGCGGCGCAGTGGCGGATGTTGCCACCAAGCCCGAGATATCGCGTTGGTTTGAACCAAACGCCGCCGTGGCCGCCCGGCTGGCCCCGCGTCTGGCCGGATACCGCGCGCTTTATCCAGCGCTGAAAACGGTGGGTGCCGCGATGGGGTAAGACCGGGCAAACCACCCGGCCTTTTCCTCAAACCTACAGCACACCGCGCTGGATTTGATCTTCCTCAATCGACTCAAAGAGCGCTTTGAAGTTGCCCTCGCCAAAGCCGTCATCCCCTTTGCGTTGGATGAATTCAAAGAAAATCGGCCCGATCACGGTTTTTGAGAAAACCTGCAACAAAATCCGCGTCACACCGCCATCAACAACCCCTTCGCCGTCGATCAGGATGCCGTGCTGTTTCATCCGATCAAGCGGCTCCTGATGGCCATGAACCCGCTTGTGGCTCATCACATAATACGCCTCGGGCGGGGCCGGCATGAAGTCGATTCCATTTGCCGCAATCTTATCAACACTGTCGTAAATCGTGTCTGTGGCCACGGCGACGTGCTGAATGCCTTCACCTTTGTATTCGTTCAGATATTCCTCGATCTGGCTGTTCTCATCAGCGGATTCATTGATCGGAATACGGATCTTGCCGCAAGGTGACGTCAACGCCCGTGAGAACAGGCCGGTCTTCTTGCCCTTGATGTCAAAAAAGCGGATTTCACGAAAATTGAAGGCCTTGGTGTAGAAATCATGCCACGTGCTCATGTTGCCACGCATGACGTTGTGGGTCAGGTGATCGAGGTAGAAGAAACCCGCGCCAACGGGGTTTGGGTCGGCCTCACCCAGCCAATCAAATTCAGCCCCATAAGGTGACCCCGCATCGCCGTAAGTCTCGATAAAATACAACAGCGAACCACCGATACCAATCACGGCAGGTACATCCAGGGTTTTGTCAGCGCCGGTGTATTCCTCGGCTCCGTAATCCACAGCGCACTTCAGGGCGTGGGCGGCATCAACAACCCGCCACGCCATCGCGGGCGCACACGGCCCGTGGGCCTGCACAAATCGCGCGGCATGAGTGCCGGGTTCCCGGTTGAGGATGTAGTTGATGTCCCCTTGGCGGTAGAGCGAGATATCGCGGGTCTTGTGGCGGGCGACTTCAACATAACCCATCGCCTGAAACAACGTCTCAAGTGCCGCTGGGTCGGGGTGGGCGAATTCCACAA
This sequence comes from Roseicyclus sp., assembly GCA_016763475.1. Taxonomy (GTDB): domain Bacteria; phylum Pseudomonadota; class Alphaproteobacteria; order Rhodobacterales; family Rhodobacteraceae; genus Gymnodinialimonas. The sequence goes on from JAESTV010000307.1 coordinate 5,557, forward strand.
ATTCGAACCCGTCGGTTCCGGCCACGTTGGTTTCGTCGATCACGGCTTTCGGCCCGTCGTGCGGAAAGGGTCCCATGCCCTGCCTCCATCTGTCATGCGACGCCTACGTGCCCTTGGCGTCGTCGATAGAGGCCCGGCCCGCGGGGAGCGGTGATCTGGCCACCGGTCAACTTAGACCACATAGACTGATCAAGCATAAA
>JAESTV010000308.1 GCA_016763475.1 Roseicyclus sp.
ACCGCGCAGATGCCGTGGCCAAGCTGGTGCAGATATTCCATGGGGGATGAATGGCGAGCTGGTGGCTTCGGCCTCTACATCCATTGGCCATTCTGCGAGGCTAAATGCCCCTATTGCGACTTCAACAGCCATGTGGCGGAACGGATTGACCAATCTGTCTGGCTGAACGCGTACCTGTCTGAGATTGAACGCATGGCGGCTGAGGTTCCTGCACGAACCCTGAGCAGCGTGTTTTTCGGGGGTGGAACACCATCGTTGATGGCACCCGAAAGTGTCGGCGCAATTTTGGAGGCGGTCCGGAAACATTGGCCGGTGGCTAATGATCTGGAGGTGACCTTGGAGGCGAACCCGTCTTCCGTCGAGGCCGGGCGTTTTGCGGGTTACCGTGATGCAGGGGTTAACCGGGTTTCCGTTGGTGTGCAGGCTCTGAATGATGTGGATTTGCGAAAACTGGGCCGCCTTCATTCAGTGACTGAGGCATATACTGCACTTGATGTGGCCAAGGCGACGTTTGAGCGGGTGAGTTTCGACCTGATCTATGCGCGCCAAGACCAGGATCTCGACAGTTGGCGGGCAGAGTTGACCCGAGCATTAAGCTTGGCCGCTGATCATTTGTCGCTTTACCAGCTGACGATCGAGCCGGGCACGGCCTTCGGTGCCAGACACGTACGCGGCGGGTTACGCGGATTGCCAGAGGAAGACCTTGCCGCAGATATGTATGATCTGACGCAAGATTTGTGTGGAGCGGCCGGCCTGCCGGCTTATGAAATCTCAAACCATGCGGCTGATTTCGGCCAATCCCGGCACAATCTGATCTATTGGCGCGCCGGGGATTATATGGGCATTGGACCCGGAGCCCACGGGCGGTTGACGTTGGAAAGCGGGCGGTTCGCTACCGAGACGCTCCTGCAACCTCAGGCGTGGCTGGATGCGGTGAAATCTCGTGGAACCGGAGAGATTCCGCGGTCCGTAATTAGCCCACGTGAGCAAGCGGAAGAGTACTTGATGATGTCGCTTCGGTTGGTAGAGGGCAGTGAGTTGAAGCGGTTCGAACAGCTTTCGGGAGCCCGCCTTGATCCTCGCAAGATCACTGAGTTGACGGATTTGGGGCTTATCGAACATACAGCCACCCGACTTACAGCAACAGCGAATGGTCGGCCGGTCTTGAACGGGATTCTTCGTGCCCTTCTGGCCTGATTTTCAGGTGGTGTTCAGAAGCCGCAAAAGATCATCAAGTTGTCCTAAGTCTTTGTATTTAATAGATAACTTACCACCACCGGCATCTGTGTCGTGATCAATCACCACACCCATACCCAACGCAGCTGACAGATCACTTTCCAGCATTCGGGTGTCGGCATCTTTCTCAGCTCGTTTTGCCCTCCGGGCGCTCGTCTGGCCAGGTTTTGGCGCCTTGGCGGCCTTCTCAACCTCCCGAACTGACAAGCCGTCCTTCACTGCACGTCGCGCGAGGTCCAAGGGGCTATCCGCCGTGATCAAGGCGCGCCCGTGACCAGCCGAAAGCGAACCTTCGCGCAGCATGATCTGGATTTCCTCGGGCAATTGCAGCAACCGCAGGGTATTTGCCAGATGGCTGCGGCTTTTTCCCATGGCTTGAGCCAGGTGTTCCTGGGTATGGCCAAAACGATCCATCAACTGCCGGTAACCTTGGGCTTCTTCGACAGCGTTCAGGTCAGCCCGCTGAATGTTCTCGATGATCGCTACTTCGAGGACTTCCGTATCATCGAAATCCCGGACAATCACCGGTAGTTCGTGCAGTTGCGCAATCTGCGCGGCCCGCCAACGACGCTCCCCCGCGACGATCTGAAAGCGGCTCTGATCGGCAGGATCGGGTCGAACAATCAAAGGTTGGATGATGCCCTTTTCTTGAATCGACGCGGCGAGCTCTTCCAGGGCCGTTTGGGCGAAATGACGACGGGGCTGATGCGGGTTTGGGCTTATCTGCTCAACAGGGATCACCCGTTCCGCACGGGTATTTCCAGAATCGGGCGCTGTGCCATTAGTGGCCTGCTTCTCGTCCGGCTCAATATCTGCCATTAGAGCCGACAGCCCACGGCCAAGCCCTCGTTTCTCAGAACCTCTGGCCATTATGCGATCTCCGAATGGGGGGATTGTCGGTCAAGTAGCTCATTGGCCAGATCCACATAGGCCTGACTGCCCTTGGACAGCGGATCATATGCGATCACCGGAAGGGCAAAAGACGGCGCCTCACTTAGGCGAACGTTGCGGGGAATCATGGTTTGAAACACCAGATTTCCCAAATTGGCGCGTGCGTCCTCTTCCACCTGTTTGCTCAGATTATTGCGAGCATCGTGCATCGTCAGCACGATACCTTCAATCCGAAGCGCTGGATTTGCGGTTTCGCGGACTTCACGGATTGTGAGCATCAGTTGTGAAAGCCCTTCCAACGCAAAAAACTCAGCCTGAAGTGGAACCAGGATCGAATCCGACGCGACAAGCGCATTCACCGTCAAGAGACTCAGGGATGGCGGGCAATCAATCAGCACATAGTCAAAAGCCATGTCGGTTTCACGTAAGGCATCTTTCAGTAGAAAAACGCGATTGTCGCGCTGGCTAAGCTCTACATCGGTTGAACTAAGATCCGTGGTTGCGGGTGCAATTGAGAGGTTATCGACCCCAGTAGCCATGGCAACGTCCGCAAGGGAAACGCCGTCAATCAGCAGATCATAAGTGGTTTTCTTTCGCGCGGCGGGTTCAACCCCCAGGCCGGTTGATGCGTTGCCCTGTGGATCAAGATCAACGATGAGCACCTTGTGCCCAAAGGTGGCCAACGTCGCGCTCAAGTTGATTGTCGTTGTGGTTTTCCCCACGCCGCCCTTTTGATTTGTGATCGCAATGACACGCATATCAGACTTCTTTTTTCAAGTTAGGAACCACAAATCGAAGGATTACGGCGTCCGGGTCCGTCAGGCTTGGAATTGCCTCTGACGCCATTTGCCAGTCCGACGACAGGCTTTCAAGCTCTGCTTTGTAGGAAGCGCCCTTTGAAAACAGAAGACATGTGCCATCAGCCGCATGGGGTATTGCGTGGTTGATCAATGCGCCTAGATTGCTGAGGGCGCGGGCGGATATCACATCAGCTTTTTGTGGAGGGATGTCTGCGATTCGACAGCTGAGTATCTGAACCTGTACATCCATTTTACGCGCCGCCTCACGCATGAACCCACATTTCCGAATATCACTTTCGACCAGTGTTATCCTGTAGTCCGGGCGTGTCTCCGCTGCCATCGCTGCAATGACAAGACCCGGGAAGCCGCCTCCTGAGCCAAGGTCAAGCCATTGGGTTGCCGTGGCGGGTGCAAGGTCAAAAAGTTGAGCGGAATCGACAAAATGCCGCGACCACGCAGCTTCCAGTGTTGAGGCCGCAACCAGGTTTATAGTGCGCTGCCAATGATGAAGGAGTTGGTGGTACAATTCCAACCGAGCAAATGTTTCACGTGAAACACGTCCAGCCAGCCAATCTTTTGCATCCTGATTGTTCACGCGGAAAGCCGATCGAGGTGCCGGAGTTTGGTCAGGATAAGGGCAAGCGCCGCAGGAGTCATGCCTTCGATCCTGCCTGCTTGGGCAAGGGAGGAAGGCCGAATTTGGAGCAGTTTTGAGCGCAACTCGTTCGACAACCCGATAATTGACCCATAAGGAAATTCGGTCGGGATCACTTTTGCCTCGTCACGCTTCAACAGCTCCGCGTCTCTGTTTTGCCGCGCCACATAGATCGCGTAAGTCGCCTCGATCTTAAGCTGCTGTGCGGTCTTTTCGTCAAGATCATCCAATCCTTCACAAAGCGGCGCTAAATCTGCGGTACCGATACCAGGAAACGCCAAAAGCTCCATTCCCGTTCGCTTTTTGCCGTCTTCGCTCAGGGTCATGCCAGCTGCATTCGCTTGCTTCGGGGTGATTTGCATACCACCAAGCAAAGCCATGCCTTTCCCCAAATCTTCCATCTTCGCATCAAATATCTTTTTCCGATTGGAAGACACCAGACCAAGTTCGATGGCCTTGGGCGTGAGCCGTTGATCGGCGTTATCGGCCCGTAGCGACAAGCGGTATTCGGCGCGAGATGTAAACATCCGATACGGTTCCGACACTCCACGCGTCACAAGATCATCAATCAGGACACCGATATAACAATCTCGGCGGCTAAACGTGACCGGACTTTGCCCCATCACCTTTCGCGCCGCGTTCAGGCCGGCAACAAGCCCCTGCGCTGCCGCCTCCTCGTAACCGGTTGTCCCGTTTATTTGACCGGCAAGGTACAAACCTGATGTCCCGGACAATTCAAGCTGATCGTTCAGGCTGGTTGGATCAACGTAGTCGTACTCAATTGCATACCCAGGCTGTAGAATTTCGGCGCGCTCAAGGCCTCTGATTGATTGCACGTATTCAACCTGTACCTCCCGGGGCAGCGAGGTTGAAATTCCGTTTGGGTAAATTACATCCGACTTCAGGCCCTCGGGCTCGAGGAAGATCTGATGCGAATCCTTATCTGCGAACCGAACCACCTTGTCTTCGATGGATGGACAATACCTAGGGCCGACACCCTCAATATGGCCGCCATACATCGCAGAGAGGGCAAGGTTTTTCTCAATTATCTCATGGGTTTGTGGGTTGGTGTGAGTGATACCACAGGCAACCTGCTCGGCCTGAACCCTGTTTGTAAGAAACGAAAAGAACACGGGGTCATCATCAGCAGGCTGGACGTCCAGGATGTCCCAATTGATTGACCCCTTTGCAAAGCGCGGCGGGGTGCCCGTTTTGAGGCGGCCAAGCGGCAGATCCATATCGCGCATACGGTCTGCCAGCCGAATGGATGGGGCGTCACCAAAACGGCCACCGTCCTGCCTCTGATCTCCTATGTGGATAACGCCGCGCAGGAATGTCCCGGTGGTCAAAACAACCGCCGCAGCAAAGACCTCGGTTCCGTCTGCCAAAACGACGCCGCCAATAACACCGCGACTTTCGATCAGATCAGCGACCTCTGCCTCAATCACGTTCAGTTGGTCCATTGAGCTGACATGGTTCTGGATGGCCGCCATGTAAAGCGCTCGGTCTGATTGCGTCCGCGGCCCTTGAACAGCCGCGCCTTTACGCCGATTCAGAAGCCGATATTGGATCCCGGACGCATCAGCTGCGCGCCCCATAACTCCGCCTAACGCATCAATTTCCCTGACCAAATGCCCCTTACCCAAGCCCCCGATAGCCGGGTTGCAGGACATCACACCCAGGTCGGTTTTCCGCAATGTAATCAACGCCGTCCGCGCACCCGACCGACACGCGGCATCTGCGGCCTCAACCCCCGCATGTCCGCCGCCAACTACAATTACATCAAAGGTTGGATGTTTCACGTGAAACACTCCTATTTCCCGATACAGAACCGAGAGAAGATTTCGCCCAAGAGGGTCTCTACATCAACGCGCCCAATCACCGAGTCAAGCGCCCGTAGCGCGGTGCGAATGTGCTCAGCGGCCAATTCCAGCTCACCAGATGAATTCAAAACCTCCCGCGTTGCCAGCAAGGCCGTGCTGGCGCGCTGCATTCCTCCCCGCTGTCTTGCGGTAATTGCGGTTCGGATTGTTGCCATCCTTTCGGTAAGCACATTCGCAACGTCTTCGATCAACTCCGGCAACCCTGCGCCGCTTAGTCCAGAAATCCCCACACCGCCAACCAAATCCACTTTTGCCCGGTACCGAAAATCGATCTTGTCTGACAGCTCTGCTGTGTCCACCCAATCATCCGTCACCAGCAAAATCCGCAGGTCCGCGGCCAATGCCCGAGACACAGCCCGGTCCACACCAATCTTTTCGACCACATCATCCGTATCACGAATCCCCGCGGTATCCAGAAATGTCACCGGCATCCCCGCGACATCCAACCGGGCCTCGATCACATCCCGTGTCGTTCCTGCAACCTCAGACGTAATCGCAATGTCACGCCCGGCCAAAGCATTCAGCAGCGTTGATTTACCCGCATTTGGCGCCCCAAGAATCGCAACCTCAAACCCATCGCGAACCCTTTCAGCGACCACGGTTCCCTCAATTTCTTCCTGAAGCTCCCCCAGTAATTCTTCCACCAACTGATAAACTTCCGGCACCACATCAACCGGAACATCCTCGTCCACAAAATCAATAGATGCCTCAAGCAAAGAGGCCGCACGCACCAGCAGACTGCGCCAATCTTCGGTCTTTTCAGAAAGACCGCCAGAAAACACCGTCTGCGCCAGTTTGCGCTGGGCCTCAGTTTCGGCCTCAATCAAAGACCCCAGACCTTCAACCTGGGTCAAATCAAGCGTGTCGTTCAGGAGCGCCCGTTGCGTAAATTCTCCGGGTTCAGCCAAACGCGCCAGGCCGGTATCCCTGATCGCATCCTCAACCGCCTTCACAACCGCCACACTCCCATGCAGCTGGAGTTCAAGAACGTCTTCCCCGGTAAAGCTTGCTGGTGCCTTGAAAAACAGCACCAACCCACGATCCAGGATTTCACCAGAGGCGTTACAAATGCGCCGCAGCACAAAACGTCCAGGCTCAGGAACCACGCCTACAAGATGACGGCCAATCGCCAGTGCATCCGGGCCAGACACCCGGACAACAGCAACACCTGCTTTCCCTCGGGCAGTAGCCAGAGCGAAAATAGTTTGCATCCTCCAGCCCCAGATCTAGGTATTCATGGAATCGAAGAAGTCAGCATTTGTCTTCGTCTGCTTCAGCTTGGAAATCAGGAATTCAATCGCGTCAGTTGTGCCCATTGGGTTCAAAATCCGACGCAATACGAAGGTTTTCTGCAGGTCACCTTTGTCAACCAACAGCTCCTCTTTCCGGGTGCCAGACTTCAGAATATCCATTGCAGGGTACACACGTTTGTCGGCGATCTTACGATCCAGAACAATCTCGCTGTTGCCTGTGCCTTTGAATTCTTCAAAGATCACTTCATCCATGCGGCTACCGGTATCAATCAGGGCGGTTGCAATGATGGTCAGCGACCCACCTTCTTCAATATTCCGCGCTGCGCCGAAAAACCGTTTGGGGCGCTGCAATGCATTTGCATCGACGCCACCGGTCAACACCTTACCCGAAGACGGAACAACGGTGTTGAAAGCACGGCCCAGACGAGTGATCGAATCCAGCAAGATCACAACATCCCGCTTATGCTCGACGAGCCGTTTGGCCTTTTCAATCACCATCTCAGACACCGCAACGTGGCGTGTCGCGGGTTCATCAAAGGTCGAGGAGATAACTTCCCCCTTCACCGAACGCTGCATGTCCGTCACTTCTTCGGGCCGCTCATCAATCAGCAGAACGATCAGAAAACATTCCGGGTGATTGATCTCAATCGAACGGGCGATGTTCTGCAACAGGACGGTCTTGCCGGTCCGTGGTGGCGCCACAATCAAGCTCCGCTGGCCTTTACCGATTGGTGACACCAAATCAATGATCCGCGCCGACCGGTCTTTGATCGTCGGATCCTCAATCTCCATCGTCATCCGTTCATCCGGGTAAAGCGGCGTCAGATTGTCAAAGGCAACCTTGTGGCGCGCCTTCTCAGGGTCTTCAAAATTAATCAGGGTGACATTCACCAGGCAGAAATAACGCTCACTTTCTTTAGGTGAGGTCATCACACCCTCAACGGTATCCCCGGTCCGCAACGAGTGCTGGCGGATCATCTCAGGTGACATGTAGATGTCATCGGGACCAGCCAGGTAGTTGGCTTCCGGGCTTCGCAGAAAACCAAACCCGTCCTGCAAAACCTCCAACACGCCATCACCGGAAATCTCCCAGCCTTCTTCCGCCCGCTCACGGAGGATTTCAAACATGATATCCCCCTTCCGCATGGTTGAGGCGTTCTCGATCTCAAGGTCTTCAGCCATCGCCAAAAGATCTTTAGGGGATTTTGCTTTCAGATCTGCTAGCCGAAGCGTCTCTGTTGCCATGTTTTCTGTCATGTCTTCTGTCATGGGAATTTCCAACGTGGACACCACCGAGCCAAAAAACCAAGCGCTTGTGTCATCTATAATATGAAGCTGCGTCTCCGGACGGAGTGCGATTAGCGAAGTAAGGGCTTCATTGCTCCCTGTCAACTCGAGCGGTCACGTCGAACAAATACTTAAAAAGAAAGAAAAGAAGATTCTTGTAGTTTGTAGTAGGACCGTGGATTTCTCACGAAACTTGGTTTTCGGCCACATACCCACAAGGTTCTTCAGGCTCACCCAGGCAGAAGATCATCCTTGGGGAGAAGACGGAAAAGAGATTATTCCTTTAATAACAATGCGTTATCATTGAAATGATGAGAAATCTCTGTGGAAAACGTGTGGATACCTCCCGAAAGCCAGGTCTGGTTTTCAGTCACTCAGACAAAATGATCCCCGGGCAAAACCCTTTGGCCTTTCTGGAAGAACTCAGGCAGTTTGGACGAAACCCCGAATGTTTGCCGGTTTGTGAACATCCATCCCCAGCTGCATCCTAAAGTTCCCCACAGATCCATCCCATGATGAACCCACTTATTCTCGCCTCCGGGTCCGAAACCCGGCAAGAAATGCTCCGAAATGTCGGCTTGTCTTTCGAATCACACCCGGTCCGGATCGATGAAGAGATGATCCGCACCTCACTGGAGGCTGAAGGCGCCAAACCTCGTGACATTTCTGACACGTTGGCCGAATTCAAAGCCCGCCGGGGTTCCGAAAAACATCCGGAGAATCTGGTGCTGGGATCCGATCAGATACTTGCGCTTCAAGGTGAGGTGTTTTCGAAACCTGCAAACCGTGACGACGCAGCCCTGCACCTGCAAAAGCTCTCCGGAAAAACCCACCACCTCTATTCTGCCGCCGTTATCTATGAGGATTCAAAGCCAGTTTGGCGGAGCGTCGGTACCGCAAGGTTAACCATGCACCACCTGACAGAGGGTCAGATCGATCGCTACCTTTCTGGTGCCTGGCCCAACGTGGCATCCTGTGTCGGCGCATATCAAGCGGAGGGGTTGGGCGCGCAGCTTTTCTCGCGGATTGAGGGTGATTGGTTCTCTGTCCTTGGAATGCCTTTGTTGCAGGTCTTGTCCTATCTCCGTTTGCGCGGGATGTTGGGGGCATGAGCAAAGATACAATCCCGTTAGCAGGTGTCATCGGTGATCCGATTTCACATTCCCTGTCACCCAGGCTCCACGCGCATTGGCTCAAGCGCTATGGTCTGCGCGGTCACTACGTGCCGCTTCACATCAACCACGCCGATTTGCCTGAAGCGTTGCGTATGCTTCCGCGTATGGGGTTTGTCGGGGTGAATGTCACAATTCCCCATAAGGAACTGGTGCTTTCGATTGCCGACACAATCACCGACCGGGCCGCTCTGATTGGAGCAGCGAACACCCTGACCTTCACCGCAAATGACCAGATTCATGCGGACAATACTGACGGCATGGGGTTTTTGTCGAATATTCGCCAAACTTTACCGGGATGGACCGCCGCCGCAGGCCCGGCGCTTGTCTTGGGTTCAGGCGGTGCAGCAAAGGCTATCGTGTCAGCGCTGATCTCGGACGGGGCACCTGTGGTTTACGTTGCCAACCGAACCCGCGCCCGTGCTGATGGTCTGAAAGAGCAGTTTGGCGCCCGTGTGTCGCCACAGGACTGGACACGTATCCCGGACCTGATTGGTGAAAGCGCCCTAATTGTGAACACCACATCCCTTGGGATGACAGGCCAGGCGCCCCTTAGCCTCGATCTGTCCCATCTGTCACCACCAACCGTTGTGACAGATATTGTCTACTCGCCGCTACAGACGGAGTTGTTGCAGGAGGCCGCGCGGCGTGGGTGTGAAACGGTTGATGGGATCGGTATGTTGCTCCACCAAGCCGTTCTGGGGTTTGAGCGTTGGTTCAGCTACACGCCGATGGTGGACAATGATCTGCGCGCCGCCATTCTTGCGACATGAGCTTTGTTCTTGGCTTGACCGGATCTATCGGGATGGGAAAAAGCACGACCGCTGCGATGTTTCGCGACCTTGGCGTGCCGGTGTGGGATGCAGACGCAATCGTTCATAAGCTGTATGGTCCTGGAGGCCGCGCGGTTGCTTCCATAGGGGCCATCATTCCGGGTTCGGTGACGTCTGGTGCAGTTGATCGGGCCGTTCTGCGCCGCGCGATAGCGGAAACCCCCGCGTTGCTTTCTCAAATTGAGGCTATTGTGCACCCTCTTGTTGCTGACGATCGTGCTATTTTCCTGGAAACCCACGCAAATGCGCCGCTGGTTGTTCTCGATATTCCGCTCTTGTTTGAAACCGGTGGTGATCAGGCCTGTGATGCAACCCTGGTTGTGACTACAAGCGCGTCAGAGCAACGTCGCCGAGTGCTAAAGCGCGGCACCAGTGAAGCGACGTTCGCAGATCTATTGGCGCGCCAACTGCCCGATGCCGAAAAACGAGCCCGCGCGACCTATATCATTCACACCGACACACTGGACGATACCCGTAAGAACGTGGCAGATTTGGTGTCGAAGCTGACCAAAGGCACTTAGTTTATGCGTGAAATCGTCCTTGATACGGAAACCACCGGCCTTAACCCCTACGACAATCCGCGCCATCGGATTGTAGAAATTGGGGCGGTTGAGGTGTTCAATCAGGTGCCGACTGGCAAGACCTACCACCAATATATCAACCCCGAACGCATCATGCCGAAAGAGGCATTTGAAGTACACGGGATCAGTAACGATTTCCTTGCCGACAAACCCTTGTTTGCAGCCATCGCACAGGAATTCCTTGAGTTTGTCGGTGATACCAAAATGGTCATCCACAACGCTGAATTCGATATGCGCTTTCTGAATGCAGAGCTGGAATGGGCGAAGAAGCCAACACTTCCTGGCGATCAAGCGCTGGACACGCTGAAAATTGCGCGACGTAAATTTCCTGGCTCTCCGGCATCCCTTGATGCCTTGTGCCGCCGCTTCGGTATCGACAATTCTGCCCGCGAAAAGCACGGTGCGTTGCTTGATTCCGAGATCCTGGCTGAGGTGTATCTGGAGCTTACGGGCGGCAAGCAGCCGGACTTCACGCTGTCCCAATCACAATCTCGCAACGCGCAGCAATTGCAGGATGACAATTGGCGGCCAAAGCCGCGCCCCACGGCACTTCCTTCCCGTCTTTCGGACAAGGAAAAGGCCGCTCACGCGGCCTTTGTCGATGATCTGGGTGAAGATGCGCTCTGGGTGCGGTTCACCTAATTCAGGTGGTGTCCAATCAAGCTGTGCCCTGTGGTTGCTGTGCCTGACGTGCGGCGATCTGCTGGCGATAAAGGGACACAAAATCAATCTGATCGAGGTTCAGCGGCGGATAGCCACCGTCACGTGTCACGTCCGAAACAATGCGACGCACAAATGGGAACAGCATCCGGGGGCATTCGATCATCAGGAACGGATGTAATTGCTGTTCGGCGATATTCTCAATCAGGAAGACGCCGCCATACTCAAGCTCGATCAGGAAAATGGTTTTGGCTTCATCTTCCTTTGTCTTGCTCTCAATCTTGACCTTCATGATGACGTCGTACTGGTTTTCCACCGTACGTTTGCGCGCATCCAGTGCCACTTGCACCTGAATTTCGGGTGGGCCTTGGGCCACAACACCATTTTGAACAGCGGCGTTTTCAAACGATAAATCACGGATGAATTGGCCCAGGACCTGCATTTTGGGAAGTTGCGTAGCGGCCGGTGCGGCCTCTTCGCTGGCGTCGCCGTTTGCCGTGGCGTCGGACATGTGGTCTCTCCTTACATCGAGGTTGGCGCTGCCATAGCAGGCACGCGCGCCGGTCTCAATGGCAGCCTCGATCCCGTCTCAATCGCGCGTCCACCCCGATGGACCGGCAGGCCGGTCAGAGGTGTCTTCGGAAAGCGTACCTTCGATGATTGTCTCATCTTGTGGGCGCCACCCTCGGTCTGCGTGGACGGTTTGCAGGTTGATACGCTTTTTCAACTCCCGCAAAACAGCCCGGCGTACCGCTGGGACAAGCAGCGCAAATCCGACAAAATCGGTGAAAAATCCTGGCGTCAGCAACAATGCGCCTGAAAACAGAATCATCGCGCCATGAGCCAAAGGTTCGGTCGGGTCCCGCAGGTCATCAAAACTGGTGCGTAACTGCGCCATTGCCCGCGCCCCCTGGCTGCGCACCAACGCCGTGCCGGCTATCGCCGTCAGGACCACGATAGCCAAAGTGGGCCAAAGCCCCAACCAGCCACCAACCTGAATGAACAGGCCAATTTCAATCAACGGAACTGCGATGAACAGAATTAGCAGCTTCATCTTCTTTCGCCTCATGTTAAGTGCAGTTTCTACGCCGCAAGCCCTAGAAATATTCAATGGGCTCTTTGGCGCAATGGACTTGATCCTACCCCTGCCCTACATATGTGGCTGACATACTGAATTTAACCCATACGCCCTGTCGAGGTGCCATGAACTCCTCTCTTTTGTCCTTGCTGGTGCTAGCCGGCATCGCGATCTTCCTTATTTTGCGCCTGCGCTCTGTGCTGGGTACGCGGGAGGGATTCGAAAAACCTCCCGCCCTGCCCGGCTCGGGACGGTCCGACCCACGACGAGATTTCGAAGTCATTGAAGGTGGCCCCGATGAAGATATCATCGACCATGTCGAAGATGGCTCGGATAGCGCCAAAGCGCTGGCAGCCATGAAGATGGCAGAACCAGACTTTCGCGTCGGTGAATTCCTCCAAGGTGCCCGTCAGGCCTATGAAATGATCCTGATGGCGTTTGAGCGTGGCGATGTAGACGGATTGCGTCCGTTCCTGGCGCCCGATGTGCTGGAGTCCTTTGAGTCGGTCATCAACCAACGCAACGAACAGGGCCTAACCATTGAGGCTGAATTTGTCGGGGTTCGGGAGATCTCTTTGCAGGAGGCAACGTTTGATCGTGACGCCAGCGAAGCGGATATTACCGTGCGCTTTGTGGGTGAAATGACCAGCGTCGTGCGCAATTCTGACGGTGAGATTATTGAAGGCGACCCGAGTGAGATTAAACGCCAGCGCGCTGTCTGGACCTTTGCACGCACAATGGGCGCGAATGATCCGAACTGGGCATTGGCGGCAACTGACGGATGATCCATGAGACGGTGGGTTTTTGCCTTTGCCTTGGCCCTGGTGACCAACGCGGCCATGGCGAATGAATCGGTAGAACTTCTGGGTTTTGACGATCTGGACGGATGGGCCGCGGATGATCATGCCGCGGCTCTTTCGGTATTTCGCAACACCTGTATGGATTTGGATGGGTCCGATTGGGAGGCGCTGTGCGCCGTCGCTGAAACCGCCCCTGACGCACGTACATTTTTTGAGTTGTTCTTTCGCCCGGTCCTGATTGGCGGCGAAGACCCCGCGTTGTTCACCGGGTATTTTGAGCCGGAACTTGAAGGCTCCCGCACCCGCACAAGCCGCTTTCGTTACCCGGTCTTTCGCTTGCCTCCCGAGGTTACCGGTCGCTGGTTGTCGCGCGAACAGATCGAAGAAAGCCGTGTTCTGGAAGGTCGCGGACTGGAAATTGCCTGGGTTGACGATTCGGTTGAGCTGTTTTTTCTGCAAATTCAAGGCTCTGGCCGCATCCGGCTGGCTGAAGGGGGCTTCGTTCGTGTTGGATATGGTGGACGCAACGGGCACGAATACCGCTCTGTCGGGCAGGAGCTTGTGCGGCGCGGCGTCTATCAACCGCATCAGGTTTCGGCACAGGTGATCCAGTCCTGGGTTCGCCGTAATCCAACGGCTGGGCGTGATTTGCTGCATCACAATCCCAGTTACGTGTTTTTCCGGGAGGTTGATATTTCTGATCCCAACCTCGGCCCCTTTGGCGCGATGAACCGCAGCATTACGCCGCACCGTACCATCGCCGTTGATCCTGACTTCACGCCACTTGGCGCACCGGTCTGGATTGAAAAGGACGGAAACGGTCCGATTCGTCGTCTGATGATAGCCCAAGACACCGGCGGCGCGATTCAGGGTGCGCAGCGCGCTGATATCTTCTTTGGGTATGGGGATGACGCCGGGTCCGCAGCTGGCGTGATCCGAGATCCCGGACGGATGATGGTGTTATTGCCGATTGAGCGGGCCCATCAATTGATTCCGGACGCCTAGGCCCATGGCACGGCGCGGCAAACGTGGCCTGTCGGAGGACGACAAGGCCCTGTGGAACCGGGTTGCCGCAACCGCAACGCCAATGGATCGACGTGGTGCGCCGAAAATCACCACCGAACTTGCCCAAAGCCCCACCCAAATGCTTCGATCTGAGCCACCCAAAGCCGCCGAGCCGCTTCCCATGTTCCGGATCGGGGAAAAGGCGAACCAGAACGAGCGCTTTGTGAGCCAAACGGCGACCCGCCCCGCGCAAGCGCCTATCCGCATGGATCACGGCACCCACAAACGTATGAGCCGCGGCAAACTTAAGCCGGAGGGGCGGCTGGATCTTCACGGAATGATCCTGTCTGAGGCGCAGCCGGCGCTTATCAGCTTCATTTTCCAGGCCTACGAGGCGGAGAAGCGCCTTGTTTTGATAATTACCGGCAAGGGTAAGGATCGTGACAGCGGCGGGCCAATTCCGGTTCGGCACGGTATCTTGCGCCATCACGTGCCGGGCTGGTTGTCGGCGCCGCCACTTGGCGCGCTGATCCTTGATATTGGGGAAGCTCACCGGCGTCACGGCGGTTCCGGGGCCTACTACATCTACCTCAAACGCCGCCGCTAACGCATGTTTACCGGGCTCAGCATGATCTGGGTCGCGTTCTGGATCGTCAGGATTGTGCCCGGCAACAACCCCACTTGCTGCGTTCGGTCGGCTTCAAATGCGTTATTCACTTGCGTCACTTCCCGCAGGATCTGCACCACCGCTGGTGACGTCGCACCCGCAAAATGGTTTAGGGGGTCCCTTACCCCGCCTGCAAAAGCCGACACATCAACAAGCGTGACCTCAAACTCTGCCACTTCATCAGGTGTGGCGAGGTTGCCAACCCGCTGCCGCAGCCCGGTTATCCGGGCTGAAAGTGTCAGGGCGCGGTCCCGTTGTGAGGTGAAAATCACAAACGGCTGCGGCAGCTCGCCGATCCGCGTGGCCTGGGTCCGGAACACGTCCACGTCGATATCCGGTGAGAACAGCAGCACGCCATCAATCTGGTCCAAGATGTCCGTGCGCCCGCCGATCCGCAGTTGGCGCAACACCTCCATCACCACGCCGGAACCGAGCGAATGTGCAATCAGGACCACGTTAAGCCCGGCATCGGTAATTTCGGTCAGGAGCGCCTCTAACCCGTCACGTGCAAACAGAGCCGAATCACGGTCGTAGGCGTAGCCGAGCGGGTGCCCGGCGCTTGGCCACGCGTAGTGGACCGCAACGCCAGGAACGTCAAAATCGTGGCGGATCTGTGCTGTTCGGTAGAGGCCGCTGCCGAAAGTGGAGTTAAAGCCATGGATGAAAACCATAACTTCCCGGGTTCCGCGCCGATGGGCTTCGGCAATCAATGCCGCGGGGAACTCTGCCCCAAGGCGGTCCGCAGTCGTGGCCATGAATTCTGTCGACGGGTCCGCATCTCGGCCCCGGCGACCGGGGCGGACGGCGCCCATCTCCCGATCTGGCGGAATGTGGACCGCGAAACGCGTGAATTCCAACATCTCTTGGCGGGTGTCCTGATACTGCCCACCCTCAAACACCCGGTTGCTGGCGACAAACACCGTTTCAGACGCGCCAAGACCAGTCGCTTCCGGCACCAGCCGGACATCCGCGCGTTGCGCGCAGGCTGACAGGGGTAACGCCGCAATGCCGCAAAGCAGGGTTCGCCGGGTGAGAGAGGCAGGTTTCATGACCTTCTTCATAGCACCTTGGATTCACAGAACGTAACGGCTCAAATCTGCACTGCGCGTCAATTCGCCGAGGTTCTTCTCAACGAAATCCCCGTCCACTATCACCGAGTCGCCTGATCTGTCGGGGGCGTTAAAGCTAAGCTCCTCAAACACACGCTCTAACACGGTGTATAGCCGCCGGGCGCCGATGTTTTCGATGCTTTCGTTCACTTCCGCCGCGATGTGGGCAAGGGCGGCGATGCCTTCATTCGTAAACGTAACCGTGACTTCCTCCGTCGCCATAAGCGCCGTGTACTGCCGGGTCAGCGCATTGTCGGTTTCGGTCAGGATACGAACGAAATCCTCTTCCGTCAGGGCGCGCAGGGTCACGCGGATCGGCAAACGCCCCTGTAGTTCGGGCAACAGATCCGAGGGTTTGGCGGTATGAAATGCACCTGACGCGATGAAAAGAATATGGTCGGTTTTCACAGCGCCATGTTTGGTAGAGACGGTTGTGCCTTCAATCAACGGCAACAGATCGCGCTGCACACCTTCGCGGGAGACATCAGCCCCACGGGCATCGGATCTCGCACAAACCTTGTCGATTTCATCAATGAAGACGATCCCGCTTTGCTCAACTGAGCGGAGCGCTTCTTTCGTTACCGTTTCGGGGTCGAGCAGCTTGTCAGCTTCCTCTTCAACCAAGATATCATAACTTGCCGAAACGGTGAGGCGGCGTTTGACCTTCCGTCCACCCATGCCTTTGAACAAATCACCCAGATTCATCATTCCCGCACCACCCATGCCGCCGGGCTGACCGGGAATCTCGAAGCCACCAAGGGGGTTTGATGTATCGGCGACCTCAAGTTCGATGATTGTGTTGTCCATCTCGCCGGACCGGAGCTTTTTGCGGAACATCTCGCGCGTTTGATCGCGGGCACTGTCACCAGTCAGTGCCTCAATTACGCGCTCTTCAGCTGCGTCATGGGCCTTGGCCTTTACCTCTTCGCGCATATTCTCGCGGATCATCACCTGCGCGGCATCCACCAGATCGCGGATGATCTGTTCCACGTCCCGCCCGACATACCCCACTTCGGTGAATTTTGTGGCCTCGACCTTGATGAACGGCGCGCGGGCCAGCTTTGCCAAGCGGCGGCTGATCTCGGTCTTGCCGACGCCAGTAGGCCCGATCATCAGGATGTTCTTCGGGTAAACCTCATCACGCAGATCGTCCCCAAGCTGATTGCGCCGCCAGCGGTTGCGCAATGCCACAGCCACGGCGCGTTTGGCGTCGTTTTGGCCAATAATGAACCGGTCAAGTTCCGAGACAATCTCGCGGGGGGTCAGATCACTCATGCCAAAGCATCCTTATGGGTCTCATCAAGCATCTTGTTCGCGGGCCATTCCGGGAATGAAATCAGCGCCAAGGGTATTTGTCATCGTTTCCACCGCCATGTGTGAGACGACAAGGCCGGATTGTCTCAAACGGATGTCAGTCACGTCAGTCATGTTTGAGCCTCTTTCGCGGCCCAGGGGGGCAGGCGGGTTTTGCCGGGGAAATCTGGCAAAGCGCGCATGATCGCGCCGCGCAGACGCTCCCATTGTGCCCCAAGCAGAACAAGGCCCGCGCCAAGAAGCAGGATCACAAAGAACGCGGTGTTGCCTTCAACAACCGAGATAGACAATGCCACCACATAGCCGACCCCCGAAACAAGGAACGAACGTCGGTCGATGACAACTGCAAACAGCGCCATGACAAAGACGAACACCAGCAACACCACCTTCGCGCCGGCGTCCGCTTCTAGAAACAGGCTAAGTGCAACCGTGTTCACGATGGCAGGAGCCGCGATCACGTGCAGCCAGAAGCCCGAGGCCGCCCGCCGAGTGACCCGGTGCGGGTCGCTCATGTCAAAGGCCATTGCGATCGCAAGGCCGATGACCCCCAAGACAATGGTCAGGATTGCAAACGGCCCGTCAGCGGACAGAAGGAAGAAGTCGGTCGCCGTCGCAGGTAAGGTGCCGCCGATCGTGACGACACCAAAGGTTGTTGCCCCCACCGAGACCGCAATAAGGGCCACCGTGAAGGGGACCCGGAAAAAGAAGTAGTAAAGGCAAAGGAATAGGCCCGAAACAGCGACCGCCAGGGTCCAACTGCCTTGAAACGGGAGGTTGATCATTGCGGCGAAGGACAGGCCGAATTGCAGGGCTGACAGGCCAAACATCACCGCCAACGCGATGGATGGCGCAACCATGCGGCGGTTTATGGTAAAGTACCGCGCCAAAAGGGTCACGACGCCCAGGGACACCAGCGAAAATAGCATCCCAAGGATGTATCCACGTGTGGCGCCGAATATGCTCAGCCCCGTGACGCCCATCCACCCCGCGAACAGGATGCTGAGACCCACGACAATGAAAATCTCATTGAAGCCTTTGAACAGCTCAAACGGTTCGTCCAAACCAGAGCGCCGGGCACGTACGCCGTCCCGCTCTTCGGCCAAAGAAAGAAGGGACGCAGCCTGCGCCCCACTCATCAACCCGGCGGCAACCGCGGCACGCAAATCATCTCGGGTAATGTCACTCATCCGCTGATTGTCTCTACGGTGAGGTTGCCGTTGGTGTAGACACAGATTTCGGCAGCAATCGCCATGGCTTTGCAGGCAATTGTCTCAGCATCTTCCGGCCCGTCAATTAACGCACGCGCCGCGGCCAGCGCGTAGTTTCCACCGGACCCGATGGCAGCGATACCATGTTCCGGTTCCAACACGTCACCCGCGCCGGTGATCACGTAAAGCTCTGTCCCGTCGGTCACAATCAGCATTGCCTCAAGTTTCTGAAGGTATTTGTCGGTCCGCCAATCTTTGGCCAACTCAACGGAGGCGCGTTGCAACTGGCCCGGCGTGGCCTCCAGTTTCGCTTCCAGCCGTTCAAGGAGGGTGAATGCATCTGCCGTTGATCCGGCAAAGCCGCAGACGACATCGTATCCGCCGGGGCTAAGCCTGCGCACCTTGCGGGCGCTGCCTTTAATCACAGTTGGCCCAAGGCTGACTTGCCCGTCACCTGCGATGACCACCTGTCCGCCTTTGCGGACCCCGATGATCGTCGTGCCATGCCAACCTGAGGATTCATTTTGTGCCATCAGGGCCTCCATCTGCTCACGCCTTATATGGACAGCCGAAGGGCGGGTGACAACCTGTCCAGCGTGTACCCGATGCCTGCCATCAACACCTTAGGTTTTTTCGAAAATCAGATCCGAATACTCACGCAGATAAATTTTGAGCCAAGGCGTAAACCCATCGGGCGCTTGCAGCATATCCTCAGCCAAGCCGATCAGTGGCCGCCAAATCGTATCCATGACCTCGTCGGGGTTTATCACAGGCTCAACGTTTATTGGCATTTCGCCTACGAAGATATCTACAACCTCATGCTCAACCAAGCCACCGCCCACATCAGCGCGGTATTCAACCGTGTCGCGGAACGTGAGCGGGATCCCGACAATCCCCAGCTCCTCATCCAAGCGCCGCGTGGCGCAATCCAGATTGCTTTCGCCCCACTGTGGATGGGTGCAACAGGTGTTCGCCCAAAGCCCAGGTGTGTGGTATTTCCCCAATGCCCGGCGCTGTAGCAGCACGTTGCCGTCCCGCACGATAAACACGGAAACGGCCTTGTGGCGCAGGCCGCGCTGATGGACCTCCAACTTCTCTACAGGTTGAAGAGTGCCGTCGATCCAGGTGGGGATATGAATATTCATAGGCGGGTTACTGAAACAAGTTGGGACGGGTGGGTTTGGGTCTTTGAGATTGTATTGATATGCGCCAGAGGGCACGCTTTGACCAGAGTCTTGTTTGTTTTGGCTTCTGTCGTTGGGTGCTATGCCTCGGTTCAATCCAGACGTTCATGGCCTGGCCACGTGGTTCAAGTGGTCATTACCTCCGCGCAATCCGGGATATTTGTAGTGCGGTTTTTCAGGGTCTCTGTGCCAATAGGCCATACATGGCCGCGTATCACGTTTGGCCCACCGCATAGTGATTGGAGCATTAACTGCGTTGAGCGAGCCAAAATTTCCTTTGCAACCAAAGTGCCGTGGCGCATTTGGTCACCTGAACCGCCGAAACCTCACAAAAAGGTGTGGACCCTTCCACGTGCGACACAGTTATAGTCATTTGACAAAGCTCAAAGGAGACTACCCATGAAGCGACTTTCCGTTCTCGCCACGGCGGCAACACTTCTTGCCACCCCGGTTCTGGCCGATGGCCATGTAACTGGCGACGCCGAAGCAGGGGAACGTGCGTTCCGTCAGTGTGTCGCGTGCCATGTTGTTGTGGACGCCGAAGGCGAAACGTTGGCTGGCCGCAACGCCCGCTCCGGTCCGAATCTGTGGGGTCTCCATGATCGCACGATCGGGGCATATGAAGATTATCGGTACAGCAATGGCCTGACTGCCCTGATGGAAGCTGAAATGGTCTGGGACGAAGAAGCCTTCGTCGGCTATGTTCAGGATCCCACCGGCTGGATTCGTGAAATCACAAGTGATGGCAGCCTTCGCGGCGCGATGAGTTTCAGGGTTCGCTCGGAAGAAGACGCGCTGAACCTTTATGCGTACCTCGTGTCCCTTGGTGGGCCAGAGGAAGTGTCAGAGTAAGCCACTCCGCTTAAATGGTGAGTTATTGCGGGCGGTCCCAAGTGGGCCGCCCGTTCCGGTTTTGTTGAGCCTCTAACCGCGCTGAACAGCCCGCGTACGCCAGAGCGTAAAGAGACCCGCCGACACCACAATTGATGCTCCGATTACAACGTTTGTGGCCAAAACCTCCCCAAAGACCAACAACCCAAGGGCTGAGGCAAAGACCAGTTGCAAATAGGCGAACGGTTGCACAGCAGAGACTTCAGCCACCTCATAGGTCCTGATCAGAAGGTAGTGTCCGGTGGCCCCTGTAACGCACAAAAGCGCCATCCACGCCCAATCCACCTGGCTCATTGGTTGCCAAAACCAGACCCCCACGCAGGTCATGACAATTGCGCCCATCGTACCGGTCCAAAAGAAGCTGGTGGCCGCGCGATCCTTGCGGGCGGCGTAGCGGGTCAACAGATTATAAAGCGCGAACATGAAGGCCGCAGCGAGGGGCACCATTGCTTCGATCGAGAAGACGGTGATGCCCGGCTGCAGGATCACAAGCACGCCAATGAAGCCGATTGCGATGGCGGCCCACCGCCTCCAGCCAACCTTTTCACCAAGGAGCGGGCCAGATAACGCCGCAACCAGAAGTGGGTAGAAGGCAAAGATGGCGTGGGCTTCGACAAGACCCAAAAGCACAAACGCACCAACCATCACACAAATCTCTGCGGCCAGAAGGACGCCACGAAAGGCTTGCAGGATCGGCTGCGTGGTCTTCGCGGCCTCGCGGATGCCGCCGGCCTGGCGCGAGGCGATAGTGATGACGAAAGCGGCAAAGAACCAGTAGCGGATCATAACGACCATGTAGACATTGTATTCGCCCGCAAGATGGCGACTGATCCCGTCCTGCATGGCGAAAACAATCGTGGTGGCGATCATCAGGCAGATGCCGAGGCGCGGATTATCGGTCACTTTTGCCGCCTCCCAGCTGACCGCGTGTCATATGCCGTTTACGACCAAAGCCGGGGATCCGTTCGACCGTGAATCCGGCGGAGGCCAAGGCCCGGCGCACATCACCAACAGCGGTGTAAGTTGCGAAGGTGCCGCCGGGTGCGGTGTGGCGTGCGACTTGCTCCATCACGTCGACGCCCCACATCTCGGGGTTTTTCGCCGGTGCGAAGCC
>JAESTV010000028.1 GCA_016763475.1 Roseicyclus sp.
AGTTGAATGGTCACGAGGTCCACGGCCCGGACGCCGAACGTGGCATGGTGTTCCAGCAGGGCGCATTGTTCGAGTGGATGAACGTGCGTGACAACGTCAGCTTCGGTCCGCGGATGCAAGGCCACCGCGAAGCCAAATATGGGGCCAACGTCGACCATCTGTTGGACATCGTCGGCCTGCGGGACTTCAAACAAAAAGCCATATATGAGCTGTCAGGTGGCATGCAGCAGCGCGTGGCCTTGGCCCGCTGTCTGGCGAACGAGCCCGACGTCATCTTGATGGACGAACCCTTGGGCGCGCTGGATGCGCTGACCCGTGACAAGATGCAAAGCCTGGTGCTGAAACTGTGGAAAGAGACCGGCAAGACCATCATCCTCATCACCCACTCGGTTGAAGAAGCCCTGCTTCTGGGGGAACGCTTGATTGTGATGGCTCCGCGACCGGGGCGTATCCATAAGGAATACAATCTTCCATTCGCCGAAAGGGGTGTGGACGCCGACCTGCGGGAGGTCAAAAAGCACCCCCATTTCAATGAGGTGCGCGAAGAGATTCTTGGCATGATCTGGGACATGGAAGAAGAAATCATGGGCAGAACCGAGGCCACGTCATGATCCCTCTTCTGATCTATGCGGCGATTTTCATCGCCTCGTTTGTTCTGGTCCGCCTGATTGCGGGTCGCATGTCGAACCCAGGGCTCTCGTCGTTGAAAACGGTGACGTTTGGGGATGAAAGCGCGGTGGTGCCTGACCGGCGCGCCTCGGTGATTTCGATCATTGCGCTTTTGTTTTTGTGGGGCACGTTCACTGGATCGGTCATTGTGCCGTCGTTCCTGCATATGCCTGGCCCGCCGCTTGGCCTGCACACGTTTGAACACACGGTTCAGAACGCTGACGGCGAAACCGACACCGCAACCGTGACCTTCCTGTTGTACGAGACCCAGACGGACGAGGACGGCAACGAGCTTCCCACCCCCGAGGCCCCTGAGGTTGAACCGGGCGACGGGTTCGCGATCAACGATAGTCTTGTGATCGAGGCTTACGGCTCCGAACTGGCGCAGCTGCAAAACAACGATCTTTTGACCCGCGACGATGGCACCACAATTGTTGCCGTCAATGGCCAGCCCATTGCCCCCGGTGAGCGGCTGGCGTTGGACTTTGGCAACATCACCATGTCCACTCGCGGTACGATCAACATCTCACCCGATCAGGGGTATCAGATGGAGCCGATCTGGCTTCCGCCACCGGAATCCGTGTTGGCCCGGCTGATCGAAATCAGCACCGATGGATTCCGCAACTACACGTTGGTGCAGCATTTGGGCTACTCGCTGTTCCGCGTGGTTGTGGGCTTCTCTCTTGGTGCGCTGGTTGGCATCCCTCTTGGCTATGCCATGGGGCTGTCAAACTGGGCACGTGGCTGGTTTGACCCGATTGTTGAATTCATGCGGCCGGTGCCACCTTTGGCCCTGATCCCGTTGGTCATTATCTGGGCCGGTATTGGCGAGTCCGGGAAGATTGTGCTGTTGTTCCTTGCGGCGCTCTGGATCATGGCGATCTCGGCGCGGGCCGGAGTGTCTGGCGTCAGCCTGTCGAAGGTACATGCGGCCTATTCCCTTGGGGCCAGCAAGGCGCAGATCATGCGCCACGTGATTGTACCCAATTCCCTGCCCGAGATTTTCACCGGCGCGCGGGTTGCGATGGGGGTGTGTTGGGGCACGGTCGTGGCCGCCGAACTTGTGGCGGCTGTGCAAGGTGCGGGGATGATGATCATGGTCGCGTCGCGGTTCCAGAACACCGATATTGTTATCCTCGGGATCATCCTGATCGGGATGATTGGATTCGGGATCGACATCCTGATGCGATGGGCCGAACGCCTTCTGGTGCCGTGGAAAGGCAAAAGCTGACGTTTCGAGTGCATTGCGAACATGGCCAGCCGTCCACGAGGAGGCTGGCGTTTTCGCCGCCAACAGGCGGTGGAAATCCGCGCGGCGCACTGATAGCCAAACCCCATGACTGACGAGCCGTTTAACCTGCCTCACTTCCTGCCTTACCTGCTGAATCAGGCCTCTGAAGCCGCGAGCCAGGAGTTTCAGGCCTATTATCGCGCCCGGTACGGCATGTTGCGCACCGAATGGCGGGTGCTGTTCCATCTGGGTTGTTACGGCGATTTGTCAGCCAAGCAGATCTGCGAAAAAGCGTCGATCCACAAAACCAAAGTCAGCCGCGCGGTCAGCGCGTTGGAGGGCAAACGTTTCCTGACCCGCGCAGAGTTGCAGGATGATCGCCGGGTCGAGAACCTGGCGCTGACCACTCAGGGCCGCACGGTGTTCGAGGATCTGAGCCGCACGGCTGCGGGGTTTGAGGCGAAGCTGGTGGGCGGGTTGAATGCCGACGAATTGCAGCTTCTGAAGCGGATTCTTCTGAAGATCTCTGGTCTGCCGGAATAGTGTTTGCCGGGCCGCTCCGGCTGTTGGCTTCAACCGGCCCCGTTATTCGCTCAATCGCTTGAGCGTGCCCGCGCTTGACTCCAGAACTGGAACGTTCCAAAACTACACAACTAGGAACGTTCCAGATTCACGGGAGAGTGTGCCATGCGTTGGGGTTTGATCGGGGCCAGCACCATCGCCGCCGAACATATGATTGGCGCGATCCGTGCATCGGGTGGGCAAATAACGGCGGTGATGAGTTCCAACGCCGAGCGCGCGGCAAGTTATGCCGCCAACCACCGGATCAACGCCGGTGTGACCGATCTGGGCGCGGTTCTGGACGGTGTCGATGCGGTCTACATCTCGACCACCAACGATATGCACCTCCCCCAGGCGATGGCCGCAATTGCGGCGGGCAAACACGTGCTGTGTGAAAAGCCTCTGGCGATGAATGTCGCAGACGCGGTGTCGATGGTGCGGGCGGCTGAACAAGCGGGTGTAACATTTGCCACCAACCACCATTTGCGCAACGCCGGTAGCCACCTGGCGATCCGCGAGGTGATCACCAGCGGTCGCATTGGCGAGGTTCTGTCCGTCCGTGTGTTCCACGCCGTCCACCTGCCACCACACCTGCAAGGCTGGCGCATAGACAATCCGGCAGCGGGTGGTGGTGTGATCCCTGACATCACGGTTCATGACGCGGATACCGTGCGGTTCCATCTGGGGGAGGATCCGGTGGAGGTGGTGGCGATGAAAACTGCGCGCGGCATGGGGCAGGGTGTTGAAGACAGTGCGATGTCAGTCTGGTCGATGCCTTCCGGCACAATGGTCCACACCCATGAGAGTTTCACCCATGCCTTTGCGGGAACCGGAATTGAAGTGCACGGAACCCAAGGCTCGATCATCGCGCGCGGAGTGATGACGCAACAACCGGTGGGCGAAATTGTGGTGCGCAGTGAGGCGGGGGAGGAGGCGTTGCCATTCGCCACCCACGGCCTTTACGACCGCGCGGTTGAGGTGTTCGCCAAAGCCTGCGCCGGTGAAGGCGAACCTGCCGCAACCGGCGTCGATGGGGTGAAATCTCTTGCGGTGGCGGCAGCTGTCAGCGAGGCGGCGGAAACCGGCAAACGCACAACTGTCGACTATGGCGGGATCTGAAATGAGCAAGGTTGTCACCGGGGCGGAGGCCGTTGCGCGGATCAATGACAATGCGGTTGTGACCGTGTCCAGCAGCTCGGCCCTTGGCTGTCCCGACGCAGTTTTGCAGGCACTGGGGGAGCGGTTTGATGCGGATGGCCACCCGCGCAACCTGACCACAATCCACCCGATCGCGGCGGGGGATATGTACGGTGTCAAAGGTGTGGACCACATCGCCAAAGACGGCCTGCTGGCGCGGATCATTGGCGGCTCGTACCCCTCTGGCCCGTCATCGCTGCCGATGCCTGCGATCTGGCATATGATCGTGGATGATCGCGTCGCGGCTTATAACGTTCCCTCCGGCATCCTTTTTGACATGCACCGTGACGTCGCCGCGCGCCGTCCCGGCGTGCTGACCCAAGTGGGGCTGGAAACGTTTGTGGACCCGATCCGCGAGGGCTGTGCAATGAACCCACGCGCGCAGGCCGCACCAATTGTGAACCGGGTGGAGTTTGCCGGTGACACATGGCTGCACTTTCCCAACGTGGTGCCAGATGTGGCGATTATCCGCGCCACAACAGCAGATGAGAACGGCAACCTGACCTACGAACATGAGGGTGCGTATCTTGGTGGTCTTGATCAGGCGATTGCGACCCGCAACCATGGTGGGTTGGTGATTGCTCAGGTGAAACGAGTGACCGCCGCCGGGTCCCTGCGGCCCCATGATGTACATGTGCCGGGGCATCTGGTCGATTTGATTGTTGTGGACCCCGACCAGAAACAGACCACGGAAACGCCTTATGATCCCGCAATCTCGGGTCAGGTGATGCGGCCATGGGCGTCGTTTGCACTGGCGGAGCATGGTGTGGAAAAAATCATCGCACGCCGCGCCGCGATGGAATTGCGGGCAGGTATGACCGCGAATCTGGGCTTCGGGATCTCGGCTATGGTGCCGCGGATTTTGTTGGAGGAGGGGCAGGAGCAGGCGGTCACCTGGGCAATTGAACAGGGGGCTGTGGGCGGCATGCCGCTGACCGGTTTCGCCTTCGGGTGCGCCTCTAACGCCGATGCGTTTGTGCCCTCACCCAATCAGTTCAGCTACTTTCAGGGCGGCGGGTTCGACGTGTCGTTCCTGTCCTTCATGGAGGTTGACATGGACGGCAACGTCAACGTCTCAAAACTCGGGAAAAAGCCATACCTGACAGCGGGTTGCGGTGGTTTTGTGGATATCACGTCGAACGCCCGCAAGATCGTGTTCAGCGGATATTTTGAAGCCGGGGCGCAGTTCGATATCTCTGACGAAGGTCTACGCATCGCAACTCCCGGCAAGTTCACCAAGATGGTTGAGGCCGTGGAGCATGTCACCTTCGCAGGCCAACGCGCGCGGGCGCGGGGCGCGGATGTTTTGTATGTGACCGAACGCTGTGTGATGCGGTTGGGGGATGACGGTCTGGTTGCCACCGAGATCATGCCGGGCATCGAACCGGAACGTGACATTGTCGCGGCGTCGCAGGGGCGGGTGTCGGTGGCTGGAGACGCCCTCACCATGCCGCTGAACCTGCTGCGCGATGCAAAGATGGGGTTACAATTATGAGTGCGGTTCGTCTTCAGATTGACGGCGCCATCGCGCGGATTGTGTTGGACAACCCCGCCAAGCTGAACGCCCTGACGGTTGAGATGCTGGCGCAGCTGGAGGACGCCTGCACGACCCTGGAGCGTTCACCGCTGGTGCGGGTGGTGCTTATCACCGGTGAGGGGGAGCGCGCCTTTTGTGCCGGAGCGGATATCGGCGGCTGGGGTGGGCTGCCGCCGACAGATTTCGCCAGAACCTGGGTCCGTGAAGGGCACAGAATCTATGATCGCCTTGCGCGCCTATCCAAGCCCACAATAGCGGTCCTGCACGCCCACGCATTCGGCGGCGGGTTAGAGCTCGCCGCATGTGCCGATATCCGGGTGATGGCGCCGGGCGCAACGCTGGCCCTGCCAGAGGCGAAAGTCGGGATTGTCCCCGGATGGGGTGGCACCACCCGGCTCTTGCGGCTGTTGCCGGAGGCGATGGTCAAAGAAATGGCCTTGTTCGGACGGCGGATCACGGCAGAGCGGGCGCAGGCCCTGGGTTTCGTGGCCGAGGTTTCGGACAACCCACTGGCCACTGCACTTGCCATGGCCAAGCAGGCCATCACCGCCTCACCCCGCGCCCATGAGGTTGCGAAATACCAGATCCACGCCGCTGTTGGTGAAGACCGCAGCGCGATGATCGAGGCGTTAGGGGGCGGCATGATCGGCGCGACCGACGATAAGGCAGAGGGCGTGTCGGCTTTTGCCGAAAAACGCTCACCAGATTTTCGGGGAACCTGAGATATGAACGATATCACGATCATCCCCAGCGCAGGTGTTGTGATCCCCGCGCCCTACACCGCCCGCCACCTGATTGGCGGCGTCTGGATGGATAGCGCCGATGGAGCCGTGTCGGACCGCTTTTCGCCAGCCCACGGGTCGCTGGTCAGCACCGCCGCCAAGGGGGGCAGGGCTGAGGCCGAGGCTGGTATTGCCGCCGCGCGCACGACATTCGACGCAGGCGATTGGCGGTTTTCCAGTGGCAAGGAGCGGGCTGCAATTCTCCTTCGGGTGGCTGACCTGATCGAGGAGCACCTCAACCGGATCGCCCTGCTGGAGACCTTGGAATCCGGCAAGCCGATCACTCAGGCGAAAGGTGAGATCGCCGGTGCGGCTGACCTCTGGCGCTACGCCGCCAGCCTCGCGCGGGTGATCCATGGCGACAGCCACAACTCCCTTGGTGCGGATATGTTGGGGGTGGTTCTGAAGGAGCCGATTGGCGTTGTGTCGATCATTTGCCCATGGAATTTCCCGCTTCTGATTGTCAGCCAAAAGCTGCCCTTTGCATTGGCGGCGGGGTGTACTGCGGTGATCAAACCGTCTGAACTGACGCCCTCCACAACCTGCATTCTTGGCGAGTTGCTGATCGAGGCCTGCCTGCCTGCCGGTGTGGCGAATATTGTGCTTGGTTTCGGTGATCCCGTGGGTGAGGCCCTGTCCACCGACCGACGGGTCGATATGGTCAGCTTCACCGGCTCCACCGACGTCGGAAAACGGATCAGCGCAGCGGCAAGCGGGACGCTCAAAAAGGTCTCGCTCGAGCTTGGAGGCAAAAACCCGCAGGTGATTTTCCCGGATGCGGACCTGGATCAGGCCGCTGATGCCATCACTTTCGGCGCTTATTTCAACGCCGGGGAATGCTGCAATTCCGGCAGCCGCATTATCGTACATCAAGATGTTGCCGAGGCGCTGACCGCGAAGGTTGTCGCCTTGTCCCGCAAGGTGCCATTCGGCGACCCGCTGGACCCGGCCACACAGGTCGGCGCGATTATCTCCCCTGAGCATATGGCGAAGATCGACGGCTATGTGCAGGCCGCTGTGGCTGACGGCGCAGATGTGGCGATTGGGGGCGGGGCATTGCACGTGGACGGCGTTGGGGCGCAATTCTACCAGCCCACCATCGTCACCAACTTGCGGCCTGACATGCCGATTGCAACGGACGAAGTCTTTGGCCCGGTCCTGTCGGTCCTGACCTTCGCCACCTTTGACGAGGCGCTGCACCTTGCCAATAATGCCAGCTATGGGTTGAGCGCCGGTGTCTGGAGCGCCGACATGTCCACCTGCCTTACCTTCGCGCGGCGGGTACAGGCGGGAACGGTCTGGACAAACACCTGGATGGACGGCTTCCCGGAAATGCCGTTTGGCGGCGTCAAGGAAAGCGGGCAGGGGCGCGAATTGGGGCGTTATGGTCTGGAGGAGTTTTTGGAGGTGAAGACCGTACAAATGCGCATCGGCACCACCCGTCAGCCTTGGGTGTCTTCATGATGCAAGCTGTCGAAATCGGACGAAAGCATGTGGGTCAGGCCATCTGGCTTTTCGCCGGCCATTCGGCGCAACAACATCTTGGTCATAATATGGCCGGTCTCGCGCAAGTCTTCGTGGACAGTTTCGATCTTCGGTCGGATATTGTCGAATATCGGCGAGGCCCGCTTGGCGAAGATGTCCGCATCACGTCCCAAAACCGCGCCGCTGTCAGTCAGCGCCGACAACGTCACCAGTGCCGTCACCTCGCCCACACAGACATAGCCATCGGGAGGCGTGGCCGACGCCCGGCTTTCGCGGGTGGCTTTTGCGATGTCCGCCGAGGGGCTGTCGAGGGTGACGCCGGAGACAATTTCATAATCCACCCCGGCAGCACGTACGGCGCTGAGGAAGCCGTAGCGCAGGTGTTGGGTGAAGGTGAACCGATCCTCGGGCAGGATCAGCGACAGACGAGTACGACCTTTGGCAACCAACCGTTCAACAGCCGTGCGGGCGAACGTTTCGTTGTCAAAATCGACGTAAGGGTGAGGGGTGGTGAATTCGGTGCGACCGTGGCTGACGAAGGGAAAATCCGCCTCAAGCAGCATTCGCACGCGGGGGTCGAAGGCTTCGGTTCGGGTGAACAGGATACCATCGGCCAGTTGGTTGCGCAGGATGTTGCGGACCGGGGCAAGGCGATCTTCGCCCACATGATCAGGCACAACGTTCACCGAAAACCCGGTGCCGCGCAGGGCCTCTGTCATGCCGGTCAGAAATTCGTGAGTGAACCCCAGAAATTCGTGTTCGGTATTCAGCAACAAAATGACAACCTGCGTGCGGCCGGTGCGCAATCGGCGCGCGGCACGGTCAGGGACGTAACCCGCCGCCAGAGCCGCCTGTGCTACGGTGGCCCGTGTCTTCGCAGCGATTCGCGGATCATCAGCCAGCGCTCGGCTTATGGTGGCCACAGAAAACCCGGTCACTTCGGCCAAGCTGCGCAACGTCGGCTTTTCGCCGGTTTGCGTGAGGCTATGATCGGTGATGTCGCGGCTCATGCCAGTGTATCGCCTTTTTGTTGCGTTCCTACGTATATTGCGCAGGATTTCAAACGTTTCAATAGCGCGTTTCGGACTCTGGAAAATTCTGCGTCGCAGAAAAAGCGAGTAATATATGCCGCAAGTCGGCAAAGTATACAGACGGGAGGGGGATTTTTTGGTTGACTTCAACCGAATTTGTAACGTTTTAATTATGTCAGCCCCGGTAAGGGGAAGGGTCAATTGGGAGGAAATCGAATGACCATGCTAAAAAAACTCTACACGGGCGCAGCCGTATTGGCGCTGTCCACAAGCGCTGCTGTAGCACAAGAAGTTGAAGTTCTGCATTGGTGGACCTCGGGTGGCGAAGCTGCTGCGCTGAACGTTCTGCGCGAAGACCTGGCTGGTAGCGGTATCGGCTGGAGCGACATGCCTGTTGCTGGTGGTGGTGGCTCTGATGCCATGACCGTTCTGCGCGCCCGCGTCACCGCAGGTGACCCGCCGACCGCCGTACAGATGCTCGGCTTCGCGATCCAGGACTGGGCCGCTGAAGGTGCGCTGGCAAACCTCGACGCGCTGGCTGCCGAGCAGGGCTGGAACGACGTAGTTCCCGCAGCGCTTCAGGCATTCTCCACCTATGAAGGCAGCTGGGTTGCGGCACCCGTGAATGTCCACTCCACCAACTGGGTCTGGGCCAACACCGCGCTGATGGAAGAGCTTGGCATCGAGCAGCCCGGCACGTGGGAAGAGTTCGTCGCAGCCATGCAGGCCGCTCAGGATGCGGGTTATACTGCACTTGCCCACGGTGGGCAGGCTTGGCAGGAGGCCACGGTCTTTGATTCGATGGTAATGGGCGTTGGTGGTCCTGAATTCTATCAGGCAGCGTTTATTGATCTGGATCCTGAAGCCCTTGGCGGCGCCCAGATGGTTGAAGCGTTTGACCGTATGACCACCCTGCGTGGCTTTGTGGACGACAACTTCTCGGGTCGCGACTGGAACCTGGCCTCAGCCATGGTGTTCAACGGCGAAGCGCTGTTCCAGATCATGGGTGATTGGGCGAAAGGTGAATTCGTCAACGCCGGTCAGACCGCTGGTGAGGAATTTCAGTGCTTCCGCGTTCCCGGCACTGAAGGCACCGTAACGTTCAACTCGGACCAGTTTGCGATGTTCAACGTTGATGACGAAGCTGAACAGGCGTCGCAGCTTGCCATGGCCACGGCTGTGTTGAGCCCGGAGTTCCAGATTGCGTTTAACGTGGTCAAAGGCTCCGTACCTGCACGCACCGACATTGATCCGGCATCGTTCGACGCCTGTGGTCAGCTTGGCATGGCGCAACTGGCGGAAGCTGGTGAATCCGGCGGGCTGTTTGGCTCCATGGCCCACGGCCACGCCAACCCGCCATCGGTTCAGAACGCGATGTATGACGTGATCACGGCGCACTTCAACGGTGAGTATGACTCGGCTGTTGCGGCAGAAGAGATGGTTGCTGCTGTTGAGCTGGCTCAATAAGTCAGTGCAGTAAGCCACGCTACTGCGGGCTGGCCCCTTTGTGGGGGCCAGCCCGCTCCACGCGGAACAGCCCACAATATTTCCGACTTGAGTGAAGGAGAGGCCCGATGGCCGCAACCGATCCCATGCTGTCCGGGGGCGCGGATTTCCGCACACGCCTTCAGAACTGGCTGCCCAAGATCGTTCTGGCGCCGTCCCTCGCGGTGATGGTGATCTTCGTCTACGGCTTCATCGCCTTCACCGTGTACCTCAGCTTTACCGACAGCCGGATGCTTCCGTCCTACGGTTTTGTCGGGTTTGAGAATTACAGCGATCTGTTCCAAATCCGCACCTGGGATACCGCGGTCACCAACCTCGCGATCTTCGCATCGCTTTATATCGTTATTTGCACAATCATCGGCCTGATGCTGGCGATCTTGCTGGATCAGAAGATACGCGGCGAAGGGTTCCTGCGCCCGATCTTCCTATACCCCATGGCGCTGTCGTTCATCGTGACAGGGACAGCGTGGAAATGGATGCTGGACCCCGCCATTGGTCTTGAGAACACAATGCACCTGTGGGGATGGGAGAGTTTTGAGTTCAACTGGATCAAAGACGGCGACATGGCGATTTACACCATCGTTATTGCAGCTGTCTGGCAATCGTCAGGTTTTGTGATGGCGATGTTTCTGGCGGGTTTGCGCGGGATCGACAATGAAATCCTGAAGGCCGCCCAGATGGACGGCGCGTCCAACTTCCAGCTTTACCGCCGGATCATCCTGCCGCAGCTGCGCCCTGCATTCCTCAGTGCGTTTGTGATCCTCAGCCACCTGGCGATCAAGTCGTATGACCTGGTGATTGCACTGACGGGTGGCGGGCCGGGCAATGCGACGGCGTTGCCTGCGACGTTTATGTATTCCTACACCTTCACCCGGAACCAGATGGGCATCGGCGCCTCGTCAGCGGTCATCATGCTGATGACAATTGCGGCGATTATGGTGCCGTATCTCTACGCCGAATTGCGGGAGAAGAAATAATGGCCATGGCATCTTCTGACAACGCAGTCCGGTCATCAAACTTCACACGGGCCCTGATCTACCTGGTGTTGATCCTGTTTGCGCTGTTCTACTTGCTGCCCTTCGGCATCATGCTGGTGAATTCCCTTAAACCGTTAGAGGAAATCACCGGCGGCAACATGATCGCCCTGCCGCAAAACTGGACAATCGCGCCCTGGCTTAGCGCCTGGTCGACGGCACAGATCGGGGTTCAACCGACAGGTCTGCGGCCCTATTTCATCAACTCTATCGTCATGGCTGTGCCTGCGGTTGCTATCTCGACCTTCGTGGGGGCGCTGAACGGCTACGTGCTGACAAAATGGCACTTCCGAGGCGCAACGTGGATCTTCGGACTATTGCTGTTTTCGTGCTTCATCCCGTTCCAGATTGTGCTGATCCCGATGGCGCGGATCTTGGGTATCCTCAATATCTCGGGCACAGCCTACGGGTTGATCCTTGTCCATGTAGTCTATGGCATCGGCTTCTCTACCCTCTATTTCCGCAACTATTATGCGGTTTTCCCGACAGAGCTGGTGCGCGCCGCACAAATCGACGGGGCTGGGTTCTTCCAGATATTCTGGCGGATCATGTTGCCATCCTCCGGCCCGATCATCGCGGTCTGCTGTATCTGGCAATTCACCAACATCTGGAACGATTTCCTGTTTGGCGCATCGTTTGCATCTGGCGGGTCAGCACCGATGACGGTGGCGCTGAACAACCTCGTCAACTCAAGCACAGGTGTGCGGGAATACAACGTTCACTTCGCAGGCGCCATTATGGCCGCCGGCCCCACACTTCTGGTCTACATCGTCGCCGGTCGCTATTTTGTGCGCGGTTTGATGGCTGGCTCGGTAAAAGGATAGACTCATGGGTTTTCTGGACATCAACAACGTCACTAAATCCTATGGCTCCGTCGAGGTGCTGCATAAGGTCGACATTCAGGTGCAGGAGGGTGAATTTCTTGTGCTTGTCGGCCCGTCCGGCTGTGGCAAGTCTACGCTGCTGAACATGATTGCGGGCCTGGAGGGGATCACCTCCGGTGAGATTGTGATCAAGGATCGGGTGGTGAACGATGTGCAGCCCTCAAAGCGTAACATCGCCATGGTGTTTCAGTCCTACGCGCTTTACCCGAACATGACCGTGGGCCAGAATATCACCTTTGGCCTTGAAATGCAGGGCACGCCAAAGGCGGAGCGTGACGCGGCGATGGCTGACGTGGCCAAGCTGTTGCAGATCGAAGACCTGCTGAAGCGCAAACCCGGCCAATTGTCTGGCGGTCAACGCCAGCGTGTCGCCATGGGCCGCGCCTTGGTGCGGGATCCCGATGTATTCCTGTTTGATGAGCCGTTGTCGAACCTCGACGCCAAGCTGCGCGTCGACATGCGCACCGAGATCAAGAAACTGCACCAGAAGCTTGGAACCACCATAGTCTACGTCACCCACGACCAGATTGAGGCGATGACGCTCAGCACCCGGATTGCGGTGATGTATAATGGCTATGTCCAGCAACTTGGCACCCCGAAAGAGATCTACGACAACCCGGCCAACCTGTTTGTAGCGACGTTCATGGGCTCA
This sequence comes from Roseicyclus sp., assembly GCA_016763475.1. GTDB lineage: Bacteria > Pseudomonadota > Alphaproteobacteria > Rhodobacterales > Rhodobacteraceae > Gymnodinialimonas. The sequence goes on from JAESTV010000028.1 coordinate 12,570, forward strand.
CCCGCGATGAATGTATTGCCCTCCAAACTGGTTGAGATGAACGGTGCGTTACACGCGCAGATCCAGGGAGCTGACGGGCAGGACGTGCATTTGCGGATTGAGGATGCACCAGAGGCGTATCGGGCGTTTGTGGGCAAAGATGTGGTGTTTGGTATCCGCCCCGAAGCAATCACCGACCCCGAAGGCGCGGATCGCAACGCGCGCAACATTCAGGCGCTGAGCAATCTGGTGAGTGTGACGGAACCTGCGGGTGCGGATACGTTTGTTTCCACCACCTTGTCGGGTAAGGATTGTGTTGCACGGATGCGTGCGGACGCGGATGTGCACCCCGGCCGGCCTTTTGAATTTGCGGTGAATATGGACAAAGCTGTCCTGTTTGATCCCAAGACGGAAAACCGCATCGCCTGAGACAGGTCCGGACGGGCCCACGTCCACGTCCGGGGGCACTTTTCGCTTGGAATTGGAACGTTCCAGATTTAGCGTAAGCCAAATCAACTGAGGGCAGGGCATGAGCGACGCCGATATCATCATCGTCGGCTCCGGTATCGGGGGCGCGACGTTGGCCGCAGGGCTGGCGGCCTCTGGTCTGCGTGTGCTGATCCTTGAACGCGGGCAGTTGCTGCACGATTGCCCTGAAGCCCGTGATCCCGAGGCGATCTTTGCCCGCGGCCATTTCCGCCCGGATGAGACCTGGTTGACGCCTGATGGCACCCGCTTCAGCCCCGGAAACTACGCCTACGTGGGCGGCAATTCCAAATTCTACGGCGCGGCGATGCTGCGCTACCGCGAGGCGGATTTTGCCCCGATCACCCATATGGGTGGCACAACGCCCGGCTGGCCGATTGCCTATGAAACGTTGGCGCCGTACTACACTCGCGCTGAGGCGTTGTACCAGGTGCGCGGACAGGTGGGCGCCGACCCGACCGAGCCGCCCCACAGTGGCTATGGCCACCCGCCGGTCCCTCACGAGCCAACAATTGCTGACCTTTCCGCCCGGCTGAGCAACGCGGGCCTGCACCCGTCGCCGCTTCCGCTGGCTGTGGATATTGACCGTTGGCTGGCGCGCGCCTCGACGCCGTGGGATGCCTTTCCCGACACAACCGGCGGAAAGCTGGACGCCGAAAGCGCGGCCCTTGTTGCGGCGCTGGAGTATCCCAATGTGTCGCTCCGCACTGGCGTAGAGGTTCGACAGATCGAGGCGGACGGCGCTCGGGTCACCGGCCTTCTTACGTCTGCGGGTCGCCTGACAGCGCCGCGGATCGTATTGGCGGCAGGGGCGGTGCATAGCGCGGTGCTATTGCTGCGTTCAGCCAACGACGCGCACCCAAACGGCCTCGCCAATTCGTCGGATCAGGTTGGGCGCAACTTCATGAACCACAACGCAAGTGCGCTTTTGGCGCTGAGCCATCGGCGCAACACGTCGGTGTATCAAAAGACGCTACAGGTGAACGATTGGTATCTGACCGGCGGGCCGAACGGAGAGCCCCTTGGCAACGTGCAGCTTTTGGGCCGCGTGTCTGCACCAATCCTTGCAGCACAAACCGGGATGCCAAAGCCACTTGCCGGCCTGATCGCAGGTCGTGCCATTGATTTTTACGCCATGTCTGAAGATTTGCCGACCCCCGACAGCCGCGTCACCATCAAGGGGGATAACATCGTGCTGGATTGGAAACGCTCCAATTGGGCGGCGCACAAGGCATTGGTGGCGAAGCTGAAATCCACCCTGAAACGTGCGGGCTTTCCGGTGGTCCTGTCCAAAGCCTTCGACCGCCGCACGCCATCACATCAATGTGGCACGGCGCGGATCGGGGACGATCCGGCGACCTCCGTTTGTACGCCGTTGGGCCGTACCCACGATCACCCCAACCTCTACCTTTGTGACGCGTCGCTGTTGCCGACTTCGGCTGCGGTGAACCCGTCCCTGACGATCGCGGCCCTGGCTTTGCGCCAGGCTGATCACTTAATCGGAGACACGCCATGAAAGCGCTTATCACCGGCGGCCAGCAGGGCATTGGTTTTGGCATCGCGCAGGCGCTGCACGGCGCGGGGTGGGAGGTGGCAATTGCGTCTGATGTTGCACCGGATGCCGCCGAAGATGCCCTCTCCAAACTGCCCGGAGCGACCTATCATCAACACGACGTCACCGACATCTCGGCGGTTCCCGCGCTGCTGAACGATGTTGGGCCGATCACCACCTTTATCTCCAACGCAGGTGTTGGCGCGATGCAGCGCGGTGATCTGCTGGATATGTCCCCTGAGAGCTTTGATCGCTGTATCAACGTCAATCTGCGTGGGGCGGTATTCCTTGCAATTGATGTGGCGCGGCGGATGCTGGAGATGCCGGAAGATCCGTTTCGCTCAATCACCTTCATTACCTCCGTCAGTGCCGCAATACTCAGCGTCGATCGCGCTGAATATTGTATCTCCAAAGCCGCTGCCGCGATGGCGGCGCAAGCCTTTGCGACCCGCCTGGCGCCGGAGAATATCGGCGTCTACGACATCCGCCCCGGTATCATCGAAACGCCGATGACCGCGCCGGTAGCGGAGCGCTACACCACACGTATCCCACATATCGTCCCGGCCGCCCGTTGGGGCCAGCCAAGTGACATCGGCAGTGTCATTGTCCCCCTTGCGCGCGGCGATTTTGCCTTTGCCACCGGCGCACAGATCCCTGTCGATGGCGGGTTGTCGATCCACAGGCTTTAGGGAGGCGAACATGTCCGAAGGCTACGATTTCATCATCATTGGCGGCGGCAGCGCCGGTTCGGTCATTGCCGCGCGATTGTCGGAAACCCCGGATCTTCGCGTGTGTTTGCTGGAGGCCGGTGGGTCGGACCGCCACCCGTTTTTCCACCTGCCTGCGGGCTTTGCGAAGATGACCAAGGGCATCGCCTCCTGGGGCTGGACGACAACGCCGCAAGCGCACATGCAGGGCAAAGTCTTCACCTACACCCAAGCCAAGGTCATCGGCGGCGGGTCGGCGATCAACGCACAAATCTACACACGCGGCCATCACCTCGACTATGACGAGTGGCGGCAAATGGGCTGTGACGGCTGGGGGTATGAGGACATCCTGCCGTACTTTCGCAAGTCCGAGGATAATGACACTTTTGAGGGCCGGTATCATGGCAAAGGTGGGCCGATGGGGGTGTCCAAACCCGCCGCGCCCCTGCCGATTTGTGAGGCGTATTTTGAGGCCGCGCAGGCGCTTGGTATCCCGTTTAACAGCGACGTCACCGGTGCCGTGCAGGAGGGGGCGGCCTACTACCAGTTGACCCAAAAGAATGCCCGCCGCGCCTCCACTGCGATGGCGTTTCTGCATCCCAACCGCAGCCGCCCAAACCTGACTGTGAAGTTGCGGGCCAACGTGCGGCGGATCATTGTTGAGGCGGGTCGCGCGACCGGCGTTGAGATGATGGATGGCACGCGGATCACAGCTGAGCAGGAGGTGATCCTGAGCGGCGGCGCGATCGGCTCTCCTCGGTTGCTGCAATTGTCGGGCATCGGCCCGGCGGATCACCTGCAAGACCTGGGCATTGAGGTGGTGTTGGATCAGCCGCAGGTCGGCAGCAACCTGCAAGATCATCTGGACCTCTATTGTATCGCCGAGGTGTCCGGCCCGCACACCTATGACCGCTTCGCCAAACCTCACCTCAGTGTGCTGGCGGGCCTGCAATACCTCATCAACCGTAAAGGTCCGGTGGCGTCATCCCTCTTTGAAACCGGCGGTTTCTGGTATGCGGACCCCGATGCGCGCTCCCCTGATTTGCAATTCCACCTTGGCCTCGGCACCGGGATAGAGGCGGGGGTTGCGGCAATGCCAGAGGGCGGCGTGACGTTGAACTCATGTTACTTGCGGCCAAGGTCACGTGGCACCGTTCGACTTGCCAGTAGCGACCCTGCCATGGCCCCGCTGATCGACCCGAATTACTGCGCTGACCCGTACGATCGCGAGATGTCCATTCGCGGACTGAAGCTGACGCAGGAAATCCTTGGCCAAGACGCGTTAAGCGGCTTCATCAAAGCTGAGCGTCTTCCCGGCCCGGATGTCCGAACCGATGACGAATATTTCGACTTCATTTGCCAACACTCCAAAACCTCCCACCATTGTGCGGGCACCTGCGCCATGGGGCCGGATGGAACCGCAGTTGTGACGCCGCGCTTGCGGTTTAACGGGATCAACGGGCTGCGCGTGGCTGATGCCTCGATCATGCCCCGTGTCGTCTCCTCCAATACAAATGCGCCCACGATCATGATTGGCGAAAAAGCCGCTGACATGATCCGCGAAGATCACGGAGTTTGAATGATGAAACTGCCGACCTATGCCGGAACCCTTGAAGATTACACGTTAGTGGGGGACCCTCTGGTGCCTCGTGCGCCGTCGGTCCCGCTGACCCGAACAGCCCTCGCCGCCGCCCATGTGGTCAGTGATCCATTGGCCGAGCGGAACCCGTGGCAGGGGCGCCCAGCCATTGATTGGGAGGCCACGCTGGGTTTCAGGGAAGGGCTTTGGGATCAAGGGCTTGGGCTGGCTGAGGCAATGGATACCGCGCAGCGCGGCATGGGTGTGGATTGGGCCACCGCGCGTGAGTTGATTGAGCGCACCATGGCTGCCGCGAAGGCCCATCCGGCGCGGCCTCGTGTGGCCTGCGGGGCTGGTACTGACCACGTTGCCCCTGCGGACCTTACCGATTTGGCCACGATCCGCGCGGCCTATTCACATCAGATGGAGGTGATCGAGGCCGCAGGTGGTCAGCTGATCCTGATGGCAACCCGCGCGTTGCCTGCGATCGGCGCAAGGCCGGAGGACTACGCGCGCCTCTACGACGATCTGATCGGGCAGGCTGAAGCACCAGTGATCCTGCATTGGTTGGGTGACATGTTCGATCCGGCGCTTGCAGGATATTGGGGTGGCGACAACCTGGAGCAGGCCAATGAGATTGTTCTGGACCTGATCACGCGCAACGCCTCCAAAATTGATGGGATAAAAATTTCCCTTCTGGATCAACGACATGAAGAAGGGTTTCGGGCGCGCCTGCCAGCGGGAATCCGCCTCTACACTGGCGATGACTTCAACTATACTGATTTGATTGAGGGTGACGGCACCCACTTCTCCCACGCGCTTTTGGGGATATTCGCGGCGATTGCACCGGCCGCGTCGCAAGCGTTGGACGCGTTGGCGCAGGGTGACAGCGAAACCTATCACGCGCTGCTTGCGCCAACCGTGCCGCTCAGCCGTGAAATCTTCAAAGCGCCGACGCAGTATTACAAGGCAGGCATCGCGTTTCTCGCGTGGCTCAACGGCTTGCAACCACACTTCATCATGCCCGCAGGCTTTCAGTCGTCACGGGAAATCAGTCACTTCGCCGAGGTTTTCCGCCTTGCTGATCAAGCGCGACTGCTGGCGGACCCGGATCGCGCCAGCGCACGGATGACCAACCTTCTGGCGCTCCACGGTATCGGGGGGTAAGCCTTGGCCATGACCCGTCGCCCCACCATTCTGGACGTTGCCGCCCTTGCGGGTGTGTCAAAATCAACGGTGTCGCTGGTGCTGCAAAACAGCACGCAGGTGAAGGCCGAAACTCGGGACGCAGTGCGCGCTGCGATGATCGAAATCGGCTATGTCTACAACCGTGCAGCGGCGCAGATGCGGTCGCCATCGGCGGGGCTTGTGGGGCTGGTCATTAACGATCTGCGCAACCCGTTTTTCACTGAATTCGCGACCGTATTGCAGATGACGCTGGCCGCAAAAGGGTACGCCACTGTCATCGCAAATTCCGACGAAGACGCTGATTTGCAGGCGAAACTGGTCGGCTCGATGATCGAGCATGGTGTGTCCGCACTGGTGGTGTCGCCAGCCTACGGTGACGGCGGCGACGCCTTCGATCAGATTGAACGCGCGGGGATTCCGGCGATGCAGGTGTTGCGCAAAACCGACCCGCGCACCGGGCTGTTTCCGTTTTCCTCATTCGATTATGCGGCGGGGTCTGCCCGTGCGACGCGGCACTTGATGAACCAGGGCGCGCAGCGCATCGCGTTTGTGGGCGGGCTAGAGGGGCGCGCGATAACGGAGGAACGCAAATCCGGCTATCTGGCAGAGATCAAACGCGCCGGGGCAGAGCCGTTTTCGCTTCATGGGCGCAGCTCACGCGGCTTTGGGCTTGATGCGGTGGATCAGCTTCCTGATGATGTCGATGCTGCCGTATGTTTCAATGACCTGGTGGCCCTCGGGATGTTGTCGGGGTTCGCCCGTATCGGTCGAAATCTGGGCCAGGATTTCCGCCTTGTGGGATTTGACGACATTGAAGATTGCGCGCAGGTGTGGCCACAATTGTCGTCCGTGGCCTGTGATATCGACGGATTTGCACGGGCAACGGCTGACGGATTGTTGGCGTGGATGCGGGACGGCGTGACGCCACCGCCGGAACATCGCGCTCCGGTTGAGCTGATTGCCCGAACCTCCAGCACTGGGCGTATGCCATGAAACCAAACGACTTTTTGCG
>JAESTV010000309.1 GCA_016763475.1 Roseicyclus sp.
ATGTGCCGGGGGGCAAAACCTAATCCACAAAGCGCCGGGGATGCTTGGGGTTTGAGCAGCGCTGAGCCGGGTATGGCCAAAGCGCCGGGTAAAGCGCCGGGCGCGGCGTTGGGCGCGGCGCCGGGCGCGGCGTTGGGTAAAATACGGCACGGGGCAAGATTGGGCGGGCAAGGGGGCATCCATGGATAACTTAGCGAAGCATTATATCGCCGGTGAGTGGCGAGATGACGGCGGACCACCCGAGGTCAGCGTCAATCCGGCTGATGGCTCTGTCCTTGGCCGGTATGTGCCCGGTCACGCCGCACTGGCAGAGGAGGCGGCAATTGCCGCGCGGGTTGCCTTTGATGAGGGCACATGGGCCGCGTCCCCCCGGCTGCGCGCGCAAGTGTTACATGAATTCGCCGACCGTCTGGCCGCCGCAAAAGATGACATCGCCGACCTGATTGTGGCTGAGAACGGAAAGCTGCGATCTGAGGCAATGGGTGAGACCATGGCTGGCATCTCGGAAAGCCGATATTACGCCGGACTTGCGCGGAATATTCGCGGCTCGATGCAGGAAATGATGCCGGGTCAGATGTCACTGTTTCACCGCGAAGCGGCGGGTGTGGCGGGTATCATCGTGCCGTGGAACGCGCCGGTCACGTTACTGGTTCGCTCCCTGGCGCCGGCGCTCGCTGCCGGGTGCACCGCTTTGATCAAACCTGCCGCGCAGACTCCAGTGGTCCATGCCCGGATCATGCAATGTCTGGCCGAATGCGCGTCGCTGCCGCCCGGTGTCGTCAATTCGGTCAACGAGAATGGGATTGAGGTGGGGCAAAGCATGGTCACCTCAGCCAACGTCGATGTCATCAGCTTCACCGGATCAAGCGCCACCGGGCGTTTGATCATGGCAGGGGCCGCGGGCACCTTAAAACGTGTCGGGCTGGAACTGGGCGGCAAAGCACCGGCGGTGCTGTTTGAGGATGCGGACCTGGACCTGGCGGTGGCGCAACTGACCCATGGATCGCTGGCGATTGCAGGCCAGATGTGTGCCGCCGCCGCTCGGTTTCTGGAGCACGAAAGCATCGCCGCCGACTTCGCCGAACGCATGACAGCGGCGTTGAAGGCTGTGCGGGTCGGGCCGGGTGCGAACCCGTCCAGCAAGATGGGTGCGCTGATAGATACCGCCAACCAATCCCGGTTGATGCGGTTGATTGAACAGGCGGGTGATGAGGGGCGGATGCTGCTGAAAGGTGGCCCGCTGGAGAGCGGTGCGTTCCTGACACCAACACTTTTCGGGATCGACGATGTGACGTCCGCCCTGGTGCAGGAGGAGCTTTTCGGCCCGATCATCTCGCTTGAGACCTTCGCGGATGAGGCGGAGGCGGTGGCCAAGGCCAACGGCACGGTGTACGGCCTCGCGGCGTCGGTCTTTACCCGCGACCATGCCCGCGCCATCCGTGTGTCACGTGCGATCCGGGCGGGTACAGTCTGGATCAACGCCCATTTGCGCCTGTTTGCAGAGGCGGAAACCGGCGGCTACGGGCAATCTGGCCTGGGCCGCCTGCACGGGCCCGAGGGCTTGCACGATTTTCTGGAAACCAAGCACATTTTCATGGAACAGGGCACGATATGAGCACCTTTGATGTCATCATCGCGGGGGGTGGCCCGGTGGGTATGGGCCTTGCAATTGAGCTTGGACAGCGCGGCGTCAAGGTCGCGGTGGTGGAACGCCACCCAGAACCGCAGCGGGTCCCGAAGGGGCAAAACCTGACGCAGCGAACGCTGGAGAGCATTCACGCATGGGGGTGTGAGCCTGAATTGCGCCAGGCCCGTGTGGTGCCGCGCGGGGTGGCAAACGGCGGGTTGGTGACCTATGGCGCGCTGCTCAGTGACTACCATTATGACTGGTTCCCCCGCGAAAAAGTGCAGCCGTTTTATGGCCAGGCGCTGGATCGCCTGCCGCAGTATGGGACCGAAGGGGTGTTGCGGGCCCGAGTCGCGGAAATTGCTGAAATAGAGGTGTTTTACGGCTGGTCGTTTGAGGGGCTTTCCCAGGATGAAGGCAGCGTGACGGTTGAGATTTCAGAGGTGAGGGGTGAGGGGCGAAAGACCCTGCGCGCCAGCTACGCCGTGGGCTGTGATGGCAGCCATTCCGCGTTTCGCGGCGCGGCTGGAATCACCCAGACCGTCTCGGATCACAACCGCCCCATGGCGTTGTTGGTGTTCAACTCGACCGAATTACACCACCTGTTGGGGGAGCGGTATCAGGAGCGGTCGTTTTACAACGCCATTAGCCCCGATCTGAACGGGTATTGGCTGTTTCTGGGCCGTGTCGATCTGGGCCGCGAGTGGTTTTTCCACGCACCTGTCCCGGAGGGCACAACGGAAGACAGCTTTGATCCGGACGCGTTTTTGCATCGGGCGGTCGGGCAGAAGTTCACCCTTGAAGTCACGCACACAGGTTTCTGGGATATTCGGGTGGCGCTGGCTGATACCTATCGTATTGGGCGGGCGTTCCTTGCGGGTGACGCGGCCCACAGCCATCCGCCATACGGTGGCTATGGGATCAACACCGGGTTTGAGGATGCGCGTAACCTCGGATGGAAGTTGGCGGCGGTGTTGAATGGCTGGGCAGGGCCGGGCTTGCTGGACAGCTATGATGCCGAACGGCGCCCGGTGTTCATCTCAACCGCTCGTGATTTCATCGAAAAATTCATCGAAGAAGACCGGGCTTTTCTGGCCGAATACAGCCCGGAAAAGGACGAGGCGGCGTTTCGGAAAGCCTGGTTCGCGCGGCCGGAAGGGTCCTCCGAGATTGTGGCGTTTGAACCGAATTACGAGGGCTCTCCCATCGTTGCGGGTGACGGTCAGCCAAGTGCCAGGGGTGACCACAGGTTTGAGGCCCGTGCGGGCCACCATATGGCGCCGCGCGCTTTGTCTGATGGGCGCACGACCTATGACGCATTGGGGGACGGGTTCACGTTCTTTGCGTTTGATGCGCCGCTTCTGGCGACCCTTTTGGCGGATCTGCCGGTGCAGATTGTCACCGACAGCTACGAGGGGGAGCGCCGTGATTACGCCGCCCGCGTGATGTTGGTCCGCCCGGATGGGTTTGTGGCCTGGGCGGGTGACACTTGTGATGATCCCGCGGCGCTTTTGCAGATGGCGAGTGGTGGTTAAACCCGCGTCACCTTCAGTTTGGTCTTCAGGTCTGTGCGGCAAAACGCATGCAGGAAACATGTCCGCTCCGACACATCCAGCATGTCGCGGGTGGTGTCGTCACTTTCCTTGGTGACCAGATGCACATGGGTTTCCACCGGGTCGGCGGTGCCGGCTTCCCCCGTGCCGCCTGATGCCCCGCCAAGCGAAAAATGGGTGTCTTGCACAATCGAATACCGTGGCAGATCGAGACCTTCCATCGAGGCCATACGTCCGAACTGGGTCATGAAACAAAACCCGATACCAGCCGAGACGAGGCTGACAGCATCAGGCGCACGGCCTTGCCCACCCGCCCCCGGAGCTTCGTCACTCAGGAACCGGAAGATATTGCCATGGGGGCTGTAAAGCCGCTGCTCGATCACTTTCAGACCGTCTTCGCCCATGGTGCAGATCGCGCCGGGGTTCAGGGTCCGATCCTGTTCGTCGGTCAGGCTGGTGGCCGCGCCAGCAGTGCCGCCCTGAATGGCCTTTTTGGGGGTCATGCCGTGGCGCTCAATCAACGTCAGGTCGGTGGCAGTGGCCTTTGGATCAGCGCCTATCGGGTCAGGGACCGGGGGGCCGTCAAGCTGCTCTGCCTCTGCGGATGCGAGCGGCGCGCCGTTTTTTGTCAACGTGAACAGGCTTGGGAGTTTGCCGCGCATCAAGCCGTTCAGGGGGGAGGCGTGGATTGCATCGGCCAGCAGCTGATTCAAGGCGCCATCGTCCAGATCGCAATCAACCTCAACCTCCAGCTCCACCGGAAGCGCTCCGCCGATCATTGTACGGTTCCGCATCGACCCTTTCATGGTGTAGAAATTATCCTGGATCAGCCGCAGCTTGCGCAACTCAACACCCTGCCGCGCAGCAAGCGCCGTGATCTCGTTCATGTAGCTTGAAATCATGCCCGTGGTCAGGAACGCCAGCGGGCAGGGGGCTTCGTTGTGGCCATTCAGATACGCACCCTCATCTGACACGAACCGCCACATCAGGCCGCTGCGCGCCGACACAACCAGCGCCTCTTTCTGGAAGCCGGAGAGTGACGCAACCCAACAGCGCACCGCGTCCCCTTTGCGGTTCTCAGGGGCACTCAGGCCAACGTCCGCCCCGTTGGCGACACCAAAAAACGGAGCGGTGGCGCTGGTTGCGATGATGTTATCACCTAGTTTTCCGCTGGATTTCATGGGGGCAGACTCCTTTTCAGGCGGCGTAGTCAGCCGAACATGGTTTCCGGCAGGAACAGCGCAATTTGGGGGAACAGAACAATCAGGGTTACGGCCAGCAGCATAGCGAACCAGAACGGCCAGATGCCCCGGAATATGGTGTTGAGCGGGACGCCGGGGGCAATACCCTTGACCACAAAGACGTTGATGCCGACGGGTGGGGATATCAGGCCCATCTCCAGGCAGATCACCATCAAAACCCCGAACCAGATCAAATCAACACCCAAAGGTTCGATGATGGGTTGGACCAGTGGCACGGTCAGCACAAGGATCGCGAAGCCGTCCATAAACATGCCCAGGATGATGAAGATGAACAGGAACATCAAAACCACCTGAATGCCGGTGAAACCCTGCGCCTCAACCCAAAGCGACAGGTCATAGGTCACATTGGAAAAGCCGATGAAACTTTTGAACACAAAGGCCCCGAACAGGATCAGAAACACTGTGCCGGTTGATTTCAGGGTGCTTGAAAAGACGTCGATCAGGTTGTTGCGGGTCAGTTGCCCCCGGAAATAGGTGATAACAAAGGCCAGTGCGGCGCCGACGCCCGCGGCCTCCACCGCCGAGAACACACCCAGATAGATGCCGCCGATGGTGACAATGATGATGCTGACGATGGCCGAGGCCCGCCCCATAGCCTGAAACCGCTCCCTGAGGGGCACCGGGTCCGCCATGTTGGGGGCCCTTTCGGGGTTGCGCAGCACAACCAGCCAAATCGCCAGAACAAACAGAGCGGTCAGCATCAGGCCGGGGAAAACACCGGCCATGAACAACTGCCCGATGCTCTCCTCGGTCAGGATCGCGTAGATAACAAACCCAGCCGACGGCGGGATCAAGATGCCAAGGGTTCCACCCGCCGCGATTGCGCCTGTGGCCAACCCATTGTCGTAATTGTAGCGCTGCATTTCAGGCAGGCTGACCCGGCCCATGGTTAATGCGGCGGCAAGTGACGAGCCGGACAGCGCCGAGAACCCGGCGCAGCCGACCACGGTGGCTGACGCCAATCCGCCTTTCATATGGCCAAGCCAGGCATGGGCGGCGGAATAGAGATCCCGGCTCATCCCCGACACCCCCGCCAGGTTCCCCATCAGGACAAACAGCGGAATGATCGTCAGCGGATAGTTTGAGGCTTCGTTGAATATTTCTCCGGCGAGTTTCGGTATCGCGGCCCGTTCCCGGATGACGTAGATGCCAACAAACCCCACCAGCATCAGCGAGATGCCAACAGGCATACGGATGACCAGCAGGACAAACAGCGCCATAAAGCCAAAAAGGGCGACCAGGCTCCCGTCCATCAGTCGGCAATCTCGTTGGGGTCGTCACCGTCCAGATGGGCCAGGCCTACAAGCAGCTGCAATAGAACCTGCAGGGCAAAAAGGCCCATCATCACCGACAGAAAGTAATAAAACGGCACGTGTTCTATCGACATGTTGTTGGTCAGGCAGGCCCGTTCCGCACCACAGGCCTTATCGGCCAGCGCGTAGGTCGCAAGCACCAGAATGCCAAACGCCAGAAGTCGCATCACCGCATCGGTATACCGGGTGACGTTGCGCCCGACGACCATGCCAATCACGTTGACCGAAACATGGGCACCATGGCGCGCCCCGTAACAAACAGAAGCGCCTGCAACGATGATCAGCGTCATCATCGAGATATCGCTGATCCCGAAGATCGGATCGTTCAGCGCATAGCGCCAGAACACCGCCGCCAGGGTGATCATCATCAACCCGAACACCGCCAGCGCCCCGATAACAGCCACCAGCCCGGTCAACCAACCGAGCTGGCGATCTGCCCATTTAAGGACATGTGGGGTTTCACGGGGCACGTTTGCTCAGCCGTCAGACATCATGAGGTCCATGACCTCACCCATCGTCATCGGGCCAGCATCTTGCCCACGGGTCTCTTCCAGTAAATCGGCCACAACTGCAGTCCAGCGGGCGCGTTCTTCTTCGGAGATGTCGATTAACTCGACACCGGCCTCTTCAGCCATCTGCAAGCCGCGCACACCTGCACGGTCGTAGAATTCGCCGCCAGCAATAGAGATCGCGTCACTTGCGGCCTCATCCACCCAGCCCCGCTGTTCTTCGCTCAGCCCGTCATAAACCTCCTGGTTCATCAAAAGCACAAACGCCGAGCCGGAACCGGGAAACCAGGTGGTGATGTAATTCGCCGGCTCATGCAGGTTGAATGACGGGATGGCCGACGGGCCAATTGCGATGGCATCAATCACGCCGTTGGTCAGGTTCTGGTTGATCACAGTGACTGGCTGCGCCACGGCAGACGCGCCAAGCGCTTCGGCAAACGGCGCGTCCTGGCTGGCAGTGACCCGGATCAGAAGTCCTTCAAGGTCTTCCATCGTGCGCACCGGCGTGTCACCTGTGATCAGCACCGGCGGCGCGTTTGCCCAGATCGCCAGAACCTCAGCGTCGTATTCCTGTTCCAGAACATCGCGGGCCCGCAGAAGCGCCTGGGTGCAGTCAGCGGCGCTTTCGCAGACCCCCGGCAGGGTCACCGCATTGGTCATCGGAAACACTTCGCCGGTATACCCCGGCAGGGCGAACACGATATCAGCCACCCCGTCCAGAAGAATGCCATATTGGCGCGGCGGCGAGGAGTTCAGCGCGCCAGCCGGATACATTTGTACAGTCAACTCGCCACCAGAGGCTTCGGCCAAAGCCTCCGCAAAAGGGGTGAAGACAGCCGCGTTCATCGGATGGCCGGGGCCCATGAAATAGGCCAGGCTCAGTTCTTCAGCCCCAGCTTGTGGCGTGATGGCTGCCAATGCCAAAGTGGCGGCGGCGCAAAGACCCGTTTGTTGCATGATTTTCTCTCCCTACAGGTGGCAGCCCTGAGTGTGGCGAAGGGCCCTTGTCCTTGGTGGCATGCGGCTCCACGGCGTTCTTGTAAAAGAATACGGGCGCATCATCCTGTATAAGTAGAGGCCGATTTCGTATCCAAAGGGAAGCAAAATTTGCATTATTGAGGTGAAAGGCCCTCGACAGAGAGGTTTTCGTATCCGATAATGAGGGTATGGCGACAAGTGTTGAACATGTTCTGGCAGTCCTGAGGCGGCAGATTCTAAGTGGGGATCGCCCCCCGGGAGAAAAGATATCAGAGGCGGCGGTGGCGGTGGAAATGGGCGTCTCTCGCACCCCCGCCCGCACGGCGTTGGCGGCGCTGGAGGCCGAAGGGTTGATTGAAAAGCGCCAAGGTCGCGGCTTTACGATCCGGTCCATTTCGGTGGGTGATGTGGAGAAATCCATTGCCGTACGCGCCGCGCTGGAGGCACTGGCAGCCGGGACAATGGCGCGATCGGGTATGGGCAGTGACGTGGAGGCTGACCTGCGCCGATCAATTCAGATGTCGGAGGAAATGTTGGCCGCAGACGGGCCAGTGGCGTCACATCTTGAGATATATCAAGAGGCCAACGTCCTGTTTCACGAGACAATCATGAATGGCTGCGGCAACGATCTGATCGCCCATACGTTCGAGCGCATCGCGATGTTGCCTTTGACCTCACTCGGCTCGCTGATGTTCAAAGCCACGAACCCAAGGCGCGAGCGGATGCGCCTGACGGTTGGCCACTCACAACACGTCATCATCTTTGATGCGTTACTGAAACGTGACGCGGCGCGGGCGGAGGCGATGATGCGTGAACACAGCCACGCGGCGTTGAATTACAGTGACCTGTTTGTGACGACCAGTGACATCGCAGAGCCAGAGCCAGTGGCAAAGGCAAAGGCAAAGGTGGCATGGGGCGGTTAAGCGGCAAAACCGCCATTGTCACCGGCGGCGCCAAGCCGACAACGGCCGCAGTGGCGTTTGAAGATATGGTCTTGTCAGACGTCGCGGCGTTGCAAAAGTTACGGCCATAACCGGAGTTCATGCCGCTAAGAACATCTGCCTTGATGGGAATGCCTGGCCTCACTACGGTTTTGGCTGACGGCGCGTAAATGCGTCGCCGTTTGGGGAGGGGTGCGGTGAACATTCTGTTCATCATGTATGATTGGTTGCGGTTTGATTATTTGTCGTGTGCGGGTCATCCACATCTGTATACGCCCAATTTCGATCGTGTTGCCGCGCGCGGGGCTCGCTTTCGCAATGCGTTTTGCCAATCCCCGGTTTGCGGCGCCAGTCGGATGAGCTTTTACACCGGGCGTTCCGCGTGCAGGCGTTCACTCCATAGTGAGTGTGATCAGCCACACCTCAGCCTTATCAAGCGGCCCGATCTGGACCCATAGGCGCTGGCGCCAGATACACCGCGCATTTTTTCAGCGCCGGAGCGGGCCGCCAGGTCACTTGGTGTGACCTGACAGGTGTCGTGATACCGGGTTGCCGCTTTGGGTTTCGTGCCAAACTTGGGGGGCTGCTCGGCCACCTGCATTGCTGCCGGTGTCGTGGATGGCAACCACGGCGCGCACGGCCATACCGCTCACCATGCAACCGCGCTGCCCCATCATGTTGCTCCCTAATACCGGCACGGCCATTGTCGCGCCGTCCGGCCAAGGCCCTGACCCGCATTGGCCTCAGTTCTCCAGAGCCTCGGCAGAGGACATCAGGTCTTGAGGGAAGTAGTTGGCCGGGTAGCCGGGTGTCGAAGCGACATCGCCATACTCACCCGGACCAAGCGCCAGACTTGGCCGGGTTGTGGTCTGGCCGTAGCCTGCATTGCGATAGAAGACCCAGATCCCGCGAATGACCCTCACGGATTCCGCATCATTATCAAAACCGATATCGTGAAAATCGGGCGTCATCCGGGTGAGCACCCGGTATTGCCCCCGGAAATGGGTCTGATCGTACAAAATCGCCACCGGGGACGGGGGCCATTTTTGAGCGGACACAGATGCAATCAGCTCCACAGCCGAGAGGCGGTTGTCGGGAAAAGAAAAGCCCCTGCTTGCGGCGATGTGGTCAAAGCCCCGACAGATTGCGTTTTGGGTGTAATCAGTGACGGTGATCATTGGCCCGTTCCGCTCCTGGTATCCGGCATCTCGATAAAAGCTCCAGGAACCGGAGAAGACGCGAAACGAATTGGCTGTGTTGTCGAATTCCATCGCGTGCAGGTCGCGGACATCGCCGTGGAGCATGCGGTAATCGCCGGTGCAATTGTCGCCGTCGTAGATGATGGCTTCCTGCGCTGACGCAACAAACGGCGCAAGCGTGAGGATGACAGCCAGCGTGGCCAAGCTCAGGTGATGGATAACGAATTGCATGAGAAATACTCCGTCGTGAAAGACCTTAGCCTAACAGATGACGACGCCTTACCTATAAAAATCAGGAGGATGGTGCCGCGGTGCTGTTTCAGCCCAAGCCAGCGGCGGCAAGTGACCTGTCAGCGACATGAGAGAAAGGCAGCTTTGGTCCACGGAGCGGGCGCGGCGGAGGCCTGGCGTTCGCGGCAACGCCCGCGACACTGCCCAGTGCGGCCAGTCCAGAGCCTGTGTGTGCTCTCAGGAGCAGATTGCGAATGCGCGGTGACGTGCGCCGCAGTGGACCACATCGGGGTTCCATCGGGGTTCCATTGGGGTTC
>JAESTV010000310.1 GCA_016763475.1 Roseicyclus sp.
AAATTTGGTGGGCATCGGATTGTTCCATTTGAGGCCGGGATCGTCCCATTTGGTACAATAAGGCTGCGTGACACCAGTTCAGCTAACGTGTCGAGCAGATTGGCGACGGGTCAGGCGCGGGCGACGAAGGGCCCAATAGTTTGACAGGCAGCAGGCCTGGGGAAACTCCACACCCGTCTCAGAGGTCGGCTCAGGACATGTGCCCGACGCTCTGATCAGTCATGGGGCTGATTGGCGGAGGCCTGAATGTCCTGCATGTTCTCAGGCCAGGTCGAACGGATGTAGGCCAAAGTATCCCAAATTTCGTCATCAGTCATGACATCGGCAAATCCCGGCATCCCTGAATTGAACCCCATGATGCCTCGTTCCGCCAACGTTTCCTGCCCGCCAAGTCGTGTGTAGGAGAACAGCAGCATGTTATCGTGGTGCCAGGTATGCCCGGTCCGGTTATGGGGTGGGGCCGGGAGGACACCATCATCACCTGTGGCCTGCCAATTGGGCTGACCCTCCAAATTCGCCCCGTGGCACGACGCGCATTGCTCCGCATAAAGAACCCGCCCGCTCCCGATATCCCGGCCTTCAAGCTCGTGATCGGCATGGGCAACCGATGTCACCAGGATGAAGGCAGGGATCAGCCAAAACCTCATGCAACATTCACCCATGTCTTCATGCCAGCGGCCTGATGCCCAAGCATGTGGCAATGAAGCAGCCACTGGCCGGGGTTGTCGAAGACGCAGACAATTTCGCGGGTTTCGCGCACATCGACCAGCGTGGTGTCCCGTAGCGGACCGAGCGATCCATCGGAGGCGACTTCGTGGAAGTGGTGGCCATGCAGGTGGATACCATGGGGAAATGCGGTTTCGTTCACCAAAGTGATCCGGACGGTTTCACCTCTGGCAAAGTTGGCCCAAGGCTCATCGGTCAGGCCGGAGCGCCCGTTGAACGACCAGATGTCATCACCACCATGGCGACCGCCCATGGCTCCGCCCTGAATATTCAAGGTCAGCGATTGGCTCGGTGTGTCAGCGGGGGTGGCAGTTGGTGTGGCAGGCAGCGCCGCGATGGCTGTGGCAATCGGGTTGGGGTTGGTGCCATCGATTTCAATCCTGCCAAGCCCAAACGGGCCATCGCGGGTTGGAGTTTGAACCAGGATCGCGCTGGTTACATCAGCGATGATGTCAACCCGTTGTGCCGGAGCCAAAACCATATCGGCCACAGGCAAAGGGCTGGCCAGAGGCATCCCGTCCAATGCCACAATCACCCCCTCGATCCCGGACACATTCAACGGAAAGATACGCGCCGTGGCTGTGTTGATCAGCCGCAAACGCACCCGATCCCCCTCGCGAACCGAGGCCTGTGAAATCAACGCACGGGCAACATTTCCCATCCGACCAGCGTGTGCGAAGTCGCGGGTGTTGTCGAAGTTGCCGGCCAGTTGCCCGGACCGCTCTATCCGCCAGTCATCCACGATGATTGTGATGTCGTGATCAACCTGTGGCGGGTTGGTTTCTTCAACGATCAGAGGGCCATAAAGGCCGCGTTCCACCTGTTCCCACGACCGGGCGTGGGAATGGTACCAATAGGTGCCCGGATCAGGTGTTATGAAGCTGTAGTCGAACCGACCCCCGGCTTCGACCAAATCCTGGGTCAGACCCGGCACGCCATCCATCGCGTTGTCGATCCGAATACCATGCCAGTGAATCGCCGATCCTTGATCGGTCTGGTTTTCGAACATCATTGACAGGGTTTCCCCCTGTCGCAGGCGAAGCTCCGGGCCGGGGGTGGAGCCGTTGAAACCAAGCATTTGGGTCAATGGCTCGGTTTCCGGCAGGATCTGGGCCAACACAGGCTCTGCCCGCAGCGTGGTTGGTGTTGCCATGGCAAACCGGGGGAGCATGATGCTGGCCGTCGATGCGGCCAGAAAGGTGCGACGATTGAAGTTCATGTTGGGACCGTTAAAACAGAGGTGAGAATGGATGTGGCTGACAGGATGGCGATGACGGCCACCCACTCCACGCTGATGGATCGCGACAGGTGCCGGGCGGCGGTAGGATCGCCAGCTTTCAACCCGGGCACAAAGCGCAGCTTATTGGCGGCGGCGAGCCCAAGGAGCAGGCCCACAAAGCCGATCTTGATCAGAAGGGTGAGGCCATAGCTGGTGCCGGTCAGGTTCGAGATCGACCCCACCAACAGCCATGCGCTATACCCACCTGCCAAGATAAGGGCCGGGACGACAACCGAAGCGATGATGCCGAACCGGTGCCCAAGATCAGCGGCGTTTGAGAATTGAGTCGGGTCGGACACCAGCCGTTGGGGAGGTGGCAGGACGCCGATCCAAAAGGCCACACCGGCAAGGTGTACGACCAATATCACCTTCAGCCAAAGGGCGCCTTCCGACATATGGCCGATTTCGGCAAAAGACCAAATCGCCACCGCAGTGCCGAACAACGAGATCCACCTCCCCGGACGCCCGAATAGGAGGCCGACCAGTATCAAAGCCAGGCCTATGATCCGCAGTTTCAGCACCGTTCCGACGGGTGTTTGCCATAAGATACCCAGGATTTGCATATCGGTTACACCAGACGCATCCCCGGTCAACGCCGCTCCACGCAGGGCAAAGGACGCGACAGATGCAACGATTCCCATGGCGGTCATCACGGCAATCAACACCGTGATCCGGCTGCTGATATGTGCAACATGATCGGCAAAGATAAGCCGAGCCATCACAAGGCCACCAGCGGTGAGCACGCCCATATAGAGGGCGAGTTTGGCAAGAATCGCGACCTGCCCCCAAATGTCAGGCATGGCTTATTCGACCTCGAACGAAAACTCACCCTGAACCGGGTGGCCGTCCACGCCCAAACCCCGCCATGTGATCTGATAGGTGCCATCTCCCACGGCGGTGACAGGCACCGTGTATTCCGTTGCGAAGGATTGCTGACCGGCAAGATCAAGGTCCACAGCCGGGTCGCCGGGATGGGTCATCTCGATGCGCGTTAGGCGAATCGCATCATTGAACATGAACATGATTTCCGAAGGCGCCGCCTGAACGATATCCCCATCGGCGGGCATGGTTGTCATGGCTTCGGAGTGGGCAAATGCCAATGTGGCAGATGCAGCGACGCTGAAAGCCGCCAAGGTTAGGATTTTCATAGATTTCGTTCCTCAGTTAATTCCGTTGGCTTCCTGAAGCTCTCGGATATACGTGACCACCATGGCGACATCACCTCGAGTCAGCCCCTCGACCGGGGGCATGTTTCCAAACGGCCAATGGTGTGCCCGCACACCAACGGACGCGGCCACTTGAAAGGCTTCATCGCCGTGGTGAGATGGCCGGTAGATTGCATGCACCAAAGGAGGTGCGACGCCGCCAATCCCGGCTGCGTTTGCCCCATGGCATTCAGCGCAGACTGCGGTGTAGACCTGCTCACCGAGTTGGGCGTTTGTGGTGAAGGTATCGGGCACGATGACGTCGGCAAGCGACCCGCCGGATTCGGGTGTCGCCTCCTGTGATTGTGGGTCAGACCCACCCACGAAAAGCCAATAGGCCACCGCAGCCGAAAGGCCGATCACGACGATTAGAATGGTACGTCTCATGTCATTGTCCTGCTCGTTTTCACGTGGCGTACAGGTTCCAGTAGCTGGAAGGTCAAGCGTCACCTTCTAACGCTTTCGTGAGGATCCAGATCGCCGTGCCGGGGCTTCGTTGCACAGACCGGTTATAGGTTGGAGTTTCCCTACCCCGGACGGGCTACAGCGTTTTGCGTTTTATCTGAGGCAGTGGTTTGTGAAACAACCGCGTTTGCCGTTCCGCGCATCCCGAGGTGGCGAAGAAGGCCACCCTGGTTATCATGATCGACGATCTCGACGGCGACACATGGATTGGCAGCGATGCGTTTGGCGATGCTGGAGGAGATGTCGGACAGCATCCAAA
>JAESTV010000311.1 GCA_016763475.1 Roseicyclus sp.
CGGGTTTCTTCAACACGCGTATTAGCAACCGGGATTTCAATCGTCTCGATTGTGGTACCATCGTTATAGGCAAGCGCCAGACGAGTTTCGTGTGAATTGACGGCTGTTTCGGCGCCGAATTCGAAGGCGTGATTGTCAGTGGGGTCGAAGGATAGAGTTTGCCGAAATGCTGTTTCCGCGCCACTCGTGCTGCTCGCTACGATTGTTGCACCTAAAAAACCCAAAACGGGATCGTATGTCTCGTATGCCGTCAACCCGTCATCCCAGGCAATGCTGCTAGCCAACGCTATCGTCTGTATAGAAATTTGTGGCGTCAGATCACGATTATAGGTCATCGATCCACTATAACTTTCGCCTATCCGTTCCAATTGATTCTGTTCAAATCTCAACGGCAAACCCGAAGCATCATCAACAAAGCCGACATGGTCTGGTCGCCACTCCCAATAGCTGGATCGGCCGTCAAACAGCAAATTGGACGCGTCGTCGATCGTCCAGTTCGCAGAGAAGTTTGCCGAGATCCATTCAAGATGGCGTTGGTCATTATCGCGCTGGAATTCCTGTAATTCATTATTCTCATCAAATGTGACTTTGCGTGTTCGCGTGACAAAACCGTTCGTGTGGGCTGAGATCCCGAACGTGACTTCAATCGGACCCATATTGCTGGTGTAGGAGGCATTGATTTCGGGGCCGATGCGTCCAGATGGAGACAGTCTCAAAAGCGCGTCCCAAGAACCTGAACTTTCGGTTCCCTCGCGCAATATCACATTGACCAGGCGCGAATGACCGCGCATGTCGAATTCCGGTATGGCTTCCTGAATCAACTCGATACGTACAACTTGCGAAACAGGAATGCGCTGCAGGACAGTCTGCAAGTCGAGTGACTTGTTTGCCGGCCGCGCACCATCGATCAAAATATTGCCAAACCTGTCGCCGAGACCCCGGCGATTGGTATTGCCATCAGAGAGCGAAAACCCGGGCACACGTTCCACCATGTCGAGCGCTGTGACAGGTGCATAGCTAGTAAGAAAATCAGCTTCATAAAGCGCGACGCTAGTTCTGCTCGTGACTGTTTCCTCGACATCCTGCGCAATTGCGTGACTGCCTAGGCTAGCCGCGATGGCCAACGCAATTATCGATACGGTGCTCATCTGTACGAAACGCATAAAGTTCTCTCCATTTACCAGGAGATATATCTATCGTTCCACCGATACCGGGTCAGTGCTCAAAAGGACGAGTGGGCGGAAACGCCAGATGACTGGCTTCGCGACCCTAATTCATCGGCTATTATTCGATTTTGCGCTCGCTCGGTCGGCGACTGGCATCAACGGAAAGCATTTTCACGATATTCGGGACACGGCGGCAACCAATCTCTGTCTGGCTGGCTTTGATGATCGCGAAGTATCAGAGATGGGACGGACCATCACGCAGGTAGCAAGCATTCGATGAATGTATTTCGATAGAAGCAAGATCGTAAAGCACGCCGCAAATCGCATCGCAGCTATCAAAAAAGGAACGCTATAAAAACAAGAATTGTAAACTGCGCCACAAAGTTCCAATTGGAACAAAAGTGCTGGCCGCAAGCGTATCTTTTTCAAAAAGGGAAATGGTGCACTGGGGAGGATTCGAACCCCCGACCCCTTGATTCGTAGTCAAGTACTCTATCCAACTGAGCTACCAATGCACGCCGCGATCACTTACCCAAGCGCATGCGCCAACGCAAGGGGCAATCAGGCTGCCATGCCACCGGGCAGGAACAACGCGAAGGTTGTCCCCTCCGGGCCAGTGCGCAACATTTCCAGTCGCCCGCCGTGGCCGCGCAGGATCTCGGCGCAGATAGCAAGGCCCAGACCGGTGCCGCCCACCTTTGCGGTGGACGAGAACGGCTTGAACAACGTGTCCTGCGCTTTTTGAGGCAAACCGGGGCCAGTGTCGCTCACTTCGATACGCCATCCGCCCTCATGTTCAACCCCGCGCACACTCACTTCACCAGGCATGTGGGTGGCGGTAATCGCCTGGCGCGCGTTGCGCACAAGATTCGACAGGACACGATGTAATTGCTCAGGATCAGCGCGCACCACCATCGTGGCGGGGACATCGATCTCGTAACTCACTTCGCCATCACCCTGGGCGAGGTTGTCATTGTCCAACACGTCGTCAACCAGCGGTTCCAGCGGCACCCGGTCCAGTTTTGGTGCAGGCTCCTCTGCCCGACCAAACGCCAGCGTCGCCTCGGTCAGATTAATCGCGCGGGAAAGGGAGTTGATCAGCTTCGGCGCAATGCGCTGCACGGTGGGGTCGTGGCTGCTCTCCAGCCGGTCAGCAACCAGCGTCGCGACTGACAATATATTGCGCAGGTCGTGGCTGATCTTGGCCACCGCCTCACCAAGCTGCGCCAGCCGCTCGCGCTGACGCAACAGCGAGGTCAGTTGCGTTTGCATGTCATGTAACGCCTCTTCGGCGTTGCGCAATTCGCGCACGGTTCCACGCGGCGTGATGATACGGTTCGCGTCTTCCGGCGCCTCCGCGTAACTCATCATCGCCCCAACGACACGTTTGATCGGGTTCACCATCAGAATGCGCACGGCCACAAACAGCAGCAGCGCTGTGAACACGGAAATCACCGCCGACAGGATCAGAATCCGCACACCGTAGTCGATCATCGCGGCGCGCAACGGCGCGGTTTCCATCGTTATTTCGATAAGCAGCCCTGCCTCGCGAATCGGCTCGCCGATCACGCGGATGACCTGGTCATCAGTCTCCATGATCCGCATGAACGCATCGCGGATCAGTTGCCACGCGGACAGATCACGCAAATCGAAACTGGCCGAGATCGAGGGCATTCCATCGGTGGACAAGATCAACTGCCGCACGGCGTTGCGCCGCAAAACAACGTTCAGGACTTCCGCGTTCTCAAGCAGTTCATATTCCAGATCATCGTCGATCATCCCATCGGTCGCCAGCAGTGCAAGCGAAGCGATCTGAGCCCGCTCCAGCCGGGCCAGCAAGTAGTCCTCGCGGAAACGCGCGATGGAGGGGACAAAGATAAGAACCTCAGCCAGCATCACGAAAATGATGGTGAGGATCAGAAACCGCCCGGAGAGTGTGTTTGCCACGTTGGGCCCCTTCTGCCCCGTCAGGGCCGACCAAATCTCTGCACGAAGCCTACCACCTTCTTCACCATGGGGCTGTCGAACAATTTGGGTGTGAAATACGCGCTTGCGGCGCGTTTGTTAATCTCTCCCAGCGTCGGATAAGGCGCGATCATGCTGGCGACGGCGCTCATCTTCAGCTTGTTGGCGATGGCCAGCGACCAGATGCCGATCAATTCACCGGCCTGGGGGCCTACAATTGTGGCGCCCACAGGCCTGCCCTTCACAACCATGACCTTCACGAACCCTTTGGTCTGTCCCGTGGCGATGCCCCGGTCGTTATGTCCAAATTCAGCTTTGGCGACAAAGACCTTATCGCCATGTTGCTCCGTTGCTTCGGCCTCGGTCAGGCCAACTTGCGCCAATTCAGGTGAGGTATAGGTGGCCCTAGGGATATGATCCCTGCGCGCCTTTGCAGGCAGGCCAAACAACATTGGCCGGATGATAACACCCGCATGATACCCCGCCACATGGGTGAACTGAAACCCACCGGCCACGTCCCCAATCGCGTAAACCCGTTTGTTGGTCGAGCGAAGGCCCGCATCAACGCTCACGCCGCGCCGGTCATAGTCCACTCCGGCCTGTTCCAGATCCAGCGTTTCGACGTTCACCTGCCGCCCAACGGCAACCAACAGGTGAGAGCCTTCAAACGTCACGCCATCCTTGGTCTCAACCTTGATTGCACCCTCACTGCCGCTGATCCGGGAGGCCATTGCCCCCTCAAAAATCTCGACCCCTTCGGCGCGAATACTCTCCAGCACAACCGCCGCGGCCTCAGGGTCGTCCTTACCCATGGCCTTCATACCCTCAAGCACGGTGACCTTACTGCCCAGCCGCCGGTGTGCCTGCGCCAGTTCCATGCCGATCGGGCCGCCACCGATAACGATCAGATGCTCAGGCCGGTCACGCAGCCCGAAAATGGTTTCATTGGTGTGGTGCGGCACGCCGTCCAGTCCGGGGATAGGCGGCACAAAAGGTCGGGAGCCGGTCGCGATCACAAACCGCCGGGCCTTGATCACAATATCCCCGGCCTGCACCTCTGACGCAGAAATGAACCGCCCAAATTCGCGAATCACATGGACGCCGAAGCCCTCAAAGCGCTCTTGCGAATCCACCGGCGCGATCGCTTCGATCACCGCTTTCACATGGTCCTTGGTAGCCGCGAAATCCGGCGCCGGGTCATGCCCTGCCACACCAAACGCAGCCAAAGACGTTTCATGTGCCTTGTGCCCTGCGGCCAGCAGCGCTTTCGACGGGATGCAGCCATAATTCAGGCAATCACCACCCATCTTGTGGCCTTCAAGAAGCACCACTTTTGCGCCCATCTGTGCGGCACCCGCCGCCACGGACAACCCGCCAGAGCCGGCGCCAATGACGCAGATGTCGGCTTCAATCCTGGTCATCGCCTAAAGCCCCTTTTTGCCGCGCACGGCCTTCAAGATGATCGGCAAGGTCGCCAGCGCACACAGGCCAAGGATCGGCAGCAAAATCTGCGGCTCGAAAATGATCCCGAGGTTCGGAGTTTCACCACGGGCAAAGACCTCCCCCAGACCGGCGCCGACAGAGGTATAGACCACCGCGCCGGGCATGATTCCAAAGAACGTTGAGATCACGTAGCGGCGCAGGGGCACCTCAAGAAACGCGGGCAACAGGTTGGCGAGAAAGAACGGGACCGCCGGGACAAGGCGCAGCAGGAACAGGGCGGACCACTGATTCTCGTCAATCGCATCCTTGAAACGCTTTGTGCCCCCCTCAGAACCCTCAAGCTTTGCGCCCCACTTGGCACCAAAGCTGGTCTGAGCCACAAGAAAGATCACCGTGGCACCCGTCGTGGCACCCAACACGTTGTAAAATGCGCCGGGGAAGGTGGCGAACAGGAACCCGCCCGTCAGCGTGGCAACTGTCGCGCCGGGCAGGGAGAACGCCACCAAAAGCGCATAGGCTGCGATGAACACGGCAACTGTCGTCAGGTAATTCTCATCCCGAAACGCAATCAACACCTCGCGGTTGTCGGCAAGCGCTTGAAAACTCAGGTAATCTCGAAACAGCCACCACCCCACGCCCGCGCCGATAATGACGGCAAAAAGCGGCAGGTAGCGGGTGAATTGGTTGTTTCGCGGTTCGGTCACGCTGTCCGACATCTTTCCTTGTCCCTTATCCTTAGGTTGGACCTAGATGCGCCATCTGTTGCAAGGGGGATATCCCCCCTCACGCTTGCTTGATGGGACGTGACGCAAGTGCGGGTTTTCGTGACCTTTCTTCCGGGAACCCGTAACATTCGCGGATGGATATGTTTCAATAACGGGGCGCTCTTATGGAAAAGATCTTTGTCAGCTCCTGTTTGATGGGTGCGCGGGTTCGTCATGATGGAACCGCCAAGACGCTGAATGAACAATTGTTGGCCACATGGCGCGCCGAAGGGCGGCTGGTGGCGTTTTGTCCTGAGTTGGCCGCAGGGTTCCCCACCCCTCGCGCCGCCGCTGAAATCGCGCCGGGGGCGACCGCCAAGGCTGTGCTGAACGGACGTGCGGGGGTTTACGACAAAAATGGTCTCGATCTGACCGCTGATTTTACCCAAGGCGCTGATCTGGCGCTGGAGGTGGTGCAAGCCCAAGGCTGCCGCTTTGCGCTTTTGGCTGATGGCAGCCCGTCGTGCGGCTCTACCTACGTCTATTCGGGTAATTTCGATGGCCAGCGCCATTCCGGCGAAGGTGTGGTTGCTGCGCGGCTGCGCGCTGCTGGCATTGCCGTATATCCTCCCGATCAGCTCAATGATCTGGCTCGCGCCCTGGAAGAAGCAGAAAATACGTCCCCGTAACGCCGCCCTTTGTTGACAGCAGGCGCGCACTTGCCTATTGCCCAGCTTTCATCGGAGATTCCTGCCGTTAGAGGTGCGCCTGCCGCGCCCTCCGGCCAAGATAGACGGAGCTAGACCCATGTCGAAACGCACGTTTCAGCCCTCGAACCTGGTGCGCAAGCACCGCCACGGATTCCGCGCACGTATGGCCACCAAAGCCGGCCGCAAGATTCTGAACACCCGCCGCGCTCGCGGTCGGAAGTCGCTCAGCGCCTGATCGTCTGCTTGTGGCACCGCAAACGCCTCCGACGAGCCATGCCTCGCCGGGGGCCTTTTGCGTTGCGCGCGCCCTTGTGACACTCAGCCAACGGGCTGATTTCCTCAGTGCCGCACGGGCGGGCCGCGTGCCCACACCCGCGTTCCTTCTGCAAGCCCGCAAACGCACCGAAGGTGAGGTCCCGGATCATCCAAACGCGATTCGCGTCGGGTTTACCTGCTCCAAGAAGGTCGGCAATGCCGTAGCGCGCAACCGCGCCAAGCGCCGCCTGCGTGAAATTGCCCGCGCTGTATTGCCGGTCGAGGGCCGTGAGGGATGGGATTACGTCCTGATTGGGCGCAAAGATGCCACCGCCACCCATGATTTCAAAGCGCTGCAAGCCGACCTTTCGCGCGCATTACGAAAGGCCCACCCATGACCCTCGGGGCGTTCCTGATCTCGTTGCCGATCAGGTTCTACCGGCTGGTGATTTCTCCAATGATCGCCAGCAATTGCCGCTTCACGCCCACCTGCTCTGCCTACGCGATGGAGGCGCTGCGAAAACACGGTGCGATCAAAGGCACCTGGCTTGCCACCCGTCGCATTACCCGCTGCCATCCCTGGGGCGGGTCGGGCATCGACAACGTGCCGGACTAAGGCGCTGGTCTGGTTATCCGTTTGAATCAATGCGCAGGTTGACCTGAAATTCGGCTGCCGCTTTTCAGGTCCGTCTTAATGCCGCGGCAAGCTGAACCCACCCAGCCGGTCAGGCAGCGAGACATAACGATCCTCGCTTACGCGCCGAAACGCCCTGCCGCCGAACAATCGCACCGCCCGATAGATCAACCAGCGCTTAACGGCACCCACATTTGCCGCCTCCATCGCGCGCAACATCACCAGATCGGCAAATTCCCGATCCCGGTCGCGCGCCGGTAAACCTGGCACGTCCTGCCAGGCGATATAGAGGTAATCGTGCACAATCGCGGCCTCCAGCCATGGGCCAACCCGGCTGGCAATGATGCGCAAAGGTCTCGGCACTGACGTCAGGTCCGTAACCAACCCCCGTGGCACTGTGAGCCCCCAAATCGCCCCATCCACCCGCAACTGAATGGTGTAGCCCTCACCCACCACGTAATCCGCATCTTCGCCAGTCCGCAGCTTCACGGTGTCTTTCAGGCGCACCAGCACAAGATCAGTCTCGAATTGCACATCCGACAGGTCGCTCCAATCAGGCGGATAGGGGCAAACCGGTTGGGCAGGATGATCAAAACGTTGCAACATGGGCGGAACCTACAAGACCCGGCGGTCCCGTCCATCAAAACCCGACCCGAACAACGCCGCGAGGGGGGGGGCGGCGGGGTGTCCGCCCCTGATGCACACCCGCCCGGCTCCCCTCTGGACCCGGCCGGTTCAATTTCCCCGGGCTTGCTCCGTAAGATCGCGATAAATCACCGGAAAGATGCGGCGCGGTTAACCTCCTGTTTGGGACCAATGCGGTACACCTGATCGAAAGATTGGTGCGGCAAGAGGTTTTCCAGCGATATGGCAGAGATACCGGCAAAAGGTGTGCGGCAAGCGGCGCAAACGGTCAGCACGGCGCTCGGCCGCGTGGAAGTCTTGGCGCTGTTCCCTCTGCTCGCACTCAGCGCATCCTGGTTCGGCTTCGACAATATGGCACTTGTCACCGCTGTGGGCCTGTCGGCCCTGCTGGCATTCGCCGTCCTGCTTGGTCGCTCATCCGGCATGACAACACCGCTTCCATCCACCGCCTTGAGCGGGCGCGTCGGCCTTGTCTCGATGCTCGACAGGGTCGCGGGGCTCCCCGGGCGGGATACCGCCTGCTTTCTGATCCAGATCGACAATTGGGCCGTTGTCCACGAACGATGGGGCCACGATACCTGTGAGGAAATTGCCTCTCGGGTCGAAGAACGGCTTCAAACGGCCCTGCGAAATGGCGATCTGCTCAGCCGGTTGGGTGATTCCCGGTTCGGCATCGTGCTCGGGCCACTGCCTTCCGCACGGCTTGGCCTGCGCGACACCATCGCAGGGCGGTTGGCACAGGCGGTGGCCGACCCTATCCCCTTACATGGCGCTGCGGTCCGGCTATCGGCCTCTATTGGCCATTCCGCCTTACTCCGGCAGGGAATTGACCTTGCCGACTCCACCTTCAAGGCCGCAGAAGCCGCCGTAGATGACGCGGCCCATCACGGTCCGGGTGCGATCCGCGCCTACACCACCGGCATGGGCCAGGCGCGAATCCTGCAATCCAACCTCAGCGCTGAGGTGGAGGGCGCGATTCACGACGGCGATATCGGCACTTGGTTTCAACCCCAGATTTGTGCGCGCACCGGGGTTCTGACCGGCATGGAGGCGCTGGCACGATGGCAGCACCCCAAACACGGCCTCCTTGGCCCGAAGGAGTTTTTTCCTGCTGTGGAAGCCTCGGGGCACATGCCGCTTCTGGGTCAAACGATGCTGCACAAAGCCCTCAAGGCGTTCAAATCCTGGGACGATGCCCAGGCCCGTATCCCAACGCTTTCCCTGAACTTTTCCGCCGCTGAGTTGCGCGACTTGACCCTCGCGCAGACCCTCAGCGCAGAGGCCGCACGTTACGGCCTGTCACCCAACCGCGTCATCGTCGAAATTGGCGAAACTGTCGCTGCACAGACGGAGGATGACGCCATCCTCGCCACGTTGCAGGCCATGGGTGACATCGGGTTTCGGATTGATCTGGAAGGCTTTGGCCTCGGCAATACCTCTCTCCACACGCTGCAACGCTTCGGGGTCAATCGCGTCAAGATCGACCGCAGCTTTGTGCTTGGTGTCGAAACTGAGGCGGATAAACGCCAGTCGGTCAGCGCCATCATCGCAATGGCACAGGCAATGGGTATTGAAACGCTGGCCACGGGGGTGGAGACTGCGCAGGAACGTGCGGCGCTCCACGATCTGGGCTGCGACTTCCTGCAGGGCTTCGGCGTGGCCCGGCCAATGGACGCCGACACCGTTGCCGATTGGGCCAGATCACATGCCGCGTCCGGCAAGAC
>JAESTV010000312.1 GCA_016763475.1 Roseicyclus sp.
CGGGGACCGGAACCGGGCCGGGAACCCGCGTTGTGTGGACCGGCCCGGAACAGGCGATGGTGTTGGGAACGGCGCTGAAGCCAATCTCTGGCGCCGCACTGTCCGATCAGACCAGCGCGTGGGCGTGTTGCGCCCTGAGTGGGGGGGATGCTGCGGCGGTGCTTGGGCGTTTGGTCCCGATTGACCTGCGTGAAGATGTCTTTGCCGTGGGCCATGGGGCGCGGACCCTGTTGGGCCATATGAATTGTGTCCTGCTGCGCACGGGTCCGCAACGCTATGAGATCATGGTATTCCGCTCTATGGCTGCAACGGCGACCCATGAGTTGGGCCGTGCGATGGGCATGGTTGCCGCCCGCAAGGCCGCTTTGGGCCCATAACCTCAGGGCAACGCCGGGCCGGGCGGATACCGTGAACACACCGCTCACGCGGGCCATGCCTCCCCCTTTGCAAACCATTCGGGGCCGCAGATGCTCGCAAACGCCACCCACCTGCGGAAATTATCTTTTACCCGCTGCCCGTTAACCATCACGGCCTATGGACGGCTGGACTTCCCCCCTTAGCCTTCCGATATTGGGGGCATGTCGCTTCCCCCCGGTTTCCTTGATGAACTCCGCAATCGTATCTCACTGACCCAGGTCGTGGGGCGCAAAGTGATGTGGGACAATCGCAAGTCCAATCAGGCCAAAGGGGACATGTGGGCACCCTGCCCGTTCCATCAGGAAAAGACCGCCAGCTTCCATGTCGATGATCGGAAGGGGTTCTACTATTGCTTCGGCTGCCACGCCAAGGGTGATGCGTTTGGGTTTGTGCAGGAAACCGAGAATGTGGGGTTCATGGAGGCGATCAGAATTCTCGCTGGTGAAGCCGGGATGACGATGCCCGAACGTGATCCGCTGGCCCAGGAGAAGGCGGACCGCAACACAGAGCTTGCGAAGGTAACCGAAGCGGCGGTTGGGTTTTTCCGCCTGCAACTTCGGACCCAGGCGGCATCAGAGGCGCGCGCCTATCTGGATCGGCGCGGGATCGACCAGGTGACGCTGGACCGGTTCGAGATCGGATTTGCCCCCAATGCGCGCCAAGGCACGTTTCAGGCACTGACCGGCAAAGGCTTGCCCGCCGAGCAGGTCACGCTGGCTGGCATCGCCACCAAACCTGACGACGGCGGCGCGCCTTATGATGCGTTCCGTGATCGGATCATCTTCCCGATCCGCGACGCCCGTGGGCGCTGTATCGGCTTTGGCGGGCGGGCGATGGACCCGAACGCGCGGGCAAAATACCTGAACTCCCGTGAGACACCTTTGTTTGACAAAGGCCGCTCACTTTACAATCACGGACCGGCACGGGAGGCAGCGGGCAAGGGCAAACCCCTGATCGTGGCTGAGGGTTACATGGACGTGATCGCCTTGGTGAAGGCCGGGTTTGAGGCCGCCGTCGCGCCGCTTGGGACCGCAATTACCGAAGATCAGCTTCGGCTGCTGTGGCGCATCAGCGATGAGCCGATTGTAGCCTTGGATGGCGACAAAGCCGGCCAGCGCGCCGCAATGCGGCTGATTGATCTGGCTTTGCCACTGCTGGAAGGTGGCAAAAGCCTGCGCTTTGTGATGTTGCCCGAGGGACAAGACCCCGATGACCTGCTGCGCGCCCAAGGCCCCGGCGCAATGCAGGCGCTGTTGGACAAGGCCGAGCCGATGGTCACACTTTTGTGGCGACGCGAGACGGAGGGGCAGGTTATTGACAGCCCCGAGCGCCGCTCTGCCTTGGATGGACGCCTGCGCGCGGCGCTGAAACGGATCACTGATCCGGGCCTGCGCCGCCACTACGGCGATGCGATCTCTGAACTGCGCCAGGCGCTGTTTCGCCCTCAGTCACGGCCATGGCAGCCCAGCGGCCAGCGGGGCCAATGGCAGTCGAATGGCCCACGGGGCCAATGGCAGCCGAATGGCCGGAATGGTCAGTGGAAAGGTCGCGGCTTTGCCGAATCGCAAGCGCCCCTTGCAGCAACCCGTGCCAAGGTTGGCGCGCTCAGTGGCGAACGCCTGCGCACCGGTCTGATTGTCGCCACCTGTATCCGCTTTCCCGATCTCATCGACGCGTTTGAGGATCAACTGGATCGCCTGATCCCCCGTGACCCGGACCATTCGCGCCTGACCGCACACCTGTTGCGCACTCAAACCCGAGACGCCGCGACGCTATTTGATGAAATTTCCGCATCTTCGCTGGCCCCCGCCCTTGAAAGCCTGATGGGCCTTTCCCACTTGGCGATAACACCGTTCCTGATTGGCGACGGCGACCAGACCCGCGCAGCTGAATGTCTGGCGGAGGAGTTCACAAAATTCACCGCCGCGCGCGCAATTGAGGACGAACTGGCCGAGGCCACCCAGGACCTTGGGCAGGTGACCGATGACGAGGATGCAACACTTGCGTTCCGCCTGAGTGAGGCTGTGCGTGGCAAACATGAAGCGCAAAGCCCAAAAGGTGAAGATAACGCTGAACAATTCGGCGAAACCTCTGAAGCGCGTGCCGAGTTCCACCGGTTGCTCTCAACCGCCGGACAGGGCAAGAAAATACCGAAGTAGATCTGCGCGAATCAGTGATTCGTTTTTGACCTGCTTGCAGACGCAATGGATCGACTCACCCGATTCGATCCAAGCCCAAAGGGGTAGACGACAATGGCCAAAGACACCGACGATCGTAAGCCGGACGGCGAAGAGCAGGAAATGGGGCTCGATATGAGCCAAACTGCCGTCAAGAAAATGATCGCGGAGGCCAGGACACGCGGCTACATTACCTACGATCAGCTCAACACCGTCCTCCCGCCCGAGCAAGTCAGCTCGGAGCAGATCGAAGACGTGATGTCGATGTTGTCGGAAATGGGCATCAATATCATCGAAGATGATGAGGCCGAAGACGGTGAAGAAAAGCAGGGAACCGACGTTGTGGAAGCGTCCGGGTCCCGCGAAGTGGCCGTTGCCGCGACTGAAACCGAGAAGCTCGACCGCACAGATGACCCGGTCCGCATGTACCTGCGTGAGATGGGCAGCGTTGAATTGCTGTCGCGCGAGGGTGAGATTGCCATCGCCAAACGGATTGAGGCTGGCCGCAATACGATGATCGCGGGGCTTTGCGAAAGCCCGCTGACCTTCCAGGCGATCACGCTCTGGCGTGACGAGCTTCTGGAGGAAGATATCCTTCTGCGCGACGTGATTGACCTCGATACCACCTTCGGTCGTCAGATGGGTGAAGACAGCGACACACCTGTTGTCCAACCCGGCGTCACCCCCGTGGCTGGTGCTGCCCCCGTGGCAGGCGCCGAGGCCGTCACAAAAGAAGAACCGGCGCAAGAACTGGACGCCGACGGCAATCCGATTGCCAAAACTGACGACGACGATGAGGATGAGGACGAACAGGCCAACATGAGCCTCGCGGCGATGGAGCAGGCCCTGAAGCCTCAGGTCCTTGCCACCCTTGACCTGATCGCCAACGATTACATCAAGCTTAGCGCGATGCAGGACAGCCGGATTTCCGCAACCCTGAACGAAGATGACAGCTTCTCCAAAAAGGCCGAGGCCGAATACCAGAAGCTGCGCTCCGAGATCGTTTTACTGGTCAATGAATTGCACCTGCACAACAACCGTATCGAAGCGCTGGTAGACCAGTTGTACGGTATCAACCGCCGGATCATGTCGATCGACAGTTCGATGGTAAAGCTGGCCGACCAGGCCCGGATCAACCGCCGTGAGTTCATCGAAGAATATCGCGATCAGGAGTTGGATCCGACCTGGATGGAGCGGATGACCCAGAAGGCTGGCCGAGGCTGGCAGGCGCTGATGGAACGCTCTGCCCCCAAGATCGAAGAGCTGCGCGGCGACATGGCACAAGTGGGCCAGTATGTTGGCCTCGACATCCCCGAATTCCGCCGCATCGTGAATCAGGTCCAGAAGGGTGAGAAAGAAGCCCGTCAGGCCAAGAAAGAGATGGTCGAGGCAAACCTTCGTTTGGTGATCTCGATTGCGAAAAAATATACCAACCGCGGCCTGCAATTCCTTGACCTGATTCAGGAAGGCAACATCGGCCTGATGAAGGCGGTGGATAAATTCGAATATCGCCGCGGCTATAAGTTCTCCACCTATGCCACCTGGTGGATCCGGCAGGCGATCACCCGTTCGATCGCGGATCAGGCCCGCACCATCCGTATCCCGGTGCATATGATCGAGACGATCAACAAGCTGGTCCGCACTGGTCGCCAGATGTTGCACGAAATTGGCCGCGAGCCGACGCCGGAAGAATTGGCCGCAAAGCTGCAAATGCCGCTGGAGAAGGTCCGCAAGGTGATGAAAATCGCCAAGGAGCCGATCTCGCTGGAAACGCCAATTGGCGACGAAGAAGACTCGCAACTTGGGGACTTCATCGAGGACAAGAACGCGGTTCTGCCCTTGGACAGCGCCATTCAGGAAAACCTGAAAGAGACGACCACGCGGGTTCTGGCCTCGCTGACGCCACGTGAGGAACGGGTTTTGCGGATGCGCTTTGGCATCGGCATGAACACTGACCACACGTTGGAAGAAGTCGGCCAGCAGTTCTCTGTGACCCGTGAGCGGATCAGACAGATCGAAGCGAAAGCGCTGCGCAAGCTGAAGCACCCAAGCCGGTCACGGAAGTTGCGCTCGTTCCTGGATCAATAGGCATGTTTCCAAGAGTGTGATTTTTTTGTGCCACACTCGCCGCGCACCACACGGAGCCATCACCCGATGTCCATTCTCTCCAAACTCTTCGGCGGTGCCTCCAAGCCCAAAGCCGAACCCGAGCCTGAACTCCACAACACCTACCGCATCTACGCTGAACCTCAGTCAGAGCAAGGCGGCTTCCGGGTGGCGGCTCGGATCGAGAAGGACGTCGATGGGGAGGTGAAAACCCACCTGATGATCCGCGCCGACAAGTGCCAGTCGATGGAAGAAGCGATGACCACGTCGGTGAGGAAAGCAAAAATCCTGATCGACCAGCAGGGTGAGTTGATCTTTCGCTAGGAAACCCAGAGACACCGCGCCACATCTGCCCGCGCCATTGCACCTTTATGGTGGCGCCATGAACCGAACCCGCGACCTGCCGCAAACCCTCCAAAACCACCTCGCCGGGCGGGATCTGGTCCTGTTCGACGGAGAATGTGTCCTGTGCTCCGGCTTCTTCCGCTTCATCATCCGCACCGACAAAGCGCAGCGGTTCCACTTTGCCCATGCGCAATCAAGCCTGGGTGCGGAGCTTTACGCCGCCCTCGGCATGCCGCGTGATGACTTTGAGACCAATCTCGTTATCGTGGACGGCATGATTTATGAACGTCTTGATGCATTTGCCGCCGCCATGGCCGCTGTTGGCTGGCCCTGGAAAGCGCTGGCCGTCATCCGGTTCATTCCCGAACCGCTGCGCAGTTTCCTCTATCACCGCCTCGCCAAAAACCGTTACGCGATCTTCGGGCGCTATGATGTTTGCATGATGCCGGACCCCACCCTGATGGCCCGGTTCATCGACCGCGAAGCGGAGGCCAGCTGATGTTATACCCCCGCGCCATGGGTCATGGGTTCAGTGACTTGCCAGAGCCGTTGCAGGAATTCCACTCCGTCGATCACACCCTGTTTTATCGCGGTCAGGTGAGCGTCACCCACGGCGGCGCATTTGGCCGTTTGATCGCAAAGTCGGGGGGGATGCCAACGCGGTCCGGCGTGATGCCGTTCAGCTTTCGCGCCACCCGCGATGGCGGGCACGAGATCTGGGAGCGGAACTTTGATGGCCACATGACGCGGTCGTTGCAATGGCTGCATTCGCCCGGCGTGGTGGCCGAACGTGTTGGCACAAGTGAGTTTCTGATGGAGCCGCGAGTGGAGGGGAAGCAGTTACATATCCCGATCACCGGCCTGCGCGCCTTTGGTCTGCCTCTGCCGTCAGGTGTTCTGAAAAGCTGTGAGGGAGTTGAGGGGGTGAGTGAGGATGGCAAGATCACCTTCGACGTCCACGCCAGTTTGCTTGGGGTCGGGCTGATCATTCGCTATCAGGGTGAGCTGGAAAGGGTTCCGTAACGGGGGCACTCTGGCGCACACCCCGGCGCACAAAGGAGCGGCAGGGTGGAGGCGGCGCGGCGGTGGCACCAGTCCGGCCCTAGGATAGCTGATCCAGAATGTGGCGCGCGGCGGCAGTTGGCGTCAGCTCCCCTGAGGCCACGGTTTTTGCCATCTTTGCCATCGCCTTTTGGATATCAGCATCGTCGCGAAGGCGCGCCAAAAGCCCCTCACGTACCTCATATTCAAACCAATGGCCCGCTTGCTCAGCCCGCGTGTGATCCCAAAACCCGTTGTCACGTCGCCATTCTGCCAACGCCTGCATCTCGTCCCAGGCCTGTTCCAGCCCGGTGCCCTCCACCGCAGATACGGCCAGGGTTTTGGGAAAACCCTCCGGGTCCTGAGGGCGCTTGCGCAGCAGCCGCAAAGCGCCTGCATAATCCGCAACGGTGCGGGTGGCGGTGGCCTTGAGATCACCATCCGCCTTGTTGATCAGGATCAGGTCAGCCATCTCCATGATGCCACGTTTCACACCTTGCAACTCGTCCCCCCCCGCCGGGGCCAGAAGCAAGACAAACAGGTCACACATCTGGGCCACCATTGTCTCGGACTGGCCGACGCCGACGGTCTCAATCAGCACAACGTCGAAATTTGCGGCTTCACACAGGGCCACCGCTTCGCGGGTGCGGCGTGCGACTCCGCCAAGGGCGGCGGAGGATGGCGAGGGGCGAATAAACGCGGCGCTCTGGCGGCTTAACAAGTCCATCCGGGTCTTGTCGCCAAGGATCGAGCCGCCGGATCGGGCAGAACTTGGGTCCACGGCAAGGACCGCCACACGTAACCCCGCCTGCACCAACGCCATGCCAAACGCTTCAATGAATGTTGATTTCCCCACACCCGGCGTGCCGGACAAACCGATGCGAAGCGCCTGCCGGTTCAGGCCGCGCAGACGCTCCAGCAGGTCCGCCGCGCTAGCCTGATGATCAGGCCGCGTGCTTTCCACAAGGGTCACGGCGCGGGCCAATGCGCGCCGGTCACCTGCCGCAATCCGCTCTGCCAATTCTTCGCTCATATGCGCCCCCGCCGCTCCTGATGCCACTTGACCCAAAGCGCCCCGCGCTGTCCAGCCGTTGACGTCCGGGCAAGCCCCGCCTATCGCGGATGGACCATGGATCTGCCTATCGACGCCATCCTGCCCGATCTTGTTACCGCCTTACGCGCCAAAGGTCGTGCCGTCCTGCAAGCGCCCCCCGGCGCCGGCAAAACCACCCGCGTGCCGCTGGCGTTGCTGCCAGAGGTCAAGGGCCGCATTGTGATGCTGGAACCCCGCCGTCTTGCCGCCCGCGCAGCGGCAGAGCGGATGGCGCAAACCCTGGGTGAAGAGGTGGGTGCAACCGTCGGCTACCGGGTGCGCGGTGACAGTGCCGTGGGGCCAGACACCCGCATTGAGGTGGTGACCGAAGGCATCCTGACGCGCATGTTGCAGGACAATGCAGAGCTTCCGGGCATCGACGTGGTGATCTTCGATGAATTCCACGAGCGGTCCTTAAACGCTGATCTGGGCCTGGCCCTGACGTGGGAAGTCCGTGGCGCGTTGCGGGGTGATCTGTGGGTGATTGTCATGTCCGCAACCCTTGATGCAGGCCCGGTGGCAGACTTGCTGGACAACGCGCCGCTGATCTCGTCGCAAGGCCGGGCGTTCCCGGTTGAGACACGCTGGCTGCCCCAGCCCCTGCCCCGCGACGCACGTCTGGAGACGTCAGTGGCCGATTTGGTGGTGCATGCGATGGGCGAAGTCGCGGGCGGCTGCCTTGTATTCCTGCCCGGCGAGGCAGAGATCCGCCGTGTTGAGGGCGCATTAAAGGGCCGGTTGCCTGATGATGTTGTGATCCGCCCGCTGTTTGGGGCAATGAAACTGGCCGATCAGCGTGCCGCCGTCCGGCCAGAGGTGCAGGCGCGCAAGCTGGTGTTGGCGACAGCCATTGCCGAGACCTCATTGACCATCGAAGACATCCGCGTCGTGGTGGACGCAGGCCGTGCGCGACGCGCGCGGTTTGACCCCGGCAGTGGCATGACCCGCTTGGTGACAGACCCCGTCAGCCGGGCCGAAGCCGCCCAGCGCCGAGGCCGCGCCGGGCGTGTGGCGGCGGGGGTGTGTTACCGAATGTGGACCAAAGGGGGCGAAGGGGCGTTGCCCGCGTTCCCTCCCCCCGAGATCGAAGCGGCGGATCTGACGGCGCTGGCGCTGGAACTTGCGTTATGGGGTGGGGCCGATGGCCTTGCGTTCCTGACCCCGCCACCAGCAGGCGCGATGGGGGAGGCGCGGGCATTGCTGCTTGCCTTGGGGGCGTTGGACACAAGCGGCCGCATTACCAAACATGGCCGCACCCTCGCGCGCCTGCCGCTGCATCCACGCCTTGGGCATCTGGTAACGCTGGGTGGGCCCGGAGCTGCGCGGCTGGCCGCAATTATGGCAGAACGTGATCCGGTGCGCGGGCAAGGTGTCGATTTGCGCCTGCGTCTGCGCGCACTGGATGCCCCGCGGGATTTCAACGCTGACGCCGGTGTCATTGCCCGGATCCGGCAAGAGGCCAAACGCCTGAAGCGGTTTGAGGCTGGCCCAAGGCGCAGCCCCGGCGCACAAGCGGCGCTGGCCTATCTGGATCGCATCGGCCAGCGCCGCCCCGGTGAGCAGCCGCGTTTTGTGTTGTCCGGGGGCAAAGGCGCTGTGATGCCTGACGGTGACCGCCTGTCCGGAGCGCGGCTGATTGTGGCCAGCGATCTGGACGGCAACCCACGTGAGGCCCGTATTCGCGGCGCGGTTGAGGTATCGGAGGCGGACATTCGCGAACTCTACGCCGATCAGATCGCGTGGCATGACCACTGTGTATGGTCGCGGCACCATCGCCGGGTAGAGGCGCGCCAGCAAGAGCGTTTCGGTGCGCTGGTATTGGAGGATCGGGTCTGGCGGGATGCCCCGACGGACGCCATGGCCAACGCCCTGCTGGATGGCATCCGCGACCTAGGATTGGATGCGCTTGGCTGGTCAAAACGCGCCCGGCTGTTGCGGGCGCGGGTGGCCTTCTCAGAGGTGGCGGACGTCTGTGATGCGGCTCTGCTGGATATCTTGCCCGAATGGGCCACACCGTATCTGTCGGGCCTGAAAAGCGCTGCCGATCTGGCACGGTTTGATCCCGCTCCAGCGCTGGAAGCGTGGTTGGGTTGGGATCGGTTGCAGGCGGTCTCTCGCCTTGCCCCGGAGGGCTGGAAAACCCCCATGGGCCGCACCATCGCCATCGATTATTCCGGTGACGCGCCGGAGGTTTCCCTGAGGTTGCAGGAAGTATTCGGCACCACGTCACACCCTTTGATTGGCCCTGATCACCTGCCCTTGCGGGTGGTCTTGCTGTCACCTGCGCAGCGCCCG
Source organism: Roseicyclus sp. (assembly GCA_016763475.1). GTDB lineage: Bacteria > Pseudomonadota > Alphaproteobacteria > Rhodobacterales > Rhodobacteraceae > Gymnodinialimonas. The sequence goes on from JAESTV010000312.1 coordinate 9,475, forward strand.
GTGCAGGTCACCACGGATTTGCCGGGTTTTTGGGACGGGTCTTACGCAGATGTCCGCAAAGACATGCGCGCGCGGTATCCGCGCCACCCCTGGCCTGAAGATCCGCGCCAGGCTGACCCGACGTTACGGGTCAAACCCAGGGGAACATAACCACCCTTCGCCAAAGAGGAGGGCCGTGGTGTTGCCCCGGCAATATCCCGTGTTTTGGAACACAACGGCGACAGGTCAGGTTCCCGAACCACACTTTTCGCACCAAAGTTGCGCTTGATGATAGGCACAGCATTACCGACAACAAACCGACGGGCGGCGCGTTTGACGCCAACCCTTTGAAACCTTTGCTCAGCCAGACACCGCCGCCACGGGGTCTTGCACGGGAAGGTCCAGCCCCCGCGCCTCGGCCCAGGCTTTTGCGCTTGGATGTAACGCTTCCGACGCATCGCGCCCAACAAGGCGGCGACGGCGGCGCCAGAAGATCTTGCCGAAGCCACCAAACGTTCCCACTGATGGAGCATTTTCATCCATTGGAAACCTGTCGCGCCAGTGTTCGGGCAAGGTTAGCCCGGCACTCTCCGCTTCCCCCAACATCCATTGCAGCGAGATGTTGGACCGTGGTCGCGCGGCCTCGTTGCCGTTCAACTGACCGCCGATATCGCCATGGCTGCCGCGAAACCAAAGCTGCGCCACGTCCTTAGTCAGGCCTGCGCGGCTGGTGTCCCACAAGATCGGCTCATAAGCGACGCGGGTTTCGTCCAACGCAACGGCTTGGCGTGCAATGGCAATGTGCTGGCCCAATGTGTGGGTGTGATAGGGGTGGGGCAACGGCATCATCCGCCAGATCAGCGGGTAACGGACGCCAAGCGCGCGCACGGTGTCAAAGGCGCCGAGAAAGGTGATGGGCACGTCGGCGCGGCAGTGTTTTGCCGTCATCTCAGCTGCCTCGGCACTCTCGCGGGCATTTCGGTAAAGGTCATAAAGCGCCTCAACCCGGTACTGACTAAGCGCCTCGCGGTACAATAGGCCCATCCGGTCGATCAGACCCCCAAGGGAGCGGACGGCATAAGCCCCCCGCGAATACCCCAGCAGGATCACACGGTCACCGGGCCGATAAGACTTCGCCAGCCAGACATAGGCGCGCAGGATTTGTCGATTGATACCGATACCGGCCATCACCTCATGGGCGCGGCGGATCCCGCGCCACTGGATCCCCGGCTCGTAATACACACGTACCCCCGCGTCACGGGGCAGGTCCATAAGCAGGCGGTAGGTGAGGCCGATGTTTGTCTCGCAGCCCGGAGAGAGGGACGACATCGTGCCATCCAGCAGGACAACATGGGTGCAGGGCTCCTGCGGCTCGGGCGCGGGTTCGGGTTCGGCGTCATTGCGAAAGCCCCGAATCCGGGCCCATATGCCCTCAATCCACTGCAAGTGCCCGCGCTTCCTCTAACATCATCCACACCCGTGATGGCGTGAATGGCATATCAACCTGGCGCAAGCCAAGGGGCCAGAGCGCATCCTGCACCGCATTGGCCACCGCGCCAAGCGCGCCGACCGTCCCGGCCTCGCCACAGCCTTTCATGCCAAGAGGGTTGGCGGTGGAAGGAACCTCCTCGGTGTGGAAATCGATCATCGGCATGTCATCAGCGCGGGGCATTGCGTAATCCATGAAACTTGCCGTCAGAAGTTGGCCATCACTGTCATAAACCGTGTGCTCCGTGATCGCCTGCCCGATGCCTTGCGCCACGCCGCCGTGGACCTGGCCTTCGGCGAGCATCGGGTTCATCAGGACGCCGAAATCATCGGCAACCGTGTAACGCACCACCCGTGTCTCGCCGGTATCCGGGTCAATCTCGACCTCGGCAATATGGCAGCCGTTGGGGTAGGAGCGGCCCGACAGAGTTGTTGTCTCGGAGGCGCGGGCAAGCTCTGCCCGCCCAGCCGCCGTCACCCGGGCGGCGGCCTCAAGCAGCGTCACCACCACGTTTGAACCGGGGCCGCGGAACACACCTTCCTCGACGTCGAAGCTGATATCGCGGGCATCCATGTCATCTTCCAGAAATTCGGTCAGCTGCGAGATTAGCACATCCGCCGTTGCCCGCATCGCCGTTCCCTGAGTTGTGACCGATCGTGACCCGCCGGTGCCGCCGCCTTTGGCAATCCGGTCACTATCCCCTTGCACCACCTCGATCTGATCAAACGGCAGGCCGGTCTGATCGTGGAGGATTTGACGATACACAGTCTCGTGCCCTTGCCCGTTGGATTGGGTGCCTACGTAAAGGGTCGCGCCGGTGTCACTTAACTCCACAGTTGCCGTCTCCTCGGGATCACCAAGGATGCTTTCGATGTAAAACGCGATGCCAAGGCCGCGCAGCTTGCCAGTCATCTGTGTCGCGCTACGGCGGGCCGGGAACCCGGCAAGGTCAGCCTCAACTTCCGCCCGCGACAGGACGCGGTCAAACTCCCCCACGTCATAAAGTTCGCCAGTGGCGGATTTGTAGGGGAAGGCATCCGGTTGGATGAAGTTCTTGCGGCGCAACTCCAGCGGGCTGACCCCAAGGTCCCGCGCGGCGAAATCCATCACCCGTTCCAGCGCATAAATCGCCTCGGGCCGACCGGCACCACGATAGGCGTCAACCTGGGTTGTGTTGGTAAAGATACCGCGATTGCGGAAATAAACGGTCTGGATGTCATAGCCACCGCACAACACACGGGAGAACAGTTGCGATTGGATCGCCTGGGCAAATTGCGAGTTGTACGCGCCCATATTCGACAGGCTATCGACGTTGTAGGCGATGATCTTGTGATCCGCGTCAAAGCCAAGTGTGCAGGTCACGCTCAGGTCGCGACCGGCATTGTCGGACAGCATGGATTCCGTACGCTCAGCCATCCAACGCACCGGTTGGCCGGTCTGGCGCGCAGCCAGTGCGCACAGAAAGTACTCCGGATAGTTCATCGCCTTCATGCCGAAACCGCCGCCGACATCCGGGTTGGTGACACGCACCTGGCTTTTATCGAGGTGCAGCCATTTGGCGAGGTCATCTTTTGTTGCCCAAACGCCCTGCCCGCTGACGGACACGTGCAAACGCTCCCCATCCATTTCGGCAAAACACCCGCGCGGCTCCATGGAATTCGCAATCACCCGGTTGTCGTAACTGGTCAGCGTGACCACATGGGCGGCACTTGCCAGAGCGGCCTTCGTGGCCTCTTCGTCACCCAGGCCGAAATCATAGGCCACGTTATCCGGGGCCTCGGAGTGGATCGCCTCTCCGCCGGGTTGAATATCCAGCTTCACCGGCAGATCATCAACATCCAGCACAATCAGCTCTGCCGCGTCTTTGGCCTGCGCCATGGTCTCGGCCACAATGAAGGCAACCGCGTCACCCACAAAACGCACCCGGTCTTCTGCAAGAATGGGGCGCCGGGATTGGTTGCCCTTGGAGCCGTCGCGGTTCTTCACCGTCGAAAACCGCATCGCGTTTTCCACACCTGCGGCTGTCAGATCAGCGGCGGTCAGGACCGCGCGGATACCGGGGGCGGAGCGCGCGTTGTCCACGTCCAGTTCGGTGATGGTTCCATGGGCCATCGGCGCACGCAGGACATATCCAAACAGCGCCCCATCCGGCGCGATATCATCTACATATGCCCCTTTCCCGATCAAGAAGCGGGTATCCTCAAAACGGGTAACGGATTGACTTGAGCCGAATTTCGACATTTGGCGGGCCTTATCAATAGGGATGAATTCCGGGACCAACACTAGGCCTCCATGCGCCAGTGTCCAGTGGGAGAGCCGAGTTCAGGTGAACCTAAGTTCAGAGCCTTCGGTGATTTGCCCGATCCGCACACTTCCCGGAATATCCCGCAGCATCTGATCCGCCAGTGCCTGCGGGATTGCCGCCAACAGGCCACCTGCGGTTTGCGGGTCAAAGATCAGATCGCCGCGGGCCGTGTCCGGGACGTTTACGATGACCGAGGCGCGGTTCTGCGCCCAAAGGCTTGACCGGATGCCTTGCCTGGCGAGGGTTTCTGCCCCGGCCAGAAGCGGTAACACCTCCAGAGATACCTCCGCGCCGACACCGGAGGATTGGCAGATGTTGCTCAGGTGACCCGCAAGGCCAAAGCCGGTCACATCTGTCATCGCTTTGGCTACCGGGGCCAATGCCCGTGCGGCCCCACCCGAAGGGGTGGCCATGGATATCCAGCAGGCCAGCACATCTTCGCCATAGGCTTTGGCCTGCATCTCTGCTGCCAACAACACCCCGGTGCCAAGGGGTTTGGTCAGGATCAGCGCGTCACCCACCTGGGCGCCTTTCAGGGTGATCGGATCACGCTCAAGTAACCCGGTGACAGTGAAACCGATGGTCAGCTCTGCCCCGGCAGAGGAATGGCCACCCACAACGGCGACACCTTCAGCCGCAAAGATTTCTCCGGCGGCGTGCATCACCTCATCCAGCCACGCACCCTGCAAACGTGCCGCCATTCGCGGCAGGATCACCTGCGCCAGCGCGACTTGCGGCGTCGCCCCCATGGCCCAAATGTCACCAAGCGCATGGACCGCAGCGGCCTGTGCCACCAGTGCCGGGTCCAGCGCAAAGCCACGAAGATGGTCGGTGCTGATCACTTGCCGCGTCTGGCCGATGTGCAGCACCGCCGCATCGTCCCCGGCATTGGTCCCCGCATCGGTCTCCACATCGGCGCGCACAGCACCCGGCGCATGGGCCAGCACCCCCGCCAAAGCACCAGCGGACAGTTTCGCACCACAGCCGCCACAGGGCGCAGGACCAGCCATCTCAGCGGCGACACCAATTGCGGCACCTTTCGGCACGGCTTCGGCTTCCATCGCAGGCAAATGCCGGAACTTATCCATGAATTGCTGGTCGATCCAGTTTTTCAGCCGCCACATCGCCGGGCCTGAAAACGAGAAACCAGACTTCTCAGCCACCGCTACTTTGCCGCCAAGCGAGACCAGCTTGAGGAAATCCTTTTGCGGCCGGAAGGATTTGCGCGGCAACCCCAACAGATCAGCGCGCAGGTTGTGGGTCAGAACAGGGGCCGCGCGGACAGCATAGACGCCAGCCTTCGGGCGTGGGTCATGGACCAGATGCGCACAATCCCCCGCCGCGTAGATGGTTTCATCACCGGGAGAGCGGAGGTGCTCATCCACCTCCAGAAACCCATCCCGACACGGCAACCCGATTTCGGCGACCCAGGCCTGCGGAGTTGCCCCCGCCGCACCAATTGTCAGGTCAGAGGCCACACGCTGGCCATTGTCCAGCACCACTGCATCTGCTTCAACCGCGATCGGTGCGGCGTTCTCTATAAGCGTCACGCCATGGTCAGCCATCGCGGCGATCAACCTGCGTCGCGCTGACGGGACAACGTGAGACAACACCTGACCGCGATCTATCACACTGACCTCAGCTTCACGCCCATGCTCACGCATCCGGTGTACAGCGGCCATCGCCACCTCACATCCGGCGACGCCGCCACCAAGCACCGCAATCCGGATTGCGCCCGTTCCCGCGCAGGTTTCAGCCCACACATCCGCAAACCGCCCAAGGGGCTTTGCGGCGATGCCATGTTCGGCGAATCCGGGCAAAAGCGGCATCTCGGACGTGATGCCGATGTCCAGGGACAACAGATCATAAGGCAGCTGGCGTCCTGACGCCAACCGAACCACTTTCGCGTGCGGATCAACCGCAACCGCCCGGTCCACTATCAACCGTGCGCCCGCAAA
>JAESTV010000029.1 GCA_016763475.1 Roseicyclus sp.
GGATTAAAAGTCCGCCCGTTCAAGCCACAAAATATGTCGAACAACGCCGCCGTCACCGATGATGGTGGTGAAATTGGCCGGGCCCAGGCGTTGCAAGCCCTGGCCGCCAAATGCCCTTTATCGGTCCACATGAACCCCATATTACTCAAACCCCAAAGCGACGAAGGCTCTCAAATTATCGTACAAGGCAGGGTCTATGGTCACGCAGCGGCGCGGGATTATCAAAAACTCAAACAAACTCTGCTCACAGCCGTACTTGAAAGCTATGAGCATATTCGCGAAAAAGCCGATCTGGTTCTGGTCGAAGGCGCGGGCAGCCCGGCTGAAATAAACCTGCGCGAAGGCGATATCGCCAACATGGGCTTTGCCCGCGCCACCAATACGCCGGTTGTGCTTATTGGCGATGTCGATCGCGGCGGCGTCATCGCCAGTCTTGTTGGCACCCATTCAATTCTATCGCCCGAAGACCGCCATATGATTGCCGGTTTTATCATCAACAAATTCAGAGGCGATGTCTCGCTGTTTGACGATGGACTGACCGAAATCGTCAATCGAACACGATGGCAATCCTTTGGCATATGCCCGTGGTTTGAACACGCACACGCGTTGCCCGCCGAAGACAGCGTTGGCCTGGAGAGACCCCAAACCACAACTTCCGGCAGCATCAAGATTGCCATACCCGTCATATCGCGCATCGCCAACTTTGATGATTTCGACCCCCTGATAGCTGAGCCAGACGTTGAACTGGTGATGGTGAAACCCGGTACCGCCCTGCCCGGAGATGCCGCCCTCATCATTCTGCCCGGCAGCAAATCAACCATCGGCGACATGGAATTTTTGCGAAAACAGGGCTGGGACATTGACATCCACGCCCATGTGCGCCGTGGCAACCACGTGCTCGGCATCTGCGGCGGCTATCAGATGCTGGGCAACCAGATATTTGACCCCGAACAAATTGAAGGTGCCCGGACACAGGCAAACGGACTGGGTTTGCTGGATATCGAGACCACGCTTGAGCGACAAAAAACCTTGCGAAACATAACCGCAACAAGCGTGGCCTTTGGTACCGCCATCACCGGCTACGAAATCCACATGGGCCAAACAAAAGGCCCCGACACAACTTCGCCCATGCTCACCATCAACAAAAAACCAGACGGCGCCACCTCCCCCAACGGCCTCGTCAGCGGCTGTTACATGCACGGGCTTTTCACCTCGGACAACTTCCGAAGGAGTTTTCTCAATGCTTTGGGCGCATCATTGGAAAACAGCCCGGATTACAATAAATCCATCGATGATACGCTGGACACCTTGAGCAATCATCTGGAAACACATCTAGACGTCGATGCGCTTTTCGCAATCTCTCCTGATTACGGATCTGTGACCTAAGATGAAACCGGGCGCTCAACCAGTCCGGCGAAGTAGGATGCGCCAAATGGCAGGGCTTCATCGTTAAAATCAAACCATGCACTGTGAAGGATGCGGCCATTATCGTCAGGGCCATTGCCAATCCAGGCATAACAGCCCGGTTTTTTTTCCAGCAGGAAAGCAAAATCCTCCACTATCATCGTCTGTGGTGGTGATGTGTTTACGTCTTTAAAAACGCTTCTCCCCACGTGTTCAGCCACTCTTGTGGAAGCTTCCTCATTAACCAGTGTGGGGTATTGGCGCGTGTAATTGATCTCGCATTCAGCGCCGGTGGAGGCGCAAATCCCCTCGGCAATTCTGCGCAAACACGGCTCGGCATTTGCGCGCGCAACCGGGCTGAATGCCCGCACGGTGCCACGGATGTTTACCTCATTTGGAATGACATTGTAGGCATCACCGCCATGTATTTGCGTAGCACTCACCACAAGAGCATCAAGGGGATCGGTATTGCGTGCGACCAGCTGTTGCAAAGCAACAATAATATGCGCTGCTGTCAAAACCACATCACAGCCCTTTTGCGGTTGTGCTGCATGCATTCCATTTGATCGCACCGCAATATCAAACCCGTCACCCGAAGCCATCATTGGCCCCGCTTTAACCGCAAATGAGCCAACTTCCATTCCCGGCCAATTGTGAACTCCATATATCTCGTCACACTGAAACCGGTCAAACAAACCCTCATTGATCATGCGCGCTGCACCACCATCATCGCCACCCATTTCTTCTGCCGGCTGGAAAATAAAGACCACACGCCCGGCAAAATTGCGGGTTTCAGCCAGATAGCGGGCCGCACCCAGCAACATGGCGGTATGACCGTCATGACCACAAGCATGCATAATGCCAGGCTTCTTTGACTTGTAGCCAAAATCGTTCATTTCAGCGATGGCCAATGCGTCCATATCCGCACGCAAACCAACAGAACGCCCTTCACCATTGTTGCCCTCAAGCACCCCCACAACGCCTGTCCCGCCGATGCCTTCTGTGACCTCTATGCCAAAAGACAGAAGTTTTTCAGCCACAAACCTGGCGGTCTCATGTTCCTGATAGGATAATTCAGGATGCTCATGCAAATGCTGACGCCATGCCACCATATCATTTTGAAAAGAGGCAATTCGATTGTTTACGGGCATTACTCATTCTCCATCAGGTTTTCAACAGCAGCTATGGCATCGCGGCGCGCTGCCCACAGGTGGTCGTTGAGGGCTTTACCTGCTTTGTCTACATCCCCGTTGCGGCACGCTTGCAGCAATTTTTCATGTTCACAGGCAGAACGTTCAACACGCCTGGCGATGGATAATGCGATGATTTCCGCACGCGATGCGTTGCGATTGAGTTTTTCAATCACATCAAGAAGCATTGCCCGTCCGCACGGAGCATAAAGGGTGCGATGAAAATGCCAGTTCAATTTTGAGAGCCTCATCGGACTGGCAACATTCTCAGCCTCGTCAAGTGCCATTTCCGCCTGCGCCAGGTCAATCTTGGTCATGCGCGCAATAGCTTCGCCAAGAGCAATTGGCTCCAGTGCCAGTCGCATATCGAAGAGATCACGAACATCTTCAGGCTTGATCGCGGCAACCCGTGCACCACGATAATCGGTCTGGGTAACAAGTCCTTCTTCCGAAAGAATTTGCAGCGCCTGGCGCAGAGGTGTGCGGCTGACATCCAGCCTCTCGGACAAAGCCTCCTGCCTGATTGGCTCACCGGCAACAAGTTCCCGCGACAAAATAAGGTCCCGCAACCCATCTGTAGCCAGATCAACACTTGTTTTGGCATTCATTTTCATAAATTGGATACAATATTAAGTTTGGATGCAAGTCAATAATGTTTTCAATACATCCTGTTGTCGGTTTTGTTCTATTGACATTCTCCTGCGCGAATGGAATAGAGTTAAACCCTATGGTTTCTCAAATAGGGCGATAAAGCCTTGAGGATTAATAGGGAATGTGGAGGGGTTTGCCCATTAGGGGGCCTTAAGCCACAGCCGACCCCGCGACTGTGAAGCGGTCATGGCCTGATAAATGCCACTGGAGTTTTTCCGGGAAGGTGTCAGGTTGACGACAAAACCGCGAAGCCAGGAGACCTGCCATTTTAGGGGGTTCAAGTTTTTGAACCTGTATGGAAAATCGAGCCTACGCGGAGGTTGATATGCTCGCAACACAGACTAAAACAACAACGATTGCCCTGTCTTCACAGGACAGAATGATCACAGTGATTATCGCTGCCCTTTTAGGAACATTCATAGTTTTTGGCGTGGCTATTGCCCAGCCAATAGCTCTTCATAACGCGGCACATGATACACGCCACGCTATGACTTTTCCCTGCCATTAAGGGAATAAATCATGATAACAAGAATTTTGCTGGTGGCAATTGCCGCCGGCGTGATCGCGGGCGCGTTTGTGACCGCGGCACAATCGTTTAAAGTTATCCCGCTGATTTATCAGGCGGAAACTTATGAAAACAAAACACCGGCCGGCGCACCGGCCGTTGACCAAACCATCAATCAGCCGCCTGCTCACGCTCATGATGGAACTGAATCCAAAAATCACCCCCATAAACAAAGTGCTGAATGGGCACCGCAGCAAGGTTTTGAGCGCGTAGCCTACACCCTGCTTGCAAATGTGCTGAACGGAGTTGGGTTTGGGTTTCTCATGACAGCGGCAATCGTTTTTGCCGGCTTTGGCATATCCTGGACCACCGGGATATTATGGGGAATTGGTGGTTTTTTAGCTTTCAGCTTTTTCCCCGCCATCGGGCTGCCACCGGAGATGCCGGGTATGGTTGGAGCCGACATTGTTGAACGCCAGGTATGGTGGGCAGCAACAGTCGCCTGTACCCTTATTGGCTTGGGGCTCCTTGCCTTTGGCAAGAACCTGCCGTTGAAAGTATTGGGCGTGGTCATCATTGCCATTCCCCAGGTTGTTGGCGCACCACACATTAATTTGGCTGAAGTGTCATCATCTGTACCGGCAGAGCTTGCCGCACAATATGTGGTGGCAACTTTGCTGACGACGGGCCTGTTCTGGCTGGTACTGGGGGCTTCTGTTGGCGGCCTGCTGCACCGCTATGGCAAGCCTGCCTGAACCACGCATGACAATTGCAACACAGCTTTCGGGCACTACCCTGATTTTAGGTGGTGCCCGTTCAGGCAAAAGCAGCTATGGCGAAAAACTGGTGCTCAACACAAAACTGCACCCTGTCTATATTGCCACGGCACAAGCTCATGACGATGAAATGCGTGCACGAATTACCGAACACAAAAATCGTCGCGACACCAACTGGATCACGATTGAAGAACCGTTGGCGCTGTGCGAGGTTTTGAGCAATCATGCAACACCTGAAAATGCCATATTGGTCGATTGCCTGACACTGTGGTTATCCAACCTGATGATGGCAGGCAAAGATATTGAAGAAGAAACCATGCAACTGACCAACCTCATGCCAAAGCTTGCCGGACCGGTGGTATTTGTCTCCAATGAGGTCGGCATGGGGCTGGTACCTGAAACCTCAGTGGGTCGCACCTTCAGAGACCATCAGGGCAGGCTCAATCAGTGCGTTGCCCGTGTTGCCGATAGCGTTCAGTTTATTGCTGCTGGATATCCTTTGATCCTGAAACCCGAGAATAAATAATGACATCACATCCACAAAAAATTCCGGCAACAATCATCACCGGCTTTCTGGGTGCCGGAAAAACCACGCTTGTCAGAAACATTCTGGCAACAGCAAAGGGCAAGCGCATCGCCCTTATCATCAATGAATTTGGCGATCTCGGTATCGACAGCGAAGTGCTCAAGGGCTGCGGTGATGAAACCTGTAACGAAGATGATATTGTTGAACTTGCCAACGGCTGTATCTGCTGCACGGTTGCCGATGATTTTATCCCCACAATCACCAAACTGATGGAGCGCGAAGACCGCCCCGATCACATCGTCATAGAAACTTCTGGACTGGCTTTGCCGCAACCGTTGGTGCGCGCTTTCAACTGGCCCGAAATCCGCAATCAGGTGACCGTCGATGGTGTGGTTACCGTGGTTGACAGTGCAGCGGTGGCCGATGGGAAATTTGCCCATGATCCTCACGCAGTTCAGGCCCAGCGCGAGGCCGATGAAGCGCTTGATCATGACAGCCCGTTGGAAGAATTATTTGAAGATCAGCTTAACTGCGCCGACATGATCATTCTCAACAAAACAGATTTATTGTCAGCTGACAGCCTCAAACACATTAATGAGGACATCCGCGCTGCGGTGCGCCCGGCAGTCAGAATTTTGCAGGCACAAAACGGCAATCTTGGTGCGGATATTCTTTTGGGTCTGGGTATCGGTGCGGAAGATGATCTTGAAAACCGCAAATCCCATCATGAACTTGAAGGTCATGAAGATCACGACCATGATGATTTTGAGAGCTTTGTGGTAGGTTTAGGCGAAGTTGAAGATCAGCAGGATTTATTAAAACGCCTTGGCACTGCTTTGAAAAACCATGATATTCTGCGCCTCAAAGGCTTTGCTGCCATCAAAGACAAACCCATGCGGCTGGTCATTCAAGCCGTCGGCCCCAGGGTTCAGACTTATTTTGACCGTGAATGGAATGTGGGCGAAATCCGCTCCACCCAACTCGTAGTTATCGGTGAAAAAGGCCTTGATCCCGCAGCAATTGAAAGTGCTTTGAAAGGCTGACCCGTGCATCTCTTAAACGTTCAGGCAGGTGATATATCAGACGGCTCGGAAGCCGTTGATCTCAACCAGCAACCCGCCGACGTGATTGTTCTCTCTGCCGCGGATACGGAGCTGGCTGCATTGGCGCAGGCAAAAAAGACACTTGGTCACAGTGTGCCGGAATTGCGTCTGGCCAACCTGATGCAGCTTGGCCACAACATGTCGGTGGATGTTTACATCGACAAGACGATTTCCAAATCAAAACTGGTCATCATCCGCCTGTTGGGCGGCCACAGTTACTGGCCGTATGGATTGGAGCAGATTGCCAGCATTTGTGCTGACAATGATATTCAGCTTGCTGTTCTTCCCGGTGATGATCAGCCCGACCCTGAACTTGATCATTTCTCCAGCATCGATGCCGAAAAACGCCATCACCTGTGGCAATACCTCATCCATGGTGGACCGGTAAATGCGCAAGGGTTCTTGAAATTCACTGACCATTTGCTGCGCGACAGCGACCCCCCGGCTCAGGCGGCAATGTTGCTGAAGGCAGGCCTTTACTGGCCCGGAACCCTGTTGTCCACGATGCAGCAGGTTGAGCAAAACTGGCGCAAGGATGCCCCCGTGGTCGCGTTGACATTTTATCGCGCCCTTATTCAGGGCGGCAGTCTCGAACCCATTGATACGTTGATAAAGGCCCTGCAATCACAAGGTCTCAACCCGTTGCCAATTTTCATTTCCAGTCTCAAAGATGAAGTATCAGCTGCCACCATCGCCCGTCTGTTTGAAACATACCCTCCTGATGTTGTACTCAACACCACCGGTTTTGCTGTCTCCAGACCCGGCGGAAAGTGGAGCCCCACCCCACTTGATGCTACCGCTGCACCTGTCCTGCAGGTAGTTCTGTCCGGCAGCAATCAGGAGCAATGGCAATCAAGTGCGCGCGGGCTTGGCTTGAGAGATCTGGCAATGAACGTGGTCCTGCCTGAACTTGATGGCCGTATCCTGTCGCGTGCCATATCCTTCAAGTCCCAATCAGAGTTTGATGCCCAAACCCAGACCGGCATCATCACCTATAAAACTTTGGGAGATCGTTGTGAGTTTGTAGCCCTACAGGCCAAAGGCTGGAGTAACCTTCGCCGCACCGAAGTTGCAGACAAGCGCATCGCTATTGTGCTTGCCAACTATCCCAACCGTGATGGCAGGCTCGGTAATGGCGTCGGGCTCGATACGCCCGCAGGCGTCATCGAGGTAGTCCGCGCCATGAAGGATGCCGGGTATTCAATCACCGGCATGCCTGATAGCGGCGATGATCTGATTGGATACCTCCAGCGCGGCCCCACCAATGCAGCAACAGACGCACGCGAAATACGCGAGACCCTGTCGCTTGAAGACTATATGGCGTTTTTCAATGCTCTGCCCTCAGACACGCAACAGCAGGTTACGGCAAAATGGGGCAAGCCCGAAGACGATCCGTTCATCATTGAAGGTGACCGGTTTGCGCTGGCGATTGCAAAATTTGGCAATCTGGCCATCGGCATTCAACCGGCGCGCGGGTATAATATAGACCCCAAACAAACCTATCATGACCCCGATCTGGTGCCGCCTCATGGCTATTTTGCCTTCTACGCGTGGCTACGCGAACACTTTCATACACAGGCAATTATTCACTTCGGCAAACATGGCAATCTTGAATGGCTGCCGGGCAAAGCTGTCGGCCTGTCACAATCGTGCTTCCCTGAAACCACCCTGGGACCGATACCCCACATCTACCCCTTTATCGTCAATGACCCCGGCGAAGGGACGCAAGCCAAACGGCGCTCATCTGCTGTAATTATTGACCACCTGACGCCACCGATGACCCGCGCTGAAACCTATGGGCCCCTCAAAGACCTTGAAGCACTGGTCGATGAATATTATGAGGCGGCATTTTTAGACCCGCGCCGGGTAACCTACCTGCGCAAGGAAATTCTTGACCTTACCCGGGTCACCGGA
>JAESTV010000030.1 GCA_016763475.1 Roseicyclus sp.
CCCTGGGGTGCCGGGGCCGGGCGCGGGGCAGGCGGTTCACGGTGTTCGGGTGTTGGGTCTTCGGGTGTTGTAAGCGCTTCAGCCTTGGCCAGCCATTTGTGGCCCCGGTTGCGCATATCCTTCAATGCCTGCGCGGCCTCGGCACTTGCGCCGCCAAGCAGGTTCACCAGACGGTTCAGCCATCGGGCGGCGACGGTATCCGTCTCATCATCGCGTTTGGCACGGCTGAGCCAGATTTCCCCACCCGCGATGCCCTGCTGGAAATCATGGGCGCTCAGACCGATAACGCGGTCCGGCAGGCGCAGCCCGGCGGTTGCGCGCAATGGTCGGTTAAGCCACGGGTCAGCCTGCGCTGCTTGTGGCCATGTGCCTTCATTCAGCCCCGCAAGAATGGTGATATCCGTACCCTGAACCCGCGCCTCCTGGGTGCCCCAGATCAGAACATCGGCATGGGGGCGGAGCGCGAAACGCACCTCCCGATCATGAGCCAGAGCGGTGAAGAAATCGGCGTAGTCACGGGCGGACATCTGGCCGCCAGAGGGCGCATCAGCCCACAAATCTGCCAGCAACTTGGCGGCGGCGGCCCCCGGTTCGCGGTCATAAAGCTCCCCCGCGTCGGGTTGGCCGGGGCCAGCGGCCAGCGCATCGGCGCGTGTGGTGTGGAGGTGCAGCCGGTTTTCCAGCGATTGTGGGCCGCGTTTGGTATCTGCCAGCAGATTATCCGATAGCCACGTGACCCAAGCCGGCGCATCGGAGTCGTCGTTTCGTGCCTGCGCCCAAACTGTCAGCGCGTCACGGGTTGGGAAGGCGAGGCCCCGGCGCAGCAGATCAAGCTCCAGGTCATGGGTGCGCCGCAAATGTTCGCCCCGGCCCGCACCGGAGTGGCACAGCGGATGTTTGAGCAACGCCACCATTATTTCGGATGTCACCGGCCCGGTCATGGCGTCCGCCACCTGCCGCAAAAAACGACCCGGCGCGGTTTGCGCCAACACCTGCCCGGCGCTGTCGTCAGGCAGGATATGCCAACGATCAAGCTGCGCCGTGACCTTACGCGCAAGCCTGCGGTCCGGGGTGACCAGCGCAACCTTCTGGCCATCCTGCACGGCTTTGCGCATCCGCAGGGCGATGGCCGTCGCTTCCATCTGCGGCGACGGCGCTTCGAGCAGCGTAACACCGGCCATGGCCCCGGCAACATCGGCCAGCTTCGGCCCCTCGGTTCGCCATTGGTTGGTCACCGGGGCGGGACGTAAGGCCAGTGATATAACGGCATTTCGCGCAGGCATCGCAGGTACAGCATTGCCCCAAAGCGGCACCTGAGCACGGTCCACCCCCATCTCCTCCAACACCTTCGCAAGGCGATATTGCGGATGATCCTCACCCGCCAGGCCAGAACGCCGCCCGTCACACAAGCCGCGCCAGATTGCTGGCGGCAGGTCCGTGTCGATCCCGGGCAGAATGACCGCACCCTGGGGCAGGTTGCCAACCGCCAGCATCAGCCGGAACGTCGCGCGACGTGATCCGGTAGAACCCGCAACAATCACCGGATGATCCGGCGGCGCGTGTCGCCATTGCGCAATCAGGCGGTCCACAACCATCGCTTGTCGTGCCTCTGGCGTGGGCCGATCTCCGGCGCTGATCAGGTGTTGCGCAATCCCGAGGAAATCCCGTGCGCGGCTCCAATGTTCGGAATGATCCCCCATGTCGAGGTTGGCGATATCGGCGGGCGTTACACCTTCCTCCACCATCTCCCCCATGAAATCGGCAAGACTATCGGCCAGATCATAAAGCGCCGCACGTGGCGCAAGATCGGGGTTGGCATCGATCAGTTTGGCGATCAGTTGCGCCAGTTCCAATCGAAGTGCCAGTGGCGACATAGCGGCGGGCAGCCCCTCCAGATCCGCCGTCTCCGATAGGGACAGCACCGGCCGGATACGCGGCAGCAACCCCGGCCCGCGCTGCGCGTAAAGCGCTTGTAGGCGGCGCTGCATCCGGGCGTTTGCCACGTGAATTTCGACCCGCGCCAATGCCTCGGGCCGGTGACCTGCCAGCGCTTTGTCGAGGCCGTTGATAACGGCAGCGCAGAAATCCACACCAAGCGGTGTGGCGAAGACGCGGGGAGTGTCCTTGGGCTCAAACATCGGCACCTCGTAACATGTGTTCAGCAGCGGTAATGCCGTCGGGGTGGCCGACATCAGCCCAGGTGCCGGTGTGGATTTTCCCGAACAGACGCCCCTGTGAGGAAAGATCCTCCCAAATGTCGCGGAGGGAAAATACATCGCGTGTATCAGATAGGCACGGCGTGGGATCAAGGATTTGAGCGCCGGTGTAAACGAAACCGCCATCAGTTTTGTCAAACGTCAGCCGCCCGGTGCTGTCCATTGCAAAATCCCCACCACCCTCACGCCCGACCGCGTGGTCTCGTGGAACCAGCAGCAGCAGCGCGCCCATCAGTGCGGCGTCAAACGCGGTCTGTAGCTGAGAAATCGGGTTCGCGCCGGTCCAGACATTATCCGCGTTGAGCGTTGCAATCGGACCCTCGGGCAAATTGTGCGCGGCGTTTTTGACGGCGCCACCGGAGTCCAGGATATCGGGCGTTTCGTGGAGCAGGGTCACGTCCGCTTGCCGCACCAGATGTGCGGCGATCTGGTCCGCCTTGTAATGGGCATTCGCCGCAATCGGTCCCGCGCCCGCATCGCGAGCGACGTCCAGTGCGTGGTCCAGAAGGCTGCGCCCGGCAATCTCGATCAGCGGCTTGGGGTGATCAGCCGTGAGGGCGCCCATACGGGTGCCGAACCCGGCGGCGAGGATCAGGCAAGGCAGGCTCATTGTGTGCCCCAATCTGCGGTGCGTTCCAACAGCTCTGCCACTGGTTTGCGGAGCGTTGGCAGCGTGTCTGCTGCACGGGTGACAAGACCGCGGGTCCGCGGCAGGAACGCCCCATAAGACGGCTTGCCAAGCCGGGTGGCGAGGCGATGAAAGATGCCAAGAATGCGCAGGTTGCGTTGCAGGGACAGGGTCGCGATGCGCTGGGGGGTGCTGAACTCCGCAACAAGTTCGGCGCGCCAGGCCTCCGGCACCTCGCGCCTTGGATCGTCCAGCAGGGAGGCGAGATCATACCCTTCCGGCAACATCAGCGCGTCCTGATAGTCGAGCAACCCAATGCGCGCGTCGCCGGTCCGATCCGGCAGCCACAACAGATTGTCGCCATGGACATCGCGCAGCGACAGGACGTGGGGGCCGGGGGCATGGGTCCGCAGCGCCTGCGCAAGTGCTGCCAAAAGCGTAACGCGCAGGGCGTCGCTGCCCGGCAATAGATCGAACGTCAGCCCCACCATCCCAGCCATCGCGGCGGCGTCCGGGGATTTAAGGCCGCTTGGTGGAGGTGCGGCCAGACGCGGGAGCAGCGCGGCAGCCGCGCGATAGCCGTTGTACGCCATGCCGGGATCATCGCGCAGCAAATTCGAAAGCGTCAACTCGCCGAAATCCTCCATCAATATCAGACCATTAACGGGATCAGACGCGTATTCTTTAGGCGCAGACAACACCAATGTGCGCAGATGCGCCCCGACGTGGCGAAAGCCATCAAAACTGGCA
>JAESTV010000313.1 GCA_016763475.1 Roseicyclus sp.
CGCGGCGGATCGGGCGGCGGCTTTGGTGGTGATGATCGCGGCGGTCCTGGTGGTTCTGGTGGTGGCGGCGGCAGGTCCGATCTGGATGACGAAATTCCGTTTTGAGCGGGCCCGGATCCTTGCAAGGATCCGATAAATACCTTGCAAGGTATTTTGGCGCCTGTGGCGGCGGGGTGAGCCATTGGCGGACCCGCCCCTATGCGCCGCCTTTCGCCTGTCCTGCCGCCCGAAACATTCCAACGCTCACGGCCCCGGTTGTTGGGCATTGGGCAATCAAATTTCGGGAACAATGTTGGGCCTGTTTTGCCCATCTATTGAACCCATGTGCTGAGGGGGCATCTGATGCAGCCAGTTAATCCAAATTTCCTGGCCACCTTCCCACCTCCGGTCATGGAGGCACGGCGTTGGGTTGAAGGTAAGGTGTTCCCCCCCGAACGTCCGTTGATGAACCTCAGCCAGGCCGCCCCCGTTGAGCCGCCCCCGGAGGGGCTGATGCGCGCGATGGCTGATGCAATCCTGAACAATCCTGCGTCCCACCTGTATGGCCCGGTTCTCGGCCTTGCTGAATTGCGGGCGGAACTGGCAGATCAATGGTCGGCCACCTATGGCGGCACAATCACCCCGTCACAGGTCGCGATCACCGCCGGCTGCAACCAGGCCTTCACCGCCGTCATGTCCACCATCGCCCAAGCGGGTGATGAGGTCATCATCCCGCTGCCGTTCTACTTCAACCACCAGATGTGGCTGGATATGCAGAACATTCGCGCGGTGTACCTGCCCACGGGGGACACCCTGCTGCCAGATCCCGAACGCGCCGCGACCCTGATCACCAAACGCACAAAAGCCATTGTCCTTGTCAGCCCCAATAACCCGGCAGGTGTCGAATATCCGCCCGCGCTGCTGCGGGCGTTCCGTGACCTTGCCCACACACACGGCCTGGCGCTGATTGTGGATGAAACCTACCGCGATTTTCACTCCTCGGATCAAGCACCCCATGATCTGTTCACAGACGCCGGGTGGGATGAGACGTTTATCCACCTCTATTCCTTCTCCAAAGCCTACCGCCTGACCGGGCACCGGGTCGGGGCGATCATGGCCAGTGAGGCACGGCTGGCGGAGGTTGAGAAATTCCTCGATACCGTGGCGATCTGTCCGCCGCAAATCGGCCAGATTGGTGCCCTGTGGGGGATGCGGAACCTGGGTCACTGGCTGGCCGGAGAACGCCTTGAAATCCTCGCGCGCCGTGATGCGGTGCGCCAGGGGTTTGGACAGTTGCCAACCTGGGAATTACTCGGATCCGGCGCGTATTTCGCCTACGTGCGCCATCCGTTCGGCGAACCCTCTGATCTGGTGGCCAAAAATCTGGTGGAGAAGGCCAGTCTGTTGGTTTTGCCCGGCACAATGTTTGGCCCGACCCGCGCCGATGGCGGCACCGGACAGGCCGAAACCACCCTGAGGATTGCGTTCGCCAATGCAGATCGCGCCGGGCTGGCGCAGCTTGTTGACCACCTGAAGCCGCTGACGGCCTGAACTACTTGCCCCACAGCGGCGCAAACCACCCCACGCGCCCCAGCGGCGCAAACCACACCCACGCGCCCAAAGGCGCAAGCCCACTCGCTCTTGCCCCCGTGGGACCAAATGCGTATCCGTTTGCGACAACAGGTGTGACAACGCACCTCCGACAACCTGACCCAGTGAAAGGGCCGATCCCGATGGCCAGTACCGCCGCCAAAAAAGTCTCCAACATCTTCGTTTGGATCCTGCTGGGTCTCTTTTTCATCGCCCTCGCGGGTTTTGGCATTGGATCGTTCAGCGGCGGGTCCAGCCAGGTCGGTGCAGTTGGAGACGCCGAGATCACGGCGGACGATTACTTCCGCGCCCTCAACAATGAGATCAACGCCCAGGCGGCGCAGACCGGCCAGGCGGTCTCATTTGCGCAGATCCGGGCCCGCGGCATTGATCAGCAAGTGCTGGCGGGCCTGATTGCACGCGCCGCGTTAAGCCATGAGGCCGCGCAAATGGGGATTTCGGTGGGTGACGTAGAGGTGGCGCGCCAGATCGGGCAAGTGGCAGCGTTCCAAGACACCGCAGGCCAGTTCGACCGCAATTCCTACGAATTTGTGCTGCAACAGCAAGGCTCTTCCCCCCGCGATTTTGAGGAAGACACCCGTGGGGATATCTCT
Source organism: Roseicyclus sp. (assembly GCA_016763475.1). GTDB lineage: Bacteria > Pseudomonadota > Alphaproteobacteria > Rhodobacterales > Rhodobacteraceae > Gymnodinialimonas. The sequence continues at coordinate 2,184 of JAESTV010000313.1, forward strand.
CGGGCGCTGTTACAATCCGCAGTGATTGGCGGCCTCACACCGCCGGTGATCTTTGCCGAAGCCATCGCAGCCTATCAGGGTGAAACCCGCGACTTTACCCGGCTGGCCGTGACCCGCTCGGAGTTGACGGATGCCCTGCCAGAGCCGTCAGAAGCTGATCTGATCACCTATTACGAAGAATTCCCTGAGCGGTTCACCCGGCCAGAGGCGCGGCGGATCACCTACGCATGGGTTATCCCATCTGACATCATGGACGGCATGGAGATCGACGAAGTCGCCCTTCGCGCCCTGTATGACGGGCGTCTGTCGGAATATGTGCAGCCAGAACGTCGCCTGCTGGAGCGCCTTGTCTTCAGCTCGCAAGAGGCCGCCCAGGCCGCCTATGACGCCATCGCCGCAGGTGAGACGGATTTTGACACGTTGGTCGAAGACCGCGACCTGACCCTGGATGATGTGGATCTGGGTGAAATTGCCCCCACAGACCTCAGCCCGGGCGCCGCAGAGATCATTTTCGCCGATGATGAGAGTGAGATTATCGGACCGGCGCCCACCAGCCTCGGGCCAGCACTGTTCCGGGTGAACGCGGTTCTGGAGGCCTCCGAAGTGACCTTCGATGAGGCCCGGAATGATCTAAGCGCTGAATTGACCGAAGAATCCGCCCGCCGCGAGATCAATGCCATGCGCGAAGACGTGGATGACCTTTTGGCCGAGGGTGCCACGTTGGAAGAAATTGCCGCAGACACCGCAATGATGATCGGGACAATTGACTACACCGTTTCGTCCGAGGACGGCATCGCAGGGTATGACAATTTCCGCGAGGCGGCGCTGGCGGTGCGGGAAAGTGATTTCCCCGAGCTGTTGGTCCTGTCGGATGGTGGTCTCTTCGCCCTGCGTCTGGATGAACTTGTGCCCCCCACCCTGCCGCCGCTGGATGAGATCACCGATGAGGTGGCTGAGGCCTGGGCCGCCACCACGTTACGTGACGCGGTTGCCTCACGCGGGCAGGAACTTGTGGGCCAGATGGCCCAGGGGGCCAGCCTCGAAGATCTCGGCGACACCGTAGAGGAACGTTTGATCCGTCGCCAGGATCTGCTGCCCGACCTGCCCCCCACCACCGTCGCGCAATTGTTCCAACTGGATGCCGTTGGTGACGTTGTGATGATCCCGGGCGCACAGGCCGCCCATATCATCCGGCTTGATGCGATCAATTCCGGGGTCCGTGATGCGCCCGACACCTCGATCATGCTGTTGATCCTCGAGCAGACAATTGCCCAGTCACTGGCGCAGGATATTTTTGAGGCCTACGGTGAGGCCCTGCAGGCGGATGCCGGGATCTCGACAAACCAGGGTGTGATAAACTCGATCAACGCGTCGTTTCCGTAATGGCCGCGTAATGGCACTGCTCAGCGACTTCGAGGCGTTCCGCACGGCGTGGGATCGCGGTGAAAACCAGCTTGTTCACGCGCGGCTGGCGGCTGATCTGGATACGCCGGTGTCGGTGATGCTGAAACTGACAGATGCCGGGCGCGATGCCTTTATTCTGGAATCGGTGACCGGTGGCGAGGTGCGCGGGCGCTATTCCATCATCGGGATGAAACCCGATCTGGTCTGGGAATGCCACGGCACGGATGCCCGTATCAACCGCGCCGCCCGCTATGATCGTGAGGCGTTTGAACCCTGCCCGGACGCACCGTTACAGGCCCTGCGTGCGCTGCTGGCAGAATGCTCCATCGACATGCCCGAAGATTTGCCTGCCGCCGCCGCAGGCCTTTTTGGCTATCTCGGCTATGACATGATCCGGCTGGTCGAACACCTGCCTGACGTGAACCCAGACCCCCTCGGCCTGCCTGACGCGGTGTTGCTCCGCCCCTCAGTGATCGCGGTGCTGGACGGGGTGAAAGGCGAAGTCACCATCGTCTCTCCCGCCTGGCAATCAAACGGCCTGTCGGCCCGTGCGGCTTATGCCCAGGCCGCCGAACGGGTCTCGGACGCGCTACGGGACCTGGAACGCACGCCATCGGTGGCAACCCGTGAAATGGGCGATGCGCAACCGCTGGGTGAGCCGGTCTCCAACTTCAGCCACGACGGCTATCTGGCCGCGGTGGAAACGGCCAAGGATTACATCCGCGCCGGTGATATCTTCCAGGTGGTGCCCTCGCAGCGCTGGACCCTCGACTTCCCGACGCCCCCTTTTGCGCTCTATCGCGCGCTGCGCCGCACCAACCCGTCACCTTTCATGTTCTACTTCAATTTCGGCGGCTTTCAGGTGGTTGGTGCCTCCCCCGAAATCCTGGTGCGGGTGTTCGACAAAGAGGTCACAATCCGCCCGATCGCCGGGACCCGCCCCCGCGGCGCCACCCCTGAGGAGGACCGCGCCCTGGAGGCTGATCTTATGGGGGACCCGAAGGAATTGGCCGAACACCTGATGCTGCTGGACCTTGGCCGCAATGACACCGGCAAAGTCTCCAAAATCGGTACCGTGCGCCCAACCGAAGAATTCATCGTCGAACGCTATTCCCACGTCATGCACATCGTCTCCAACGTCGTGGGTGAATTGAGCGACGACCACGACGCCCTGTCCGCCCTGCTGGCTGGCCTTCCCGCAGGTACGGTTTCCGGCGCCCCAAAGGTGCGGGCGATGGAAATCATCGATGAGCTGGAGCCTGAAAAGCGCGGCATCTATGGCGGCGGCGTCGGCTATTTCTCAGCCGGTGGCGACATGGACATGTGTATCGCGCTGCGCACGGCGGTGATCCAGGACGCCAAGCTTTACATTCAGGCCGGTGGTGGCGTGGTGTATGACAGCGACCCGGAGGCAGAGTTCATCGAAACCGTGAACAAATCCCGCGCCATCCGCAAAGCGGCAGAAGACGCCAGCCTCTTCAGCCGCGGCAATTCCTGACGCACCCTCCCCCCGCAAACCAACCCCCAACCCCTCC
>JAESTV010000314.1 GCA_016763475.1 Roseicyclus sp.
AAGGCCCCAGATCAGCGCGCCATCCGCCGCCCCAATCTGGCGCTCCTGCCAATCATTTGCGTCATTCATCTGAAACTGCCGGATCGGCAGGGCGTCAAAAAACTCATTGGCAATCAGGAGGGTCGGTTTCTCGGGCAGGTCACCAATGCTGTTGTGGAAGGTGGGCGCAAAATCCTTCAACGCCGCCGCTTGCGCCGCACGCAAGACCGGCGACACCTCCACCAGATGTAGCGACACTGCATCATGGAACCCCGGCACGGCACGGGTCGCGCGCAACGCGTCCGCCATCAGCGTCCCACGTCCGGGCCCAAGCTCGGCCAACACACAGTCTGGCTGCCCTTGATCCACCCAGACCTGCGCCAGCCACAGGCCAAGCAGCTCGCCAAACATTTGCGAAATTTCCGGCGCGGTGATGAAATCCCCGCCACGGCCCAACGGGTCGCGGGTGGCGTAATACCCGAAGGTTGGATCATGCAGGCATTCGGCCATATAATCGGCCACAGTCATTGGCCCCAACCGCGCAATGCGCGTCAGTAACCGCTGCTTCAGGCTCATGGGGTTTTGAAAACAGCTGGCCGCGCGCGCCAGATCATCCACAGCCCAATCAACACCATCGGAATTGTCAGCATCTGCCCCATGGTCAGGCCCATGGACGGAGACAGTGCCAGGGCAAAGCCCACCGGATTGTCCAGTCCCACAAATTGCGCGTCCGGCTGGCGGAAAAATTCGACGATGAACCGCGAGACGCCGTAGATCAGGAAGAACATCCCGGTCAGGGCACCAGGGCGTTTCAACCAGCCGCGTCGCCACGCGAGGAATAGGAGGACCGCACCCATGAAGAGGCCCTCAAGCGCCGCCTCATAAAGCTGCGAGGGATGGCGTGCGCAGACGGTTGCGCCGAAGTAATCCACGATCCCCGCAGGCCCCGCACAATCCTGCGCCGCCGCGCCGGGGAAGATCACCGCCCATGGCACGTCAGACGCACGCCCCCACAACTCTGCGTTGATGAAATTCGCCAGCCGCCCGAACAGAAGGCCAAAGGCAATCACCATCGACATCGCGTCGGCCACCTGAAGTGGCGGCGCTTTTGCGCGCCAGCAGAAGATGCCAGCCGCTACAGCCACACCCACAAGCCCACCGTGGAACGACATGCCGCCTTCCCACAAACGCAGGATCAGGCCGGGGTTTTCCAGATAGAACGCGGGTTGGTAGAACACAATGTAGCCAAACCGCCCCCCCAGGATCACCCCCAGGACAACCGCCGTCAGCAGGCTCTCAACCTTTGCAGGCTCCATCGGGGCCGTGTTGTCCGGCCACAACGTGGGCCGCGCGCAGGCCTTCCAGATCACCCACCAGCCAAGGCCCAGACCCGCCAGATAAGCCAACGCATACCAGCGCAGCGCGAACGTGAAACTGCCCAGGGAAAGGGTGAACAACTCAGGTGACAGCGGCGGGAACGGAATCGCTTGGATCATGGCTTGGTATGAGGCCTCACAGACACATTTTTACCGTCGATGCGGGGCGGATGCGACGAAGTCAACCTTGATCCGGCGCGTCTGCGCGCCCATATCGGGATTGTGATAGACAGGAGCGACCCGATGCAGACCCGCAATAAGATCATGGACGACTTCAGCCAATTGATGACCAACGCGATGGGTGTGGCCCAGGGCGCGAAGGATGAGGCTGAAACAGCGATGAGTTCGATGATGGATCGCTGGCTGGCCAAACGCGATCTCGTAACGCGCGAAGAATTTGATGCGGTACGGGCGATGGCGCAAAAGGCCCGCGAAGAGAACGAGGCGCTGAAGGCGCGGATCGTGGCGCTGGAAGGCAATTCAGCCGACTGAACCGCCCCCCAAAACGTCGACCTGAAGGCTGCCCACATGTTTGGCAGCCTTTTTTGTGCGCGCTCAATACCCCCTTGTGGGTACTTTCTCCCCAGCCGCAATATCTTGTGAGTAACAGCAGAAATCGTGGCTCTGCTCATTTCCATCACAAAAATAGTTCTTTACAGAGACTCCCCAACGCATCACCATATTTCGTAGGGTCTGAGGCCGAGCAGCCTAGCCCTGGGAAAGACACCCAGCCAATTGTGGGCGTCTTGGGATTTAACCACCAAGGCTCCGCAGGCTGCCAACCTGAAGGGTTTGGGGCTATGTCACACGCCGAGCAGTACTTCGATATTGATGAGCTTCACCCGATTGATATCGTGGAAACGCTTGCCACCCATCACGACTGGGACTTTGACCGCATTGCCGATGACCAGATCGCCATGTCGATTGAAGGGCAGTGGCGCACCTACTCGGTTACGCTGGCATGGTCGGCATATGACGAGACGCTGCGGATGATCTGCACCTTTGATATGGAGCCGCCCGAAGATGCGATGGGCAAGCTTTACGAAGCGTTGAACCTTGTGAATGACCGCTGTTGGGCAGGTGCGTTCACCTATTGGGCCGCGCAAAAGCTGATGGTGTACCGCTATGGGCTTGTATTGGCGGGGGAGCAACTTGCGTCCCCTGATCAGATCGCTTGTATGGTTGAAACGGCCGTTTTGGCGTCTGAGCGCTACTATCCTGCGTTCCAGCTGACGCTGTGGTCCGACAACACCCCTGAACAGGCCATGGGTATCGCAATTGCCGAAGGGTACGGCCGCGCCTGATTGCGGCCTGATTGCCCGTGCCTGACTACCCGCGCCTGATCTGGCCTGATCGCGTTCTGCGCAACACCTGCGGCACAGAACGCGCCTGCCCCCTTTCGCGGCTGACGTAGGGCTGGCATTCTACATCTTGTGGTGTATTTCACCCGTCCGGCATGGACGATGGGGGGCGATTTTTATGGATATGACGCAATTGAACCGCCGCGGGCTGGTGATGCTGGGCTGTGGCAAAATGGGATCAGCTATGTTGCAGGGCTGGCTTAACAACGGCATGTCGACAGACGCGGTCCATGTCATTGATCCCTATCCGTCCGAATGGCTGCAAAGCACCGGGGTGCGGATCAACGGGGATCTGCCCGAAGATCCGGCTGTCCTGATGGTTGCCGTCAAGCCACAGATGATGCAGGACGCGCTGCCGCAAGTGGCAGGTTTCGGAGGTGGTGGCACTCTGATCCTGTCGGTGGCCGCCGGCACGCCGATCCGCGCCTTTGAGGCGGCGTTTGGCGAAGGCACCCGGGTTGTGCGCTCGATGCCAAACACTCCTGCCGCCGTGGGCAAGGGGATCACCGCGATTGTCGGCAATGGCGAAGCCACGGACGAAGATATGGACCTCGCCGAGGGGATGTTGCTGGCCATAGGTCAGGTTGTGCGCCTGACAAATGAGGCCCAAATTGACGCCGTCACTGGCATTTCAGGGTCTGGCCCGGCCTACATCTTCTATATGATTGACGCACTCGCTGCCGCCGCGCGGGCTGAGGGTTTGCCTGCGGACATGGCGATGAAACTGGCCAAAGCCACCGTTGCGGGCGCTGGTGCCTTGGCGGAACAAACCGACGAGAGCCCTGAACAATTGCGCATCAATGTCACCTCGCCCAACGGTACCACGCAGGCGGGCCTGGAGGTTTTGATGGGTGAAGGCGGCCTTGCGCCGCTGATCCGGAAAACTGTCGCCGCCGCCACCCATCGCTCACGGGAATTGCGCAAATGAGTGAGATC
>JAESTV010000315.1 GCA_016763475.1 Roseicyclus sp.
ACTTATGGCCATTCGCTGGCGATTGATCCCTGGGGTCGGGTCATGGCTGACCTCGGCGAGGGCGCACCGAAGTTACAAGGGGTTGAGCTTGATCTTGGCCGCGTGGCCAAGGCTCGCGCACAAATTCCGGCGCTTGAGAATGGCCGCGATGTGCCACTGAGACGGGTCTAGAGTGACGTAATCAGCCCCGCTTCATGGGCCTTCAGGCTCAACCGGGCCGAGGCATACCCCGCACGGCCCGCCTCAGACCCCAATTCCGGGAACGCATGGAGGAGATCTCCAAAAATCTCCCGCGCCTCGTGGTTTTGCAACATGTCACCGGGCTGGAAACTCTCGGTCCAGGCGTTGTCGACGCGGATCACCTCATGGGCGTCACACATAACGTGGATGTAGGTGACACGCTCGCAGGTGTGGGCAACCTCCACCCCCGGCAGATGTGTCAGATGTTTGGCGCGCACAAACACTTGGTCGTGGCCGAACAACAACTCCGCCTGCACACCCTCAATCAACATGCGATGCTGGGGCGATACCTCCATGTCGCGGTTTGGCACGCCATGCCCCAACGCACCTTTACGGATGCAGATCGGTCGCAGATGTGGCGCATTTCCCAGATCTACCTGTGTCAGCACTTTCTTCCCGATCCAGCGGATCGATTGCAGGCCGTTGTCGCGGGTCTGGATCAAGTCACCCACTGCCAGGTCTTCGACTTTATAGGTCCCGCGATCAGTCGCCACCCGACTGCCCGGCGTGAAGCAGGGGATCACCGTTTCGATGTTCGTGAAGCTGAGCGTGGTCCCATCGCTGAACGTGACGGTTCCGTTTTCCGGGTTGCCGCCGTCGTAATTGATGATCGCGCCGTTATCGCCGAGGTAAAGCGTATCGTTGTCGATGCCGCCTTCGCCGCCGTCGATCACATCGCCAGAGCCACCGATGATGTAATCGGCGTCATCACCACCCACCAACGTATCGGCGCCTTGGCCACCCTCCAGTAAATCCGCACCCGCGCCGCCTTGCACGATGTCTGCGCCTTCGCCGCCGAAGATCGTGTCGTTGCCCGCGCCGCCCGACAAGACATCAGCGCCTTCTTCGCCGTAGATGACATCCGCGCCCGCACCGCCCGCAATTGTATCATTGTTAGACGACCCGGCGCTGGTGAAGGTTGCGGGGTCAATCGCCGTATCGTTGGTGGAGACGATGGCAAAATTATCGAGGGCGTAGCTTTCGTCGGTGACGGCCTGATTGAGTGTCGAGCCAAAGCCGAGGTCCAGCGTACCGGGGGCATTTTCCACCTCGATCCGCACGCGGAAGCTCTGGTCGGCGGCCCAGGATGGGCCGGTCCAATAACCGTTCTGCGCTGCATCACCGAGGGACGTGAGCGTAACGTTGTAGGTCACACCGCCGATGATGATTGTGTTGGAGCCGCCCACTGCCGTGCTGGGAAAGAAGGCTTGGCTAAAGATCTCCTGCCCGTTGGCGTAGATCTGGAATTCTTCGTTGTCCCAACTGTCGATGCGGTGGAAATCGAATTCAATGACGGCGTCGTTGTAGGTGTTGTCGAGGTCAAACGTCCGCTCGATCTCAATATCGGTGCTGGAGGCGGTGCCCGCGATACGCCCAAGCACGGAGCCAAAGAATACATCTGTGTTGTCGGATGTTGCAGGTGTCCACCCCGCTGCGCCGCCGTCAAAATTATCCTCATAGATCAGTGTGCCGTTATCCGGCACCCCGTCACCGCTGTCGCCATAAAGCGTGTCGTTGCCCGCGCCGCCAACAATACTGTCCGCGCCGCTGTTGCCCACCAGCGTTTGATTGGCGGCAGATGCGCCTGCATCAATTGAGTCGTCCTGGTTGGTGCCGTCTACCCGCTCGATATTGATGAACCCGGCACTGTCCAGCGACCCGGTGTCACCCGCGACACCCTGTTCATCGCCACCAAACACCACGTTGATGCCGGTGGACATCTGGCTGAAGTCAAGGGTGTCGAAATCGTCGCCAGCCTCACCACCATCAACTGTGTCGGTGCCAAAGCCATCGGTGAAGCGGAACAAATCCTCCTCCGCGCCGCCGATCAGAGAGTCGTTACCTGCGCCGCCATCCAGCGTGTCGCTGCCGAAATCACCCGATAGGGTGTCATTGCCCAAACCGCCGCTCAGGCTATCGGCACCGGAGCTGTCAAACACCAAAGTGCTGCCATCGGCGGGCGCTTCATAAACCTGAAGGATATCGCCGGTGTCCGGGTCCAAAAGGACCCAATTGGTCTGGGTGGTGGAGGCTGCGGTGAAATTGCCACCCGCAGGGATTGTGATGATAGGCACAACCACGCCGGTGGCGTCGATCACGGCCAGTTCAACCGCGTGGGGCGCGTCGTTCTGGAACGTGACAGAGGTCAGCGTGCCACTGGTGCCCGATGGGATTGTTGTCGGGTCAATCGCCAACTGATCGCCGAACAGCACGTCATCACCCGCGCCGCCATCCAGCGTATCGCCGCCCTGGTCGCCGTGCAGGACGTCATTGTCTGTCTCGGATGCGGTGTAGTGAATGTCCGTCAGGTAGACGAGCTGGCCTGAGGTATCGCCGTTCTCGTAAATGACTTCCCAACGGGTGATTGGCCCCGCGATCTCAACCAGGACCGAGCCGCCAATCTCATCGGGATTGTCATTGCCGGACCCGGTGACCGTCTGGCCGGTGACGCTATCGCCACCAGTGGGCGTCAGCGTGACTGTGACCGGGGTGCCATCGGCGTCAAAGGCGTTGACTGTCAGGATGTCTTGCCAACCACCCGCGTCCACATCGTTGATGCGGAACGACACGTCAGTCAGCTGCGTATCTGAGGTGAAGCTGATCGTCGCCACATTCGCCCCACCGTCGCCGCCAATGATGAGGCCGGAGTCGGTAGCAAAGGGCTCTCCGCCGCCAGCGGTATACTGGGTGGTATTCGTGATGTTGGACTGGGTCATCGCGCCATCATCGCTGATGGCTACGGTGATGTTTGCGTTGCCGGTATCTTGGGTGAAGCCCGTCGCGACATTCGTCCCGTCACCCTGCGCCATCCAACTCAGGTTCTCTGCCCCGCTGTTCAGGGCCGGGCCAGGGCCACCTTGCACGTTGTCGTCGCCAAGGCCCGCATAAACCGTATCATCGCCGAGTCCGGCCTCAACCGCATCCTGATCGCCCGTGGTGCCGAGAATGCCGTCATTGTTGTCGATCTGCTCAAGGTTCGGATCGACATAATCGCCGTCGATCAGGTCTGCGCCGCCGGTGCCGTCCACAATGCCATCAGGGCCGCCGTTGACCGTAAGCCGCTCGATCCCCGTAAACGTCGCGGTGGTGCCGTCGTTGAACACAACCGTGCCGTTTTCCGCGTTAAAGGGATCAAAAACCACCTCGGCCACGTCATTGACGATCAACTCGTCATCGGTGTCGATGCCGCCTTCTCCGCCGATAACAACATCGCCGCCTGCCGCGTTGAAGATGTCGTTGTCGTTGCCGCCATCCAAGGTGTCCGCACCCGCGCCGCCGGTCAACACGTCAGACCCGCCGCCGCCCAGCAGGCTGTCGTCGCCGTCGCCCCCGATCAGGGTATCCGCGCCGCCACCTCCGATGAGTGTGTCATTGCCGGAGCCGCCGTCGATGAGATCCGAGCCACTGCCGCCGTCAAGACTATCCCGACCCGTGCCACCAATAAGTGTGTCCTGCCCTGACCCACCTTGCAAAGTGTCGTTGCCCGACCCGCCATCCAGCGAGTCATTGTCGGCGCCGCCGTCCAGCAGATCATCGCCAAACCCACCGGTGATCGTATCGTTGCCACCTTCGCCAAACAGTTCATCATCGTCGGTCGGGACGGCCTCAAACTCGATGTCGCTGAGCAAAAGATACTGCCCGGAGGTGCCGCCGTTTTGGTAGATGATCTCAATCGAGGCAACCGGCCCGGCAATTTCCACCAGCACCGAACCTTGGGGGCTGGACGCCGAGGTTGCCGTCGGCCCTGCCGTGACGGTGTTTCCCGATACGCTGTCATCACCCGAGGGCGTCAGGGTGACCGGGATCAGGTTTCCGGCGGCATCATAGGCGTTGACGGTGACGATATCCTGCCAGCCGGACGCATCGACATCCTGAATACGAAAGGTGACGTTTTCGACATCATTGGCGAAACCCGACCCGCCGACAGCGGTGAAGTCAATGTTGACCGTCCAGGCATCCGCAGCCCCATCGCCGCGCAGGGCAACATTGGAATTGGCGTTAAACGTCTCGCCACCCGCTACATAGCTGGCGGAGGTTTCAACGGCGGCTGTGGTCCCGCCGCCGTCATCGATGAAGCTGACGCCTACGTTGATGCCGCCGGTGTTCTGGGTGAATCCGCCCGTGAGGCTGGTCCCGTCACCACCCTGTGCATTCCACTGCAAGTCCAGCGCTGTGGGCATCAGAGAGGGCGCACCGCCGTCGATGACATCGTTGCCGCCACCGCCGGTAATGGTGTCATTACCCGCAAATCCTGTGATGTCGTCCGCGCTGCCTGTACCGGTCAGAGAATTGTCTGAGCCATCACCGTTTATCGTTGCCATCGTTACCTACTCAAACCGGCTCTATGGCCGTTTAGCCGTGTCGGCAGGAATTAATCACAACTGAAAGACAAAACTGCGGCAAATCACGCTTGAATTGTGGCGAATTTGGGGCGGGCTTTGTGCCGTGGGACGGCAGAAACTTCGACTTAAAGCAGGAATTCAGGTGTGTTTCTGGCGGTCTTCCAAGATCAGTTCCGCGACCCTGTCATTTCATGCGCCCACCCAGCGTTTCGATGTTCCGCGTGCGGTCACCTACCTTGATGCCCTGCCCTCAATGCCCTGCCAGATGCCTCGCGGGAGTTGTCGCTGCTGGTTGCTGAAAAGGCCGAGGGATAAGCCTCTGCGCCCAAAGGTTCACACACGGCGGCAAACCTTGACGCACCCGACACGCCTGCGCGGCCTAATCCGGAATGTCGTCGTGCCACCCTATACATCTGCTCTCCGAGGGCGTACGGGCGGGTCTTTGTTGGCAAGGGTTGCGAAAATCCGCATCCCAAGTGCCATTGATTGTGAAAAGTGGACCAGACGTGAAAAAGGCTCTCGAAACAGCACTCGATGCCCGTGGATATACCTCACTCACCGCCGTGCAAAAGGCCGTTACTGATCCGGACTTGATCGGCAAGGACCTTTTGGTTTCGGCGCAGACCGGATCCGGCAAGACGCTGGGCTTTGGTCTGGCGATTGCTCCGGGCCTGTTTGGCGACGCGGAAGCCTTTGGCCCCGTAACTGCGCCGATGGCTCTGGTGATTGCGCCCACCCGTGAGCTGGCCTTGCAGGTCAAACGCGAATTGACTTGGTTGTTCGAAAACGCCGGTGCCGTGCTGGCATCCACCGTCGGTGGCATGGACATGCGTGATGAGCGGCGGGCACTGGCCCGAGGCGCACATATCGTCGTGTCCACTCCGGGCCGCCTGCGCGACCACATCATGCGTGGCTCCATTGACCTCAGCGCCCTGAAGGCTGTGGTGCTGGATGAAGCGGACGAGATGCTGGATCTGGGTTTCCGTGAAGATCTGGAGTTCATCCTCGATCAAGCCCCGTCAGAGCGTCAGACGCTGATGTTCTCGGCCACGGTGCCTGCCGCGATCGCAAAGCTTGCGAAGAATTACCAAAAGGACGCGGTGCGGATTGCCACGGCATCAGCCACGTCCCAGCACGCGGATATTGGCTATCGCGCCCTGAACGTCTCGGCCCGCGACGGCGAAAACGCCATCATCAACGTGTTGCGTTATTACGAGGCCCCCAACGCCATCGTTTTCTGCAACACCCGCGCCATGGTGAACCGCCTGACAACGCGGCTGTCCAATCGCGGCTTTTCGGTTGTGGCCTTGTCAGGTGAGTTGTCCCAGAACGAACGCACCCATGCCCTGCAAGCCATGCGCGACGGTCGGGCGCGGGTCTGTGTGGCCACGGATGTAGCCGCCCGCGGGATCGACCTGCCGAACCTGGAACTGGTGATCCACGCGGAATTGCCGACCAACCAGGACACGTTGTTGCACCGCTCGGGCCGAACCGGCCGGGCAGGACGCAAAGGCGTGAGTGTTCTGATTGTGCCACCGGCAGCGCGCAAGAAAGCGCAACGGCTTCTGGGATGGGCCAAAGTGACCGCCGAATGGGCTGACGCGCCGTCGGCGGACGAAGTTGTCGCCAAAGATGATGAGCGGATGATGGCCAGTTCGGATTGGGATGGCGACGTAGAAGCCTCCAACCGCGAGGCGGTGGATCAGTTGACCGAGAAGTTCACGTCCGAACAACTCGCCGCCGCCTACGTCCGCCTTTACCGCGAACGCCGCTCTGCACCTGAGGAATTGTCCGATATCACCGCGGCACCGCCTGCTCGCGCGGCATTTGGGCCAAGCGTTTGGTTCTCATTGGATGGTGGGCACGCCGTCGGGGCCGAGCCACGCCGCATTTTGCCAATGCTGTGTAAGATGGGAAACATCTCACGCGAAGACGTCGGGGCCATTCGCATTCAGCAAGGCGCCTCGTTTATCGAGTTGCGTCAAAGCGCGGTTGAGGGCTTCCTTGCGGCCATCGGACCGAAGATGACGCTTGAAGACGGCGCGGCCCTGAAACGTTTGGCGACACCGCCGAACCTTGATCGTGGCCCGCGTGGAGAAAAACCACATGCGCCCAATGCGCGGCCTCCCCGTCCGCATAAGGCGGCAACACCGGCTGAAGCGCCAAAACCCGCAAAGGCCGCCGATTCGGGCACCACAAAACCTGTTGACTGGAACGATGCCCCCAAGCCGCGCTTCAAGAAACCCAAGCCGGGTGAAAAGCCGCGTGGTCCCGCAAACCCCGCCCGCGACGACGCCAAACCCGAGCCTTCACAGGCCGAGCCATGGAAGCCGCGTAAACCGAGGGCGAAATCAAAGGCAAGTGGTGGCGCAAGTGGTGGCGATGGTCCGAACCGTGGGACTGCACCGGCAACCGGCAAACCGTCCAGCAAAAAGAACCGCGCCCGGCAGCTGGCTGCCAAGGAAAACGCCGGTTCAGGTGCCCCAAAAGCGCGCAAACCGCGGACCCCAAAAGCCAACAAGCCCCGCCGAACCACCTAAGGCGGCGCGCAGATACCCTTTCGGCGGCGCGAGGCAATCTGCAAGCATCTGCTTCCATCGCACCGCTGCACGGCAGATGAACGGTACATTCGCTGAGGGGGGCCTCACCACCCGTCGCATCCCGCATACCGGTAGCCGTCAGGGGTAAGGCACGCAGGTTCACAGGACAATTTGGGCGAACAAGGCCGTCTTCGAGCGCACTGATCCAGGCCAATACCGGCACGCTACCAGGGCGACGGCTCAGAGATCAGCACTCGGTGGATACGAAAAACTTGTATATTTTGTTGCTAAAATGCATACTAAGTAGACGCAACGCCCCCTCCCCTCCGCCAAGTCAGACAGGGAAGACCTTTGGACAGCACCCAAACCGTACTTGTAAAGTCGAAAGACCCTCAGGTTGTTGAGGCTTTGTCAAATGCCCTGAGCGAAGTGGAAGGGTACCGGGTCATTTATTGCGAGAATGACAAAACTGCCGTTCGTCGCCTGAATGAAATCGAAGTCAATTTGATCATTTGCGATCTGGACGAGCCATTGGATGAGCATTCCAGTGCCTTGATCCAGGCCAGATTATCCCATTCGGGCTGTTGCAGGATTGTTATTTCCGATTCCAAGAATATGGCTGAAGGCATAGCATTATGTGAACGCACGGCATCTTTCCTCTATATTGCAAAGCCGTTTGATCACAAACAGATCAAGATCGCCGCAAAACGGGCGCTTGAACATACAGAGCTGTCTCGCCGTCACCGAATTCTCAGCCGCGAATTGAAGCTGTCGCTGGATGACGATATGTTTGCGAGGGCCGACAACAAGTCCGTGCAGGGCGGGATCTCGCAATTTGAGCGGCTGGTTTATGCCAGTCCAAAAATGGCACAGGTGGTTGAAGAGGCAAAAATTGCTGCAAAGACCAATATGCCGGTCCTTATTCAGGGGGATACCGGCACCGGCAAAGAGCTTTTGGCCCGCGCTATTCATTTCAATTCTGATCGTATCAATTCCCCCATGCTCAATCAAAATTGCGGCGGCGTGACGGCTGATGCCTTGTATTCCGAGCTTTTCGGCCATGTCCGCGGTGGTTTCCCCGGAGCGATTTCGGACCGGCTGGGCCTGTTTCGCGCCGCTGATGGCGGTACGGTGTTTCTGGATGAGATTTCCGAGATTTCATCCCACTTCCAGATTGCCCTGTTGCGGTTCCTGCAAGAGGGAGAGGTCAAACCGCTGGGTTCCGACATAACCCTGCACAGCACGGTGCGCATTATTGCCGCCTCGAATAAATCCATTGAAACGATGGTGGAAAAGGGCACCTTCCGTCGGGACCTCTATTACCGGTTGCGGGGGTTTCTGTTGGAGGTGCCGCCTTTGAACCAACGCAAAGAGGATATTCCGGCGCTGACCGATTTCTTTGTTGAAAAATACGCCGGTGTGGTTGGACGGCGCGTTTTGGGTGTGACATCGGATGCGTTGAAGCGGCTGGAAAACTACTCTTTCCCCGGCAATGTGCGTGAGCTTGAAAATGAAGTTCAACGTATGGTGGCGGTGGCCGAAAATGGTGGATATATCGCGCTGCGCCACCTGTCTGAAAAGATTGCAACCGCCCCGATCGAAACCCCGGAAAACGGCGCGTATTTCCCGGCGGGCGCCACCCTGAAAGAGAAAGTTGAAAATCTCGAGCAAGCGGTTTTGATCAAGAGTCTGGCCGTCAACCACTGGAACCAGAGCAAGGTTGCCCTTGAGCTGGGCCTGTCCCGAGTTGGTCTGGCAAACAAGATCAAACGCTATGAACTGCGCAAAGAGGCCGGGCGTGTCTGAGAACGACGACGTGTCTGAGAACGGCGATGGCGCGGGTGGCAGTAGCGGCGGCGAAAAATCCGTGGTCCCGTTTCCGTTTTCAAGGTCAGGCGTGGCCAAAACACGGCAACTGGCGCGCAACTTGGGCCTGACCGAACTTTCGGCCAAGGCAAAGCGCTCCGGGCGCGGTGCGAAAGGGCATTGGTGCCGCAGTTGCAAGGGAATCTGGTACAGCTATTTCTTTGAGGTCGAGTGCCCGGTCTGCGGCAGGCGCGGCTGAAATTGCCGCTGATTGTCTGCCAGGTTTGCAATGGCCGTGCATACTTGGTTTGCAGTTTGCACTTTGTGTCAAAGATTCCGGCCACCTCTGGCACAAGTTGATTTTGCTTCGCCGGGCCAAAAAACCACACTCACCATGAGGATATCCGCGTTGCCGGGCCGGTTTGGGACCATGTGGTCACGTTCTGCCTGTCGCAAAGCGAAAATTGGAATTTTTGGGAGGAATGAAAATGGCAAATCTGTTGTGGCTTCAGGGGGGAGCTTGTTCAGGCAATACCATGTCGTTCCTCAATGCCGAGGAACCCAGTGCCTGTGACCTCGTCACTGATTTCGGCATCAATGTACTCTGGCAACCGTCGCTGGGTCTTGAGCTTGGGGATGAGGTCAAAGCCATTGTCGAGAAATGTATCTCGGGCGAAATTCAGCTGGATATCTTCGTGTTCGAAGGCTCGGTCATCAATGCCCCGGACGGCACCGGCGAGTGGAACCGCTTTTGTGGCCGCCCGATGAAGGACTGGGTGAAAGAGCTTTGTGATGCGGCGCAATTTGTTGTGGCGATCGGCGATTGTGCCACTTACGGCGGCATTCCAGCCATGGCGCCAAACCCTTCCGAAAGCGTAGGTCTGCAATTCCTGAAACGCGAAAAGGGCGGCGCACTTGGGGGCGACTTCGTCTCTAAATCCGGCCTGCCCGTAATCAACATTCCCGGTTGTCCGGCCCACCCTGACTGGGTGACGCAAATTCTGGTGGCGGTTGCTACCGGTCGCGCCGGTGATCTGACGCTGGATGAATTCCACCGTCCCAACACATTCTTTGCGTCCTTCACCCAGACGGGTTGTACCCGCAACATGCACTTTGCCTACAAGGTGTCGACCACCGCATTTGGCCAGCGCAAAGGTTGCCTGTTCTATGATCTTGGGTGCCGCGGGCCGATGACACACAGTCCCTGTAACCGGATTCTGTGGAACCGCCATTCCTCGAAAACCCGCGCCGGTATGCCTTGCCTTGGCTGTACCGAGCCGGAATTCCCCTTCTATGATCTGGCGCCGGGTACGGTGTTCAAGACCCAAACCGTTATGGGTATCCCGAAGGATATGCCTGAAGGGGTGGACAAGAAGGGTTACATCAAGCTGACCGCTGCCGCCAAAGGTGCCGCACCGGCCTGGGCCGAAGAAGACATCTTTGTAGTTTAACAGCGATTTTGGAGAGATAATATGTCTGCAGTAGTAGAAACACTCGACATTTCGCCTGTTGGGCGCGTCGAAGGTGACCTGGATGTCCGGGTTGATATAACCGATGGTGTTGTCACCAACGCCTGGACCCAAGCGGAAATGTTCCGCGGGTTCGAAGTGATCCTGAAGGATAAAGACCCACAAGCCGGGTTGGTGGTCACACCACGGGCCTGCGGGATTTGTGGCGCGTCACACCTGACCTGTGCCGCCTGGGCGCTGGATACAGCCTGGGGCACAACAGTGCCGCGTAACGCCATTCTGGCCCGTAACCTTGGCCAGATCGTTGAATCCCTGCAATCATTGCCCCGTCACCACTACGGGCTGTTCATGATTGACTACACCAACGAAAACTACGCGATGAGCCCGTTCTATGAAGAGGCTGTGAAGCGGTATTCGCCCTTTACCGGCACCTCTTATGAGGCCGGCGTGACCATCTCCGGGCGTCCGGTTGAAATTTACGCTTTGCTTGGCGGCCAGTGGCCGCATTCGTCCTTCATGGTGCCCGGCGGTGTGATGTGCTCACCTACCTTGACGGATATCACCCGCGCCTGGGCGATCCTCGAGCATTTCCGCCAGAACTGGATCGAAAACCTGTGGCTGGGCTGTTCGATCGAACGTTATGAAGAAATTCAGACGCTGGAGCAGTTTGAGGCCTGGCTGGATGAAAAACCAGAACATGCCAATTCTGATCTGGGCCTGTTCTGGCGCATGTCAAAGGACATCGGGCTTGATAATTATGGCAAGGGCCACGGCAAGTACGTGACCTGGGGCTACCTGCCCCATGAGGATCACTACCAGAACCCGACGATTGCCGGGCGCTCAGATGCGGTGATCATGAAAACCGGCACCTATGACGGGACAACGGATACTTTTGCGCCGATGGACCAATCGTTTGTGCGCGAAGACACCAAGCGCTCCTGGTATGACGAAGGCGAAGGTGGCGTTCATCCGTTTGATCGGACAACCAACCCGATCAAGAAGAATACCACGGATCACGAAGGTAAATATTCCTGGTCAACCGCCGTTTCACACGCGGAAAGTGGGCGCCTGGAAGCCGGTGCGCTTTCTCGCCGTCTGATCGCAGGGAATGATGAAGGGCACGATTTCCAGCACAAGGATGGCCTGGTCCTGGACATGTATCGCAAGATGGGCGGCGCTTCGACCTTGCTACGCCACTTTGCCCGGATGCATGAGCTTTGCATCCTGTATCGTGAAGCCGAGCGTAACCTGCGTGAGTTCAAGCTGAACGATGAATGGTACATCAAGCCGACCGAAAAAGACGGTCAGGGCTGGGGCGCTACAGAAGCCATCCGTGGCGCGCTTTGCCACTGGATTGAGGTTGAGGACGGCAAGATCAAAAACTACCAGATCATTGCGCCGACCACCTGGAATGTGGGGCCACGTTCTGAAGACGGGACACGTGGACCGATCGAAGAAGCCCTGATCGGCACCCCGATCAAGAATTCCTCTGATCCGGTTGAGGTGGGCCATGTATGCCGGTCCTATGACTCTTGTCTGGTTTGCACCGTTCATGCCCATGATGCAAAAACCGGCGAAGAACTGGCACGGTTCCGCACTGCTTAAAATGCTGTTACACATCTGGCGGCGGGGCAATTTCCCGCCGCCAATTCCATTCTGAATGATTGGAGATAGGCATGTCCGAAAGTCAGGACAATTCCATCAGCGACGCGCGACGGCAGGCCTATCTGGACAAGTTCGGCCTTACTCCGGCTGAGGCCTCCCATGATATCCTTATCCAGATGATCGAAGATCATTTTGCCGACGGCCTGAAAACCGAGGTTGAGCCGTTTCCGGAAACCGACCGCGAGTTCGGGAAATTACTGGATGAGCTGCGGCCAATGTCGGCTGACCAGTTGCGGGAAAAGCTGGTCCTGTCCGGCTGGATCCTGGAGCCATATGGCGAAGATCAGATGCGCTGTCAGGAGTGTATGTATTATCTTGTCCACAAGCGGTGGTGTGACCTGCCCGAGCTTGACCTGCCGGCCAAGCCTGACTGGTGGTGCCGTCTGTGGCGCATTTAGGTGGGTGATATGGACGACGCCAAAACCCGTGCGCAAATGGCTGATCTGCTGGCCTCTGACCTGAAAACCGAAGTCTGGCCACGTGCTGAAACCGGCGACGATGTAAATGCCATCGTCAACCGGCTGCAAAATGAGGCCGGGGATGATCTGGTCAAGAAACTGGTGATCGCCGGATTTACCGACCATACAATTGAAATTGATGATATGGAGCAGCCCTGCGAAACCCGTATGTATTTCAAAATACACGCAAAATTCTGTGATCTGCCGGAACTTATGGTGCCGGTTGAACCTGAATGGTCCTGTCGGCTGTGGCGCATATGAAACCTCTGGATATTGTGGTAATCGGCTGTGGCAACCCGAACCGAAGTGATGACGGTGTTGGCCCCCATGTGGTCAGGCTGCTGCGTGAAAAGGGTGTGCCGGACAATGTGCGGGTGTTCGATGGCGGCACCGATGGCATGGGCATCATGTATAGCGCCCGGGGCGCAACCCATCTGATCATTGTCGATGCCCGGATTCCCGAAGGCTCCCCCGGCGCGATCTATGAGGTCCCCGGAGAGGTGCTGGAAGCCCCGCCAAAACAAAGCCTCAACCTGCATGATTTTCGTTGGGACAACGCGCTTTATGCGGGCAAGCGCATCTATGGCGATGACTTTCCGAAATCCATTTCTGTGCTGCTGATCGAAGCCGCGTCGCTGGAGCTTGGCCTTGGTCTTAGTGAAGAAGTCACGGTGGCCGCGGATCTGGCGGAAAGCCGGATCAGAGATACCATCACCGAATGGTTGGCCGCGTGAGCGGGGAAATTGCAGTAAAGGATGGGGCAATTTATATCCCCGCCCAAGTCGCAGATACCTATTTTCGAGGCATAGAGTCGGTGATTGTCCTGATTCAGGAGGGCGAGCTTTTGATCATGCCCGTACACCAGGTCACGTCCGGGGGGTGCTTGCTTAAGCTCAGGAATGCGGCAGGCGACCGCGTCGCCCAGGCAAGGGACGTATTTCAGGACCGGGAAATGCTTGATTTTTCTGTTGAAAAACTGCCGACCCGCTGGGAATCCGAGAAAGGTGCGCTGTGTGCAACCTTTCCGGAATCTGCAAACTAGGTACGCAATATATTAATTAAGTTGACAAAAAATCGGACCAACGGCTACGGTCTCCCGTGGAAATCAACGTCAGTTTGATTCGGGGGAGGAACTTTTGGCCGTATCCAGTCGTGCTTTTCAGCAGATTCAGGCCGCTTTGAAGGCGGTTGAAAACGAGGCCGCAACTCCGTCTGAAAAGGCTGAGATGCTGATGGAAATTGCCATGGGCCTACAACAAAAGCCCGAGGCGCCCGAAGATATCGAAGCGGCTGTTGATCTGTATCGCCAGGCGATGGAGATGGCGCCGGCTGGTGAAACGCTTGGGATTGCACGTATTCGCGCCCGTATGGCAACCGCTCTTATGGCTGTACCCTCTGAGGATGCCGCCGAGTTGAAACAGGCGAAAGTTGAAATCGAGACCGCGCTGGCCACCCTGACCGCCGAAGGCTCGGACGCTGAGGTTGCAGAGGGTGAGATGAACCTTGGTCTGATCTGCCAAACCCTGGCGGGTATGCACAAACTGCCGATTCAGCCGGCGATCAGCGCCTATCAGCGTTCGCTGCGGACCTTCGACAAAAAAGCCTACCCCAAGGAGTTTGCCATTTTGCAAAGCAATCTGGCCACGGCGTTTCTGTCGATCCCATTCACGGATGAGACCGGAAAAATGCGCGAAGCGCTGGCCGTGCAGGCCTTCCAGGAGGCGCTAAGCGTGGTCAATCTGGTTGATCACCCCAGCGAATACGCCATGTTGCAAAACAACCTGGGCAACGCGCTGCAATATGTGTCGTCCTCGCACCGGGTGGAAAACGGCTATCGCGCGCTCGAAGCCTATGACGAGGCGCTTAAGGTGCGCACCCTGCGCGACATGCCCGAAGAATACGCAAATACCATCGCCAACAAGGCGAATTGTCTGTCGAACCTGCCTGATGATCCCGAAAATCCCGGCGCGGGAAACCGGAATAATATGACCCTTGCCATCGCGATGTTAAGTGAGGCCAAGCAGGTGTTTACCGAGCGTCGGTCAGGGGACAAGGCGCAGGCCGTCAGCGAGGCAATCGAGGAATTGCGCGCAGAACTTGGGCCATCGAACGTACTGGAACGGAGTGGAATACAGTGAGGAATTTGACGTGGTAACAACTATCGCAATCGCCTTTGTCGTAGGCATTGTCGGGGCCCTCGGGGCCGGTGCGCTTTCCGGTTTGCGGATCGGAAAAGAGGCGCTCGGCGCAGAATTGGCCGCCTATATGGGCGCTCTTTATGGGTTCTTGGCTGGCGGTTTGGCCGTTGTCCTGACCCTCATTATCACGATCATTGTGTAGGAGGTCGCTATGTTGGGTATGGCTGTAAATTCCGCCAAATTATTTTTGGCCGGTAAACTTTTCAAGGATAATGGCAAAGCCATTCGCCAGATGCTTATGGGCGCTGGCGTTGGTGTTGTTGCAGGTGTTGTCGTTGGCGTGTTTGCGCCAATCTGGATTGCTGCCTTGGTTGCGGGGGCGGTTTCGGGCTTTGTCCAGCCGATCCTGTTCAAAGACCTGAAATACGCTTAGAGCCATGGCTGACGGTGGATCATCCGGCACTGACACACCTGGCTTGGATCGGTTGCTGGGGGACCTGAATGCCCTTGAAGCATTGCCCGAGCACTGGGACGAGGCCGCCCAAACCGGTGCCAAAGCTCTGGTCGAAGCGGTTGACGCCCTGAATGCCGAGGCGTTCCGGCGATTGATCCGCAGCCTCAAAGATGTGCCCGGTGTCGGCGCGGCGATGAAAGACGCGGCTCGCGACGAGGTGGTCTATGCGGTGCTGCGCCGCCACGGCATTCTCAAGGCGTCATTGTTCGAGCGGGTCGAGGCCGCGCTGGATACCGTGCGCCCGATGCTGGCCAGCCACGGGGGGAACGCCGAAGTGGTATCGGTTGAAGGCACTCGTGCCGATATCCGATTCCTCGGTGCCTGTGATGGCTGCCCGGCCTCGCAACTTACATTTTATGCGGGTGTCAAAAAGGCGATCCAGGAGCATGTCCCGGAAATCACCCAGATCAAACAGGCCAAGGGTCTGGGGGGTGGCGGGTCGGATACAATCAAATTCACCTCGCCTTTTGCCAATTACAAAGACGACGAATGGATCCGCGCCGCGACTTTGGCTGATCTGCAGGACGGTGAAACTCGCTTTACCGAGGTGGATGGCCATTCTGTCATCCTGTCCAGATTTGGCGACCGCATCAGCGCCTTCAAAAACGCCTGCGCCCATATGGGCCTTGAGATGTCGGACGGCGACATCACCGACGCCATCATCACCTGCCCGTTCCACGGTTTTCGCTATGCCTTGGAGAGCGGCGAGTGCCTGACCGCACCCGAGGTGCAGTTGCAGCCCCATGGGGTACGGGTCAAAGGCCACAACATTGAAGTCAGGATCGTCACGTGAAGGTTACGCTGTCACACTCCTTCAGCCCGCAAAAGGCCCCCGGCACCGAAACGCTGGGGGCGCCATTGCTGGACCCTAAAGGCGCGCGGGTGATCCTTGGCACTGATGGCGGGGCGCTGGTGGATTCAATCACCCCGGCCCCCCATCGCATGTTCGGCCCGCGCGGGGTGTGTCTGCACCCCGACGGCTCGCTCTGGGTCTCCGATACCGGCCATCACCGGGTTTTGGGGTGGAAAACCGTGCCCACCGAGGATGACACACCCGCCGACATTCTGGTGGGTCAGCCCGAATTTGGCCGCGAGGGGCGAAACGCCAAAGGGCCGGTTGCCGGCAACACGATGAATGTGCCCACGGGCATCTGCGCCTTTCGCGGCGGCTTGGCGGTGGCAGACCCCTGGAACCACCGGGTGCTGATTTGGCGCGAAACGCCAAAAGGGCCGGATGATCATGCGGATATTATTCTGGGTCAGCCGGATGCGGCTGGGTCGCTGGCTAATCTCGGCAAGGACACGCCAACATCGGAAACGATGAACTGGCCTTACGGCGTTTCCGCGATTGGGGACCGATTGGTTGTCTGTGACACTGGCAATCGCCGGGTGCTGTTCTTTGACGACCCGCAGGTCACCGGGCAAGCCGCAGATCTGGTATTGGGTCAAAATGGTTTTGAGTGCCGCGATGAAAATGCTGGCAGGGCCGTGGCTGATTTCACCATGCGCTGGCCCCATATGGCGATTGGCTGGCGCGGCGGGTTGGCGGTGGCCGATGCCGGCAACAACCGCGTCATGTTGTGGCGGGATGTGCCCAAAACCAACGGCGCGCCTGCTGATGCCCTGTTGGGGCAGAAAGACATGGCCGATTGCGACTTTAATCTTGCCGGTTATTATCCGACCTCCCAAGCCGTCAACATGCCCTATTCGCTGGCAACGCTTGGGTCACGATTGGTGGTCGGGGACACGGCGAATTCCCGTATTCTGGGGTTTGATGACGACACGATGGCGGCCCACGCGGACCGCCTGACTGCCCAGCCTGATTTTGCCGCCAAAGGTGACAATCGCTGGGGTATTGCCGAGCGGGACTCCGTGTGCTGGCCCTACGGGTTGTCATCACTGGGGACAACCGTGGCGGTTGCTGACAGTGGCAACAACCGCATCCTGATCTGGGATGCCGCCACATGAACGGCGCCCGGCTGACAGTTCGTGGACAGGTTCAGGGGGTTGGGTTTCGCCCGACGGTCTGGCGTCTGGCCAATGAAATGGGGCTGACGGGGGATGTAAAAAACACCGGTGATGGGGTTGTGATCCAGCTTTGGGGGGACGGCGTTGGCGTGTTTTCCGAACGGCTTTACGCAGCACTGCCGCCTCTGGCCCGGATCGAAGATCTGGATATCGAGGTGATAAATGCACCGGCACCGGTCAGTTTTGGCATTGCCGCCTCGCACAACAGCGAAATGCGCGGCGGGGTGACGCCGGACGCGGCGACCTGCGCTGACTGTCTTGCCGAGATCAGAAGCCCCTATGAACGGCGCTATCGTTACCCATTTGCCAATTGCACCAATTGCGGGCCACGGTTTTCGATTGTTACCGCCGCGCCGTATGATCGCGCCAAAACCACCATGGAGCCGTTTGATCTGTGTGGGCCCTGTGCCGCGGAATACGGCGCGCCGGAAGACCGCCGCTTCCATGCCCAGCCAGTGGCGTGCGGGCGGTGCGGGCCGAACATCTGGATCGAAAAACTGGGGCGCGGTGCGGTTAATCTGGAAGCATTTTCCATGCTTGATGATGTGGACGCTACTGGCGGCATGATCATGAACGGGCATATCGTGGCGATCCGTGGCCTTGGCGGGGTGCATCTGGCCTGTGATGCCACCAACGCGGATGCGGTTACCGAGTTGCGCCGCCGCAAGTCCCGCGCCGGCAAGGCCTTTGCCCTGATGGCGCGTGATCTGGACGTGGTGCGCAAGTATTGCGAGGTTTCCGACAAGGAGGCCGAGGTGCTTAGCAGCCCGCAAGCCCCGATTGTGCTGTTAAAGCGAAAACCCAACAGCTTGCCCGATGAAATTGCACCGGGGCTGGACCGGTTGGGGGTGATGCTGCCCTACACGCCATTTTACCACCTGATCGTGCGCCGCATTGGCCGCCCGGTGATCATGACCAGCGGCAATCCTTCGGGTCAGCCGCAATGTATCGGCAATCAGGAAACCCGCGACCGTCTGGCACATATCGCCGATTTCGCCTGTTTTCACGACCGCGACATCGCCAACCGTATTGATGACAGCGTGGTGCGTGTCGATCTGGGGCGCGAACGGATTTTGCGCCGCGCGCGCGGGTATGCACCCCAAGGGCTGGTTTTACCCGAAGGCTTTGCCAAGGATATTCAGGTGTTGGCGCTCGGCTCCGAGCAAAAGAACACCTTTTGTCTGGTGAAAGACGGCCAGGCCATTGTTTCGCAACATATGGGTGACCTTGAGGATGCGGCAACCCATGCGGATGTGGCCCATAATCTTGATCTATATGGGCGGCTGTATGACCATGCGCCAACCGTGTTGGCGGTGGATCAGCATCCGCAATATCTGTCGACCCGGCGGGGGTTTGAAATGGCCGGTGAGCGGCCAGTGATCGAGGTCCAGCATCACCACGCCCATATCGCGTCCTGTCTGGCCGAAAACCAACGCCCCCTGAACGCCGCGCCAGTGCTGGGGATCGCCCTTGATGGCACCGGATATGGCGATGACGGCACGATCTGGGGCGGCGAGTTTCTGATCTGTGACTACAGCGGTTATCGCCGCGCCGGCACCTTCAAACCCGTGGCCCTGCCCGGCGGGGCGGCGGCGGTCAAACAGCCCTGGCGCAATGCCTATGCCCATCTGATGGCCGAAATGGGCTGGGGTGAGTTTTCGATGAATTTCGCGGATCTTGAGGTGTATCGGCGGCTGAATGACATGCCCCGCGACACCCTGAACGCGATGATGGAAACCGGCACAAACACGCCGCTTGCCTCGTCCTGCGGGCGATTGTTTGACGCCGCAGCTGTGATCGCGGGTATCGCATGGGATGCGCAAAATTATGAAGGTGAGGCGGCGCAGCTGTTCGAGGCAGCGATTGAACCCGCCGCGCTGGATGAGCCGCTTGACCTGGCCTATCCGTTTTCGGTGCCTTTGAGCGGTGGGACGGGCCTGCCCTATATTGAGCCGGTTGCGGTCTGGCGCGCCATGCTGGGTGATCTGGTGCTGAAAACCCCGGTCGGCGTTATGGCGGCGCGGTTTCACCGTGGCCTGGCCAACGCGATCATCGCCATGGCCCAGCGCATCACCCATGACACCGAGATTGATACAATCGCCCTGTCCGGCGGTTGTTTTCAGAACGCCACTTTATTCGAACTTGTACACCAAGGGCTGGAATCTTCTGGCCTCAAAGTGCTGAGCCACTCGAAATTTCCGGCCAATGACGGCGGAATTTCCCTTGGTCAGGCACTTGTTGCCCTGGCTGCCAGCCAATCGGAGGAAAAGATATGTGCCTAGGAATCCCTGGAAAAATCGTCGAGATCACTGACCCGACCCGTAAATTGGCAATGGTGGAAATATCCGGCGTGCGCCGACAGGTCAACGTCGCCTGCATCCTGCGCGAGGGTGAAGCGCTGGAAAGCCTGATCGGCGAATGGTCCCTGATCCATGTGGGGTTCGCCATGAGCCGGATCAACGAGGAAGAGGCCGCCGAAACTCTGAAAATTCTGATCATGCTGGGTGAGGCGCAAGAGGAAATCCGAGCCATGAAACAATCCGCAGTGCAGCTGTAAAAACCATGACCGATAACAAAGACATACTGGGCGCGCTTTACCCTTTCGCAACCAAAGGCGGGGCACCACGGGACATGACTGAGGCCATTGCAGCGGCTTGCCGCGCCAAGGCCGAAGATCATGTTGAGACAGTCACGGCCTTTTTCGCGGACCAGAATAATCAGGTGGCAAAGGCGGCGGAAATCATCGCTGCCAGTTACCGGGCCGGGGGGCGGCTGCTGGCCATGGGCAACGGGGGCTCCAGTTGTGACGCCTCACATCTGGCGGTGGAGTTTCTGCACCCGGTCACGGCGGGCCGCCCGGCTTTGCCTGCGGTCAATCTGACCGCTGACACCGCAATGCTGACAGCGGTGGGCAATGATGTGGGGTTTGAGCATGTGTTTTTGCGTCAGGTGATCGCCAACGGTCGCAAGGGGGATTGTCTGGTTGGATTTTCCACCAGCGGCACCTCGCGTAACCTGCTGGCGGCCTTTGAAAAGGCGAAATCCATGGGGCTATACACTATCGGGTTTGCCGGAAAAGACGGTGGAGCCATGGCGAAATCGTCCGAAGTTGACGTGTGCCTGACCATCGGATCGGACTCGATCCACCGCATTCAGGAAACCCATCTGCTGATTTACCACATCCTGTGGGATCTGGTGCATACGCTGCTGGCTGATAATCGCTGGGTGCCGGAAGTAGATGAAACAATTGCCAAAAACGGAGACTCGCCATGAAATATGCAGATGAATTCCGCGACCCGGTATTGGCCAAGGCCCTGTTTGCGCGCATTGAGGAACTGGCCCCCAAAACCGGGGCGACCAAGGAAAAACCGTTGAACCTCATGGAGGTTTGCGGCGGTCACACCCATTCGATTTTCCGCTACGGTTTGGAAAACCTGCTGCCCGACAGCATCGACCTGATCCACGGGCCCGGCTGTCCGGTCTGCGTGTTGCCCATGGGCATTGTCGATGATTGCGTGCAGATCGCTGAAACCCCGAATGTGATTTTCACCACGTATGGCGACGCGATGCGGGTGCCGGGGTCGAAGAAAAGCCTGCTGGTGGCGAAATCCGAAGGCGCCGATGTGCGCATGGTCTACTCGCCGCTGGACGCGCTGGAACTGGCCCGGCGCAACCCGGACAAGGAAGTGGTGTTCTTTGGTCTGGGGTTCGAGACCACCATGCCGTCATCGGCCTTTACCGTGCTTGAGGCCGAGGCCGAAGGCATCGAGAACTTCTCGCTGTTTTGCAACCACATCACCATTATCCCGACCATCAAGGCCATTCTCGACAGCCCCGACATGCGCATCGACGGCTTTATCGGTCCCGGTCATGTGTCGA
>JAESTV010000316.1 GCA_016763475.1 Roseicyclus sp.
CCCCGCTCTGGCCCCCGCCCCCGCCGCCGCTCTGGCCCCGTATCTGCCCCCATGGCCCCGGACAACTCATTCGCGGCCTGCATCACGGCGTCTGCCAGACGGGTGGTTTCCGCAACGCTCACCCGGCCAACCGGGCCAGACACCGACAGCCCCGCAACCGCCTCCCCTCCCAGGTCAAAAACCGGGGCCGCGATACAGCGCATACCTTGGTTTTTCTCTTCATCGTCGATGGCATAACCCCGTTCACGGGTGGCTTCCAGATCGGCGCGCAGGCTGGCCGGGTCGGTCAGGGTGCGTTCGGTGAACTGATCCAGCGGCGCGGTGGCAAACAGCCGCGACAGGCGGTCATCTGACATCTGCGCCAAAAGCGCCTTGCCGATGCCCGAGGCGTGCATCGGTGACAATGTGCCGGGCGGGAAGAAGGCGCGGATTGTGGCGTTGGTTTCAACCTGGCCAATGAACAGCACATGGGTGTCACGGGCGATGCCAAGGTTGGCGGTTTCGCCAGTGACTTCCATCAGACGGCGCAGGATCGGGCGCGCCCGGTCCGCCAGTGAGGTGCGGCGCAAATAGCGCGCGCCAATGACAAAGGCGCGCGCGCCGATGTGCCAAAGCTGCGCAACCGGGTCGAATTCCACCAGGCCCCGCCCCTCTAACGTCACCAGAATGCGGTAAATCGTTGCGGGGGATTGGCTAAGGTCATCAGCCAACCCCGACAGCGTCACGCCGGGTGTGTCGCTAAGGTGTTCCAGCACCTCCATCGCGCGGTCGAGGGACTTGATGGTGTTCTGGGCGGTTTTGTCATCCCAGTCCCGCGGACGCCCGCGGGCACGTCGGGAGGGTGGGGAACCTTCGTCTGCCATTGGGGTCCTCGCCGAATATGAAATACAGTTTCACCATATGAAAAAATATAACCATCTGACAAGAGGGCGAAAATGTAGGACGCTCCGCTTATGAAAAACGTTTTCAAAAAAATTGTGACCGCGAGGCGCACCACCTAGGTTGAGGGTAACTCATTAGGAGACGCCGCCATGCCCAGTCAGAACCCGGTATTCATCCCCGGCCCCACCAACATGCCCGAGGCAATTCGCCAAGCCTGTTACATGCCCACAATTGACCACCGTTCACCGGTGTTCGGCAAGATCCTGCATCCCTGCCTGAATGGCGTGCGGAGGGTTCTGAAATCCGAGAGCGCACATATCTTCATCTTCCCCTCCACCGGCACCGGCGGCTGGGAAACCGCACTGACCAACACGTTGTCGGCTGGTGACAAAATCCTTGCGGCACGGAACGGTATGTTCAGCCACCGCTGGATTGACATGTGCCAACGTCACGGCCTGGAGGTTCAGGTTGTCGAGACTCCATGGGGCCATGGCGTCCCTGCCGATCGCTACGAAGAGATATTGAAGGCTGACACCGGCCACGTGATCAAAGCGGTTCTGGCCACCCATAACGAGACCGCAACCGGGGTGAAATCCGACATTACCGCCGTGCGCCGGGCGTTGGACGCGGCGGGCCATCCCGCCATGCTGTTTGTTGACGGCGTGTCCTCGATCGGGTCGATGGACTTCCGCTTTGACGAATGGGGTGTGGATGTTGCTGTGACCGGGTCACAAAAGGGCTTCATGTTGCCTGCCGGCCTCGGCATTGTCGGCTTCTCGGACCGTGCCATGGAGGCGACAAAAACCGCAGGTTTGCCGCGCACGTTCTTTGACGTGAACGACATGGCCAAAGGCTATGCCGCCAACGCTTTCCCCTACACGCCGCCGGTTGGCCTGATGAACGGTCTGAAACTGTCGCTGGAGATGATCGAGGAAGAGGGCCTGGAAAACGTCTTTGCCCGTCACCACCGCATTGCCGAAGGTGTGCGTCTGGCCGTGAGCGCATGGGGGCTTGACCTGTGCGCCGCATCGCCGGATCTGTATTCGGACTCGGTGTCGGCGATCCGCACCCCTGAAGGCTTTGATGCCAATCAGATCGTCTCCCGCGCGGCCAGCGAATATGACATGGCATTCGGCATCGGGCTTGGCGAAGTTTCGGGCAAGGTGTTCCGCATCGGCCACCTTGGCATGTTAAGCGATGCGCTGATGCTGTCGGGTTTGGCCACTGCTGAAATGGTGATGGTTGATCTGGGGCTGGACGTGAAATTAGGCTCTGGTGTTGCCGCGGCGCAGGAATATTATCGTCACGGCTCCAGGTAGGCCCTGCGTACAGAACGGAATTAGGTAAGATACGATATGTATATTCCCACATTAGACGACATGCTGGTCGCCCATAAGCGAATTAAACCCTACGTGCATCGCACGCCGGTTTTGACCTCTACTTTCCTGAACGACCTGACGGGTGCTGATCTGTTCTTCAAATGTGAGAACTTTCAGAAAGCGGCGGCGTTCAAGGTGCGCGGTGCGTCCAACGCCGTGTTTGGCCTGAGTGACGAGCAAGCCAAAAACGGCGTTTGCACCCACTCATCAGGCAACCACGCGCTCAGCCTGTCTTACGCGGCAGGCCGCCGTGGTATCCCGTGCCATGTGGTGATGCCCCATTCCGCCCCGCAGGCGAAAAAGGATGCGGTTATCGGCTACGGCGGCAACATCACCGAATGTGAGCCGTCAACCACCAGCCGTGAGGCGGTGTTTGCCGAAGTTGAGGCCGCAACCGGCGCCGATTTTGTGCATCCCTATAATGACCCACGTGTCATTGCCGGTCAGGGCACCTGTAGCCGCGAGCTGAACGAACAGGTTGAGGGGCTGGACGCGGTCATTGCCCCGATCGGAGGCGGCGGCATGATCTCTGGCACCTGCCTGACGTTGTCCAACCTGGCCCCGAACGTGAAGATTTACGCGGCTGAGCCTGAGCAGGCTGATGACGCCTATCGCAGTTTCAAGGCGGGCCACATCATCGCAGATGATGCGCCGGTGACTGTTGCGGATGGCTTGAAAGTCCCTCTCAAAGATCTGACGTGGCATTTTGTGTCCACCCATGTCACCGACATCCTGACCGCAAGTGAGCAGGAAATCATCGACGCGATGAAACTGATCTGGATGCGGATGAAAATTGTGATCGAGCCGTCAAGCGCTGTACCACTTGCCACGATCCTGAAAAACCGGGACGTGTTCGCGGGCAAACGTGTGGGCGTCATTATCACCGGCGGAAACGTCGACCTGGGCGCATTGCCCTGGATGAATAGCTGAATTTGGAGACCTAAAATGAACGTACCTGTGAACATTGACGACTTTGAAGTCGGCTACGATATCCCCGCAAAACCCGGCATGCCCGCGTCCGAGATTCAGACGCCCGCATTGGTGCTGGATCTGGATGCGCTGGAGCGCAACATCAAGAAAATGGGCGACTACGCCAAAGCCCACGGCATGCGTCACCGCGCCCACGGCAAAATGCACAA
>JAESTV010000317.1 GCA_016763475.1 Roseicyclus sp.
GTGACGCGCCGGTGCCGCCGTTATGGCCGGAAATCAGGATCACATCAGCCTTGGCCTTCGCCACACCCGCCGCAATTGTCCCGACACCGCTGGAGGCCACCAGTTTCACCGTGACCTTGGCGCGCGGGTTGATTTGCTTGAGGTCATAGATCAGCTGCGCAAGGTCTTCGATCGAGTAGATATCGTGGTGCGGCGGCGGCGAAATCAACATCACCCCCGGCGTAGAGTGGCGCAACCGTGCGATCAGCTCCGTCACCTTGATACCGGGCAATTGCCCACCCTCACCGGGCTTGGCGCCCTGGGCGACCTTGATCTCCAACTCTTCACATTGGTTCAGATACTCAGCGGTCACACCAAAGCGCCCACTCGCCACCTGCTTGATCTTGGCGCTGGGATTGTCGCCATTCGGCTCCGGATGGAAATGCGCCGGGTCTTCGCCGCCTTCCCCTGAATCCGACTTCGCGCCAATCCGGTTCATCGCCACGTTCAGCGTCTTGTGGGCCTCGGGTGACAATGCCCCCAGGGACATCCCCGGCGTCACAAATCGTTTACGGATCGAGGTGATGCTTTCCACCTCCTCAATCGGCACCGCCGCGCCCAGCGGTAAGATATCCATCAGATCACGCAGGTGGATCGGCGGGTTCTGGCGCATTTTCGCGGTATATTGTTTCCACAATCCATAAGACGCCCGATTACAGGCTTCCTGCAACATATGCATCGTGCTCGCCTGCCAGGCGTGGGTCTCACCGGAATGGCGGGCTTTATAGAAACCGCCAATCGGCAACACGGAATCGCTCTGTGACCAGCCCTTGGAGTGGACCTCTTCCACCTTCGTTTGCAGACCACTGACACCGATGCCGCTGATCCGGCTCAACATGCCGGGGAAATACTCCGCCACCATGGCGCGGGATAAGCCAACCGCCTCGAAATTCAGGCCACCACGGTAAGATGAGATCACCGAGATCCCCATCTTCGCCATGATCTTCAACAGACCGGCATCAATTGCCGCACGATACCGTGCCATCACCTCGGTCAAAGAGCCGTCGATCAGCCCCCGGTCAATCCGGTCGGCAATCGAATCCTGCGCCAGATAAGCGTTCACCGTGGTTGCGCCACAGCCGACCAGAACCGCGAAGTAATGCGGGTCAATGCACTCGGCTGATCGCACATTCAGTGAACAGAACGTGCGGAGGCCTTTCTTGGTCAGCCCCGAATGTACGGCGCTTGTGGCCAGGATCATCGGCATCGCCACACGTCCGTCACCCTGCCCCTGATCGGTCAGCACCAGATGCCCGGCGCCGGACCTCACGGCATCTTCCGCCTCCGCCCTGATCCGCTCCAACCCGACCCGCAACGCACCGGCCTCAGCCTGCGCTTCAAAGGTGCAGTCAATCTCTGCAACCGAGTCCTGGAAGTAGCTGACCATCCGGTCAAATTGCGCATTGGCAAGGAACGGGCTGTTGAGCACAAGGATCTCGGTTTGTGATGAATCCTCGTCCAGCACGTTCTTGAGATTGCCGAAGCGGGTCTTCAGGCTCATCACCCGATACTCACGAAGCGAGTCAATTGGCGGGTTTGTGACCTGGCTGAAGTTCTGCCGGAAATAATGGCTCAGCGGACGGTATTGCGACGACAGCACAGCCGAGGGCGTATCGTCCCCCATGCTCGCCAGGGTTTCTTTCCCATCCTCCGCCATCGGAGCCAATATCTGCTCCAGCTCTTCAATCGAATATCCGGCCGCAACCTGCCGTTTGCGCAAGTCTGCACCGCTGAACAGAGCCGTTTCCGTAAGCCCTCGGGTCTCTTTCTCGAGGTCGGTGATCTTACCAACCCAAGCACCAAAATCGCGGCTCGCGGCCAGGGCATCCTTGATCTCTGTGTCGCGGAACAGGGTCTGTTCCTGCATATCGACAGCAATCATCTGCCCCGGACCAAGTGCGCCTTTCTCAATGACACTGGCTTCGTCCACCGGCACCATGCCGGTCTCGGATCCCGCAATCAGCAAGCCATCGCCGGTGACCACATAGCGCATCGGACGCAGGCCGCTGCGGTCCAGACCCGCACACACCCAGCGCCCGTCGGTCATCGCCAAAGCGGCGGGGCCGTCCCACGGTTCCATGACCGAGTTGCAATAGCCGTACATGTCCTGCCACGCCTTCGGCAGCTCGGTCGCGCTTTGGGACCACGCCTCCGGCACCAGCATTGTCTTGGCCATCGGCGCGTTGCGTCCGGCCCGCACCATAACCTCAAACACCGCGTCCAGAGCGGCGGAATCCGAAGATCCACTTGCCACAATCGGTTTGATATCCTCAGCCATCTCGCCAAAGAACGAAGACGCCATGCGGATCTCGTGGCTTTTCATCCAGTTCAGATTGCCCTTCAGGGTGTTGATCTCACCGTTATGGGCCAACATGCGGAACGGCTGCGCCAACCACCATTGCGGGAACGTATTGGTGGAATAGCGCTGATGATAGATCGCAAACGCGCTCACAAACCGGGCGTCTTGCAGGTCGGGGTAAAACTCCGCCACATCCTGCGCCAGCATCATACCTTTGTAGATGATCGACCGGCACGACAGCGAACACAGGTACATCTCGCGCACCCCAGCGGCCAAAGCCGCCTTCTCGATCCGGCGGCGGATCACATACAGCTCGCGCTCAAACGTCTCCTCATCAACACCTTTGGCGTTTGAGATGATGATCTGCTCGATCTCGGGCCGGGTTGCATTGGCCTTGTCACCCAGAACCGCAACATCCACCGGCACATGGCGCCAGCCGTAAATGTAATAGCCCATCCGCAGAACCTCGGATTCCACGATGGTGCGACACACTTCCTGCGCGCCAAA
The DNA here is from genome assembly GCA_016763475.1 of Roseicyclus sp. Classification (GTDB taxonomy): domain Bacteria; phylum Pseudomonadota; class Alphaproteobacteria; order Rhodobacterales; family Rhodobacteraceae; genus Gymnodinialimonas. The sequence continues at coordinate 2,846 of JAESTV010000317.1, forward strand.
ATCACTGCGGGGCAGGAACACCTGACCAACCGCCATCAACTCATCAAACCGCGGCTCATGGCCGGTGCGCCGCACCTGATCGTAGAAAAACTGCGCCGGAATCTGGATGTGGATACCCGCGCCGTCACCGGTCTTGCCATCGGCATCAACCGCGCCCCGGTGCCAGATCGCTTTTAACGCGGTGATGCCTGCTTCCACCACAGACCGCTTCGGCTTGCCATCAATGGCCACCACCAGCCCCACGCCACAGGACGAATGCTCGTCCTGCTCCCGGAACATACCGTTCTCTTCCATCCATTTGCGCTTCGCTTGCTCAGCGGCGGCCCAGTTGGTGTCATATTGAGTCATCACATGTCTCCCACGATATGGAGGTTCTTTTGTTCATATTCGGCCCGCGTACCGCGCCGATGATCCCCCGCCAGCGGCACATAAGCCGGGGCGCGGTCGTGATAGATTTCCGAGATCAGGGGGAAGTCAGCCGCCTTGGCGAACAACCCCGGCATCAACTCATACCCCATCCCCGCAGGTGAGGTGTCGCGCAGCCATAAGGCGCTGCCGCACGTGCCGCAAAACGCCCGCTCGGCAAAACTCGACGAGGCATAACGCTGCGCCGGACCGCTTGTGGTGACAGCCTCCGCCGCCGCCTCAAACGCACCGAAAAGCACCCCGTTGCTGCGCTGGCACATCGTGCAATGGCACACGCCGACCGCCGCGATATACTCTCCATCCACCTCAATCGTCACCGCCCCACAGAGGCAATTCCCGTGCAGAGTGCCGGTGCGGCGATAGGGATCGCGCAGATCGCCGCTCATCGACTCGCCCTCCAGATCGGGGCTGCCGGCAAGGCGCTCATCATATCTCCACAATCATATTGCGGCTCGGTTGACAGAAACCCCGGCTCACCGGGGCCGGAAAATTCCACCGGGCTGTAGTTGCCCTCAAAAGTGTCGCCGCTCGGCGTTGTGACGGATTCGATCCCGCCGAAGAACAGGCCAAGGCGCTGGCTCACAAACTGGCTGCCTTCGGTCACCCGCGGTCCGGTCTCGGACTGCCACTGGTAGGCGAATTCCGTAACCAGCAATTCTTCGCCGTCAATCACGACGGTCGCACCGGTCAGGCTGTCATATCCGGTGTAGTCACGCTGAAAGTTACCCGAAGGGCTTTCGGTGAGCGTTGAGAACACCATCGTGTCCCGGCCGGTTTCAAAGAGTTCTGACATCGAAGCCGGGTCGTCCTCAGGCTCGAGCAAAGTGGCTTGTGATCCACTGCGCAGATTGTACGCCCGCAACCAGCGAAATTCGGCGTCGGTGTAGTTGAGGTAAAACGCGCCCTGCTGATCCAGCGTCACGCGCCAGCGCGACCCCGCAGGATCCGCGTCGCAGCGCCAATGATGCGCCACAAGACACGACCGCGATTGCACCGTCAGGAACGCCGAGCATCCTTCAGGCACCTGAAACAATCTACTTGCGTCCTGAGCCGCGACAGGTGTTGCGTGTCCCGCGAACACCAGCGCGGCGGTAAGGATCTGGTAACAAATTGGTCGCATCAGGTCAGCCTTCCTGTCTTGTTCCCGTGAAAGGGCCGAACATCCGTGTCCGACCGGAATCTGCGCGTTCCGCTTGTCCGAAGGGCCATCTCAGCCCCTAAAGTACCAAATGGGACGAGTTCGGGTTGAAATGGAACAATCTCTCGTCATTCGGCGGCAACGGATTGGCGGAGCGCGGCCTGTTGTATGATCGCTTCCGCCGCCTCGCGCCCATCCCGGATCGCCCAGACCACAAGGCTTGCGCCACGGACGATATCCCCCACCGCAAAGACCCCCGGAAGTTCGGTTTCATGGGTGTGGAAATTGGTTTTGATCGTGCCCCAACGGGTCACTTCCAGCTCTGGCGTTTCCCAAAGCGTCGGCAAGTCCTCGGGAGAGAAACCAAGCGCCGTGATCACCATATCGGCGCCTTCAACATAATCAGCGTTTTCAATGAGTTCCGGGCTTTGCCGCCCCGTCACATCCGGCGCCCCAAGGCGCATTTTCTGCACCATCACGCCGTCCACGGTGTTATTGGCCGCGCTGAAGCCTTTGGGGGCGGAAAGCCAAACGAAATCAACGCCTTCTTCCTCAGCGTTGTTCACTTCCCGCATCGAACCCGGCATGTTCGCCTTGTCACGGCGATACAGGCATTTCACGCTTGTCGCGCCCTGCCGCGTCGCGGTGCGCACGCAATCCATTGCAGTGTCACCACCGCCGATCACCACAACACGTTTGCCCTCAGCGTTCAGTTCACCACTATCAAATTCCGGCACGTCATCGCCAAAAGACTTGCGATTAGAAGCGGTTAGGTAATCAATCGCCCGGACAATCCCCTCCGCGCCAGCGCCAGGTCCCTGCAACTCGCGGGACTTGTAAACACCCGTGGCGATGATGACAAAGTCATGCTCCTGGCGGATTTCCTCAAGGCTGATGTCGCGACCGACGTCGCAGTTCAACTCGAACCTGACGCCGCCATCTTCCAGCTGTTTGTTGCGCCGAACCACAACCTCCTTCTCCAGTTTGAAGCCGGGGATACCGTACATCATCAGCCCTCCGGAGCGGTCGTAGCGATCATAGATCGTTACCTGAAAACCGGCACGGCGCAACATGTCAGCGGCAGCCAATCCACCCGGCCCGGCACCAATTATACCAACGGATTCAATGCGTTCTACGGATGGCGCGATTGGCATGACCCACCCCTGATCAAACGCGGTGTCGGTGATGTACTTCTCAACCGAGCCAATTGTGACAGTGCCGTGGCCGGACTGTTCGATCACGCAATTGCCTTCACACAGGCGATCCTGCGGGCAGATACGGCCACAAATCTCGGGGAAGGTATTGGTCGCCTGGCTCAGGTCGTACGCCTCACGCAGCCGCCCTTCCGCCGTCAGTTTCAGCCAATCGGGGATGTTGTTGTGAAGCGGGCAATGGGATTGGCAATACGGCACACCACATTGGCTGCACCGCCCGGATTGCTCCGCCGCCTTGTCACGGGCATATTCGCCGTAAATCTCGGCAAAGTCGTCTTTCCGCTGGCCCGCTTCCCGCTTTTCCGGCATCTCTTTACCGACGGAAACGAACTTCAACATGGGTTGCTTAGCCACACCACATCTCCCATCATTTCTAGGCCCGTATAACCGGGGTGTGAGGGGATAAAAAGACAACATCACTGACCTATTTATAGCTACCGGAAGATCAACAATCTCACAAGACTGGCTCTGAGCGCTAAATATGACACTATAGCTTACCTACATGAAAATACTTCATTGTTTTCAAATACTTCTATGACACACATGGGACAACCTCATGACCCTTTTTAACCTATTCCTCCTCGCATTGATCCAGGGGATCACTGAGTTCCTGCCAATCTCTTCCTCTGCACACCTCATTCTGCTGCCGAATCTCATCGGAACGGAGGATCAGGGGCAGACCATAGATGTGGCTGTTCATGTGGGGACACTGGGGGCGGTGATCCTCTACTTTTGGGGTGACGTGAGAGCCGCATTGGTTGGTACACCGCGCATGTTGACGGGGCGCATCGACACCCATGGCGCGAAGCTCGCGTTTCTGCTGCTGGTCGCGACAATTCCGGTGATTATCTTCGGCCTGTTTCTTGAGGTCACGGGGATCTACGATCAACTCCGCTCGATCACCGTGATTGGCTGGACCATGCTGATCTTTGGCGGTGTCCTCTATTGGGCCGACCAAAACGGCGCCCACGACAAGACGCCCAAAGATTGGAACCTGCGCGACGCCATCATCATGGGTCTGTGGCAGGCCATTGCCCTGATCCCCGGAACCTCGCGATCTGGCATCACCATCACCGCGGCGCGGTATCTGGGGTATGACCGCGAAAGCGCCGCGCGTGTCGCCATGCTGATGTCGATCCCTACGATCATCGCGTCCGGCATTTTTGCAGGCGCTGAGCTGATCGCAACCGCCGATGCACAAACCGCGCGTGACGGGGCAATTGCCGCCGCGCTGTCGTTCCTAGCTGCCTTGGCGGCGCTGTCTTTGATGTTCAGGCTACTGAAAACTATCAGCTTTACGCCCTACGTGATCTACCGCGTCGGGTTGGGCATCTTCCTGCTAGTGATTGCCTACACGTAGGTTCTTCGCACTTTCTTTGATATCGGAATACTGCCCCGAGGGGCGGTAAGGCCAAAGGTAACTCTCCAGAACAGCCTCCATCGCAATCGGCTCAATCCCCAAATCCGCGAAGGTCTGCACACCGTCCCGCACCACGTTGTCTGTGCGCAGACTGCGCAGTTGGTCACGGGTCAGAATGCTGTTGTGAAACAGCCCGCCGGTGATTTTTTGCCCGAAATCCAGAACGGCGGCCATCATACCGCCCACGAAGAACGGAATGTTGAGGATCAGGCGGCGACGGCGAATGATACCCAACATGCGCTGCATAAGCGCGCGGAAACTTTCCACATCGGGGCCTCCAAGCTCATACACGCCATGAGCTTCACCCATCGCACCCCGAACAGCGGCCTGGGCAACGTCATCAACATAAACCGGCTGAAACCGGGTCTCAGCCCCCGCAACGGGAAGCACCGGACCAAACCGCGTCATCGCCGCGAAACGGTTAAAGAACCCGTCTTCTGCCCCGAAAATCACCGATGGGCGCAGGATCATTGCGCCGGGGAATGCCTCCAAAACCGCGGCTTCGCCCTCCCCTTTGGATTTCCCATAAAGGCTCTGGCTCTCCACATCCGCCCCGATGGCCGAGATGTGGACCAATGATTGTGCGCCTTCCTCAGCGGCAATCTGCGCGATGCGCGCCGCACCGTCACGCTGCACAGCGTCAAAGTTGTTTTTCCCGCCGGAATCAAACGTGCCGACGCAGTTGATCACCGCATCCGCCCCTTGGATCGCCCCGCGAACGCTGTCTTCATCGCGAATATTGGCAAGGATCGGTTCAACCTGCCCAACAACACCGTAGGGTTTTACGAACAAGGCTTCGTTCGGGCGACGCACAGCCACCCGCACGCGCCAGCCTTCTTTGGCCATACGGCGCGCAATGTAGCGGCCCACAAAGCCCGAGCCGCCGAAAATAGTGACGAGTTTGGCCATGAGATGCTCCTCCAGTCGCGTTTCGAGTGTTGTGATACGTCCCTGCCCCAAATGCGGCAAGGCGCAAAAGGTCCCAACTTTCCGCCAACACGCGCCAAGCGTCGGTAAAATGCTGGCGTTCTTTGCCGAAGGGAATTACCAGAATTCATATGGGTGGACGGTATTGGACAGCATTGATTTTTGCGTTGTGCGCTTTGAGCACTGCGGCAAGTGCGCAAAATATCCAATTGTCCGCCCCAAATGCCGATGAGTATCTGACAGATCGCCTGCGCGCGTCGTCGCTGCTTTTGCAAACCACTGAAGAACAACGCACCGCCCAGGACCTGATCGCCGCCGCGCGCGCCGATTATGGGCGTCTGGTTGCGGCATTGTATGATTCAGGCCACTTCTCGCCGGTTGTGCGCATTGATGTGGATGGACAAGAGGCCGCGCGTATCCCGCCGTTTGGTGGCCCGCTTTCCGTCAACCGGATCACCATCACCGTTGACCCAGGCCCGCCGTTCCGCCTTGGCACCGCCGAGATTGGACCGCTTGCCGCCGAAACGGTGCTTCCGGGGGAATTTCGGCCCGGCGGTGATGCTTCAACCGGGCTGTTGCGTGAAACGGCAACTGCTGCCATCGACGGTTGGCGCAGCATGGGCCACCCCACAGCAGCCGTCGGCGACCAGCAGATTACCGCACGCAACGGAGAAGCGATCCTGGACGTCCGGGTGCGGATTGAGCCCGGTCAAATCGCTCAATTCGGTCAGCTTGTCCCCGAAGGTCAGGACCGGATGCGCCCCGAGCGGATCCTGGCTATCGCCGGATTGCCACAAGGCGCCACCTTTTCCCCCGATACACCCGACCGGGTTGAGGGGCGATTGCGCGACACCGGAGTATTTTCAGCCATCGCCCTGCAGGAGGGGGAGCTTCAGCCTGACGGCACGATGGATATCGCCGCGACGCTTGTGGAAAGTGAGCTGCGCCGGGTTGGCTTTGGCGCAGAGCTGTCCACCGACGATGGCGCATCGCTCAGCGCCTATTGGCTACACCGCAACCTCTTTGGCGGGGCCGAACGGTTGCGGATTGAGGGTGAGATCGGCGGGATCGGCTCTCAAGGGGTGACAACTGGCGACGTTGAGGGCATCGATGCCTCCGTTAGCCTGCGCTATTCGCGGCCCGCAACCTTTACACCGGACACCACTGCCTATGTGGAAATTGGAGCGAAATACCTGGATGACCCGGCGTTTTCCCTATCGGTCGTTGGGGCCGAATTCGGAGTAGAGCACCGCTTCAACCGCAGCTTGGCCGGCTCTCTCGGGGTCGGGCTGTATCACTACCAGTTCGACACCATCTTCGGGGACAGGCAGGTCACACTACTTACCGTTCCCACAAGCCTGACATGGGACCGCCGCGAAGACCCGTTGGACGCGCGGCGGCTGTTCTACATCGAAGGGTCCGTGGACCCGTTTCTGTCCGATCAAGGGAGCGGCGGGGCGGCTGTCTATGTGGATGGCCGCGTCTACCTCGGCTTTGGAGAGGACCGCGCAAGCCGTATCGCGGCGCGTGTTCAGTTGGGAAGCGTCTTTGGGGGCGACATCGCAGAGATCCCGCCAAACTTCCTGTTCTATTCCGGCGGGGCAGGAACCGTGCGCGGACAGGGTTTTCAATCCCTCGGGGCCTATCACAAAGTGTATAACCCAAAAGCCGAATTTTTAATTACTGGTAATGAAAATGCAGACATCACCCTCGTCGAATTTATAAATTACGGTTGCGGTTATTGTAAACAGCTCAATCCTGTTATTCAGGAAGTCTTGAGCATAAGAAAAGATATTCGTTATATCGCCCGCCCTGTCTCCTTCAGTCGCGATAACGATGAGACAAAAAGCGATGAAGAAAAAGAAGAAGACAAACTAACAAACATTGCCTTCGCCGCTGGACTGCAAGGAAAGTTCTGGGAAATGCATACAGCTTTTCTAGAACATCCGGAGATGACGATCCCTGATGATTTTATCAAA
>JAESTV010000318.1 GCA_016763475.1 Roseicyclus sp.
TTCAGCTTGGGCGGCGGCTTCGGCCTCAGCCGCAGCGGCAACTTCAGCGGCGCGTGCCGCAACTTCAGCGGCGAGCACGTCAAACGCGCTCAAAGCATCCTCAACGGCGGCGGCTCGATTTGCGGCGGCTTCTTCCTCGGCACGTGCAGCAGAACCCGCTGCCAGCGCCGCAAACGCGCCCATTGCCTCGTCCACAGCACCCGCCCGCTCACTTGCAGCCGCGTCTTCCGCACGGGCGGCGGTCTCAACCGCCAGCGCCTCAAACGCATCCAACGCGTCCGCCACGGCATCCTCAACGGCAGCGGCGCGTTCGGCGACGATCTCCTCCTCGGACGGGGCGGACAGCGCCTGTAACGCAGCCAACGCTTCTTCCACTACAGCAGACACATCGGACTCATCGTTGCTCTGCGCCAACGCGCCATTGGCGCCCAAGGCAAGGATCGATCCCACAATCAATGAGCGGACGGAAAAGGACAGCGGCATGGAGGACAATTCCTTAGCAAAATAAACCGACGCGACGATAGCCAGCAACACCCGCCCTGTCGATACCATGTGCAGACAGATCAGGCAGAAAGCACTGGCCAAGTCACGCGCGCTGGGGCACCTTCGCCTCCAGGTTTTGTAAGGGATCAGACCACTGGCACCGCCGCCCGAAGATACCGGCCCAGAAGCCCATACACCCTCCGCCGAGGTCGCCGCGCGGCCTGTGCTGGTGGTGGATCTGGATGGCACATTGCTGCGATCCGACGTGCTTTTTGAGTGCCTGTGGTCAGCCCTGGCGCGGGACGGATGGGCCGCACTCGGGGCGATCACACGCCTGCGCCACGGACGGGCGCAGTTGAAAGCTGCCTTGGCCGGGTTGTCGGACGTGGACGTCACCACCCTGCCCTATGACGGGGAGGTTCAGCGCCGCGTGGCTGCCTGGCGGGCTGAAGGTGGGCGCACGGCACTGGTGACCGCCAGTGATCAATCCCTCGCGGATGGTGTCGCCGCACACCTGGGCATCTTTGATGAGGTGCATGGCTCCGACGGGGTGCGGAACCTCAAAGGTGCTGAAAAGGCACGATTTTTGCGGGGCAAATTCCCGGACGGGTACATTTATGTTGGTGACAGCGCCGCTGATCTGGCGGTCTGGAAAGACGCCACACATGCGATCAGTGTTGGCGCATCCCCCAAGACCCGCGCTGCCCTGGATGCAGGCACAACACCCGCCGAGCATCTGATCCGCCCCGCCCCGCCCCGCGCCCTCCTGCGGGCGATGCGACCGCAGCAATGGCTCAAGAATCTGCTGGTTGCGGTGCCGCTGGTTGCTGATCCCAACTACGGATTTGAGGCGATCGCGCCAATCATGGCGGCCTTTGTCGCGCTTAGCTTTGCGGCCTCTGCGGGGTATCTGATCAACGACCTGCTGGATCTGAGGGATGATCGCAGCCACCCACGCAAACGCCTGCGCCCTTTCGCATCTGGCGCCTTGTCCACCGCAATTGGCACAAAAATGATCCCGGTGCTTTTGGCCCTGGCGCTGATTACAGCGCTGTTGGTGTCCCCTGCCCTGCTTGCAATTGTGGCGCTCTATTTTGTGGCAACGGTGGCCTATTCGGTGGAATTCAAGCAGCACACGTTGATTGATATCTGCCTTTTGGCGTTCCTCTTTACGTTACGGATCATCGCAGGCGGGGTGGCGATTTCGGTAACCCTGTCGGTCTGGATTCTGGCGTTTTCGATGTTCATTTTCTTCGCGCTTGCAGCCGTCAAACGCCTCGCTGAGTTAACCGACAGTAAAACGGCTGAGCGGGAGAACTCGCGCCGAGGCTACATTGCCAGTGACCGCCACGTGATCAGCCAGATGGCGATCACCTCAGGTTACCTCGCCGTTCTGGTGTTGGCGCTTTACGTAGATGAGCCGAGCACCCAGGCCAAATTCGGCACACCCTGGCTGCTGTGGGGTGTGTGCCCGCTGCTGATCTTCTGGGTCAGCCGCATGGTTCTGGTGGCTGACCGGGGCCAGATGCACGACGATCCGATGGTGTACTCCCTGACCAATCCGACATCGCGGCTGGTGGTGCTGTTTTGCGGCCTGCTTGTGGCTGGGGCCGTCTTCCTATGACCCGCGCGAGCCTTGTGATCCGCTATGTTGCCTTCGCGGTGGTGGCGGTTTTGGTGAACCTTGCCGTGCAGCGGTTGGTGCTGTTGGGCGGCGATACCGCTTTGTGGTTCACGTTTGCTTTGGGCGCGGGAACAGTGGCGGGGCTGGTGGTGAAATTCGGCCTCGATAAGCGCTGGATCTTCTATGATGGCACACGTGGCGCCGTGGCGCAGGGCCGCCAATTCGGCCTGTATTCCCTGATGGGCATCGCCCCAACGGCGATATTCTGGGTGAGCGAGACCTCATTCTGGTTGATCTGGGGGACCGACTTTGCCCGTGAGTTGGGTGCGGTGATTGGGTTGTCCGTGGGCTACATCACCAAATACCAACTGGACCGCCGCTTCGTGTTCCACGAGGCCAGGTTCCGCGAGGCCGCGCGATGAGCATGCTTAGCGGTTGGGGCCGTTTCCCGAAAGTCGAATGCCATGTGGTGACGGCACGAAGCGAGGCCGACGTGCGCGCGGCGGTACTCGCATCCCCCCTGATCGCGCGCGGCAACGGGCGGGCGTACGGCGATGCCGCCATGAATAGAGGGCTGACCCTTGATATGACCGGCATGGACCGGATGTTGTCGTTTGACGACGGTGTTCTGGTGGCCGAAGCCGGAGTCCTGCTGGGTGACATCATCCACACATTCCTGCCGCGCGGCTGGTTCCCGATGGTCACGCCGGGCACCAAGTATGTCAGCCTCGGCGGCGCCATTGCGGCGGATGTCCACGGCAAGAACCACCATATCGACGGCTCCTTCCGGGCCTGTGTTGATTGGATTGACCTGATGGGACCGGACGGCACAGTCACCCGGCTGGGTGCCCAAGACGACCTGTTCCACTGGACCCTTGGGGGCATGGGCCTGACAGGTGTGATATTGCGCGCCCAAATCCGCCTGCGCGCCGTAGAGACAACATTTATCCGCCAGGAAACCCGCGCGCTGACCTCTCTGTCCGAGACCCTGACGGCCTTTGAAAGCACCCTTGATGCGCCGTATTCCGTGGCGTGGATTGATTGCTCGGACGGGCCACATCACGGCCATTCACTGTTACTGTTGGGGCAACATGCAACAAAAGCAGACCTCTCCGCAGGCACGCCGCCCCTGAAGGTCCGCCACAAAGGTAAACTGCCGGTTCCTTTCGGCGCGCCCCCGTTCGTATTTCGTGGCGTCTGGCTGCGCGGCATCAACGGCGTCTACTGGCTGCGCGGGGCCAAACGGGCGGGCACCAGGCTGGTGGATTGGGACAGCTACTTCTACCCCCTCGACGCGCTCAACAACTGGAACCGCGCCTATGGCCGCCGCGGCTTCATCCAATTCCAATGCGCCCTGCCCCTGAACACCGCGACCGCCGGGTTGGCCGAGTTGATGCAGGCCATCGCCGCCTCCGGGTCCGGCTCGACGTTATCGGTGATAAAACGCTTCGGGCCGCAATCAGGCCATTTTTCCTTCCCAATGCCCGGCTACACACTGGCCTTGGACTTCCCGGCAACTGAACGGAGCCTTGCCCTGATGGAACAACTGGACGCAATCACACTGGCCCACCAGGGCCGGTTCTATCTGGCAAAAGACGCCCGGATGCCCGAGGCGGTGGCAAAAGCGGACCCACGCGCCGTGGCCTTCGCCGCCATGCGTGCGCAGGCGGGCCTGACAGACCGCTTCACATCGGTGCAATCTGAAAGGTTGGGGTTATGAGCGGCGGCCCGGTCCTGATCCTTGGCGCAGCGTCAGGTATGGCACGCGCTGTGGCGCGGTCGTTTGCTGAGGCAGGCCACCCGATCCAACTGGCGGCGCGCAACAAGGCACGGCTGGAAGATGACGCCGCCGATTTGCGCACCCGATATGGCGCAGAGGTCACGCTGCACGAGTTCGACGCGCTGGCACTTGATTCCCACGGGGACTTTGTCGCCACGCTGCCCGCACTGCCCGAGGTTGCGGTCTGCGCGGTTGGTGCAATGGGCACACAGGACGGAAGTGAGGCTGATCCGCTGGCGGCAACCCACGTTATGCGCTCGAATTTTGAGGGTCCCGCCTCCGTTCTGGCGCATCTGGCGAACGCCATGGAGACACGCGGATCGGGTACTTTGGTTGGTATTTCCTCCGTCGCCGGAGATCGTGGCCGGGCGACGAATTACGTCTATGGTGCCGCCAAGGCAGGCTTCACCGCCTATCTGTCGGGCCTGCGCAATCGCCTTACAAAGAAGGGTGTTCATGTGGTCACCGTGTTACCCGGCTTCGTGAATACCGCGATGACGGAAGGTCTGGACACACCGGGGCCTCTGACCGCCGAACCGGAAGAAGTCGGCAAGGCAATCCTGAACGCCGTCGAAAAGAAAAAGAACATCATCTACACCCGGTCGATCTGGCGCGTTGTGATGGCCGTGATCCGCAATATCCCGGAGCCGATCTTCAAGAAACTGTCGATCTAGGCTGGCGGCGGCTGGCAAGATTCCGCGCAAGATTCAAGCGTTCCGACAAAACAACGGAGAGGTTGTTGCGAATTTAACACTTCCGGCTTAGGGCTGGCGAAGAATAAGGGACAGCAAAGCGCGACAGGAATCGCGTAAGGCAAAAAAAGGGGCAATGCCTCCACATGTACGGGACAGCAATCGCGCGGGTTTTTGCGCGAACCAATCAGGATACGGCTGTAAGCAGGCCGGGCGTTTTCGAACGTCCGGAAGGTGTGCTGGCCGTTGTTTTGGCGTCTACCGTCATCACATCTGTGTGCAGCTATGTTGTTGTGTCCAATGCGCTTGATGCGCGATATGCGCAGCTGGCAACCGCTGAACTGACACCCGCTGAAACCGCCTCCGCCCCGGCCATCGACCCCACTCCCCAACGGCGCTATCCCGATGCCGATGCCTTTGACACCACGGTTTCCGTCGTGATTGACCGCGCACCCGGCACACGTCTGGCGCCGCAATTGGCCTCGGCTGTTGAAGGTGTCGCCAGCGCACCTGCGCTGTCAGGTGCCCCGGCTGCGCCCGTTACTGTTATCGCAGGCCGCCCCTCCGTGAGGCCGCTTCCGCGCCCCGGCACATCCGTCAGCCCGGCTGAGGTTGAAATCGTTACAATGGCCCGTGGCATGGACGCCGCCCGTGCCGCCACCTTGCCGCGCCCCACCACACGCCCGGAGACCACAACACGTGCCGCTTTGCCGGATCTGGCCGCCTTGCCGGATCTGGCGCCGGTGCCGCAAGGCACCTCTCTGCTGGCCGCATCCAGCCCACGGCCAAACCTGCGCCCCAGTAACCTCGTCACCCGCGTTGCAGCCCGCCCCGGAGATCTGGGTATTGAATTTGCGCGCGCCGAAACGCCTGACGCTCTTGGCGGTGTCGGGGAAAGCCCCCGCCCCAATATCTTCAGCGGTGGCGGCGGCAACGGCGATTGTTCCGCCCGCCTGGCCCGTGCGATCCCGCGCCGCGCTGGCAACGCCTCGGGCGGCGCTGCGGTCATGGCGCGGATCGGCAACGGTTCGGGTTCGGAGCGTGACAACCAACTGGTGCAAGAGGTAATGGCCGGAAACGTCCCAAGCCACACCCGCGATCTGCACCCCGTCACATTCACCGGCACCGTTGGCGGTCGCTCCGTAGAGGTCACAATTTGCGTGACCCCCGATTACCTCGCTGTTGGGTCGGACAGTGACAACATTCGGGTGCCTCTCGGCTTGCCCGCTGCCCTTCGCGTGGCTGATGCCTTTGACATGATGTTACCCACAACCACGATGGTTGATGCGATCTACAGCCAGGCAGATGTGCGCATCGCGCCCTCACCGATGACGCCGGGGTCGTCGATGTCATCAACCAACTATTTCGTTCGCCATGATGCAACAGTTGACGGCCAGTTCGCGCGCGCAGGTGCGCGGGCGGGCATGTTGGTGGCAGGCCACAAGAAGGACCTTGTTGTCGCCAACCGTCTGTCGCGCAACCCTGGCCGCGTGGCAATCTACGGCTGGCACCGCACAAACGGGCGCGCCATCCAATCGCTGTCAACCGTACATGGCTCCTCCTACGCCGACTATTCCCACGGCATCCGGTTGGTCAGCCGCACCGCCTTCGTCAATGGCCGCGCGGTCGACCTGCGCGATCTGCTGACAGATGAGCGCTATGCCGGGTTCCTGAATTCCGATGGTGCGCTGACCGGGGCGACGGTCCGCTTGGCGTCCCTTTAGACCCAGGCGCAAAACGTCGGTTTATAATGGAAAAGGTGCGCCGTATTGGCGCGCCTTTTCGCATTTTCCGGGCCGGATCAACCTACGTCGCGGAAGCAACGGAACCCCAAGTGATAGTTCCGGTGACTGCCCTCTGACAACACCCGTGAGCCGTGCCAAAACGGGGCGCGCCAGCGTGCCCAATGTTCATGGGCGCGGATTGTGTCCCAGATGAACCACGACCCTTTCATCTCGGTCACACCCAGGGTTGTGGACCCGGCGGAGGCCATCTGATCTTCCGCCAGAGGCAGGTTCATATGTTCCGCCGCGTTGCCGTCGATGTCGAACACACCCAGCGGCGATTGGCACGACGGGAAGCTGCCCGCCGGATAAGTGTTCGACCCGCAGCCCTGAAAACTGCCACCGTTACAGGTGGCGTTCTTGAACGAGCCAGTGGCGCACACACCCGACTGCCAGGCGCCGATCGAAAACGTCCCGCGTGTGCTGGCGTAGCGGTTGTTGTGCCAACTCCGCATTGTGTTCACCGCGGCGGACGCGCCCATCCCCCGGACCAGGTCGAACGGATAATCCGGTGGCAAAAGCTGACCCGCTGCCGCGCCTTCCCATTCATGGGCGTCGCCGATACGCCCACCTTCCGCAGCACACAGCGCCGCCGCTTCATTGGCACGGACCCAGACGACCGGGTAAACCATTGGAATGTTGGGGTATTCAAACATGTCCACACAGGTGGTTGCATCACGGGGCGTCTGGGTTTCCGGATCATAAAGCGGCACCATATATGGCCCGCCGCAAATCCGCTCAAACGCGCGGTTGCGATAGCTGGCCTGTACCTGCGCAACCGTGCCGCCGACCTGCGCCGCCGCTTCCTCGGGTGTCAGCGGGTGGCGTGTGACCGCCGGATTGCCTTGCCCCATCCACCCGTTGGGCGAATTGGCAAAGATCTGACGCACCCGGCTGATCTCGGAATTCGAGAGCCCGCGGATTTGTTGAAGCTGCTGGAACAGCAACTCGTTGCGTTCCCCCAATGATTGCGCACCTGCCGCGCAACCCGTGATTGCCAAGATACCTGCGGCAACAGCCGCCTTCAGAATGAATCCTCGTCGCATCATTGCCTCCGCAGCAGGTAAAAGAAGTCGCGATTGTCCGGTGCCGAGATGAACCGCGCGATACGTCCGTTGTCGGGGTCAGCCTCTGCCATTCCCGAAACGAGGTGTTGAACGTTCATCTCATCCTCACCATCTTCGTCATGAATGTAGAGCGCCATATACGTGTGTTCCTGGCTATTCATGTCCAAAAGCATGGCGTAGTCACATTGGTAGGCTTGGAACACACGCGCCATGCCTGACGGCGTTGCGGTTGAAAAATAAGCATAAATCAGGAACTGCCGCCCCTCCACAGTGCGCATACACGCGCCGCCACGTAAGGTGCGAAGGTCAGCCGCCGCTGAACCGGACCAATTGCCGCCGCCCCAGGATGTGACCCGAGAACCGGGCACACCATCCTCGATGATCGCCACACCGTTTTGGCGGGCGAAGACCAGCTCTGGCAGCAGCGCTTCATCCTCTTCGGTCCAGGTGCGCATCGCAACGTCGCCATCATGGGTCAGATACATCGTCGCAATGTTTGGCCAAAGCCGCGACAACACGACGCCGTTCTGCATGAAGCCGTAGTGGTGGCCATAATTGAACGTGGCGTAATCCCCAAATCGCCACGCGCCGTGATCACGTTTGAACCCACCGGTGAAGGTCGCCGCGATGCGGTCTATGAACGCCGGGCTCAACATTCCGGTGCGCACCAGCGGGTCCGGTGTGTTGAAGCCATCGGGGCCACGTCCCTGCCCATGGCGGTTTTGCGGACGTGACGACCACCCAAGGCCGGGGTGATCGGTTCCAAGTTCATAGCCGATGTCAAACCGCGCCATGTCAAAAGCCACCAGATAAACATCCGCACGGCTTTCCACGCCGTCCAGCCGGTTTGCGCCGGGGACCTGCAAAACCTCGTTTGCGATCATGCCGGGCTGCATCACCGAGGCATAGATGCCGGGGCTTTGGTCCACCTCGTACCAAGCGCCGGCGGTCATTGCGCCGGCATCGGTTCCGATTAACTCAAACCCCATATAGGGGCGCATGTTGGGGGCGTTACCAAGCAGCGCGTTTCCCAGAAGTTCAACACCGTCGATGTCTTCCAGCTCCTCCTCCCCCTCAGACGAGACCATGAAGGCATCTTCAAAGAACGCGCCTTTGATCAGGTTCACAATGGATTCGCCGAAGATCACGTTGTCACGCAGGAATTCCGCGACCGCCTCACGGGTGGTGCGGTTGCCGGTCACGGGGTTACGGACAAAAAGGCTCCAGTCACAGACCGGCGCATATGGAAGTGAGCTTTCCTGCGCCTCTTCCAGCTCGCCGTCTTCCCATGGGGCGCAGGCAAAACTGTCGCCTTCGCCTTCAATCAGCAATGCGGGGTCGTCTTCATCAATCAGCGAAATGTCCCAGGTCTGTGGGTCGCCGTTTTCGAAATGTACGAAACGTGAGCGCCCGCCACTTGGGGTGATTTCCAGCACAAACCAAGAATTCACCCGCGGGTTGAGGGAGGTCAGCACATAAGTGGTGCCATCCTCAGCCGTCAGTTCCTGGCTATTTCGAAACGGCTGCATGGCGAAAATCGAACCGGGAACGTCAGCGCCAAGCTGCGCCAGTTGTTCGTCAATGATGGATTGATCTGGAAGATCAATGCCTTGAGCCAGTGCTGGCAAAGCCGTTAGGAGAGCTGCGGCGGCAGCTGTTGCAAAAATATTTTTGGATTTGTTTAGCAATTGGGGCAACACGTGGGGGTTCCATCAATAAATAGGGGTCCGCGAAAAGGCTGCGTGCGGAGTCAAAGATATTCCCTACAGGTTTGCAGCAAAGCAGTTGATGACGCAACGGCATGGCAACAGTTGTGATCATTCCAAACCTCCGATCACGTCGGCCAGAAATCGCCATCAATGGGCAAGAAACCGGACTTTACGGTTCGCGACCACCACTTTTTCGACGTCACCCTGCTGCTTCCATTAACGAAGTATTAACTGCTAAATGAGTTACCATGGCACAGGGCTAGTAGAATCTGTGTGGTTATGCGGATTCTTGAGGACCTGGGGATTTACGCGAGAGACTGGGGGTGTTGCCATGGGCAGCAACAACACGGGTGTGATCGACGAAAAGGCGCCGCTCGCGGGCCTCGGTGAGTTGGGCACTGTCGGCAATGCAACAGCGGCGACGGGGCAAGGCCCTCAGGTAAGTGACGCACCTCCGCCTGAGCCAACATTTGACGACGAATTGCGGGCAGCGTTGCGGGAAGATCGCCTCTCGGGCGCACGTACACTTGTCGCCAATGCCGAGGCTGTGCTCGCAGCCCATGAGGCCGCCGGAAATGCCGAGACGCCGCCGGTTAGCCGGGTTGATCTGGCCGCCGCCAAGGCGCGGGTTGCCATGGCAACCGGTGATGGTCCAGCCGCAAGGGCAATTCTTGTTCAGGCGATCGAAATGTCGCCAAAATCGGTTCCGTTGCGGACCTTGATGACCGAGGTCATGCTGGCCACCGGCCGCGCGGCGGATATCCGCCCGGTCTTGCACCACCTTGGAAAGGCACCGACGAAACGCGACGTGGATCTTGGCAAAAACCACGACAAGACAGGTGATTCATCGGGTTAAGCGCCATTCCACCCGACCAGAGGGCGCAAAACCGGACCCCCCTGACGAAAATCGCCACTGGCCGTTGGGGCATGTCGATTGTCGCGCACCCACGGCTTGCACCCACGGCTTGCACCCACGGCTTGCACCCACGGCTTGCAACCCGATTTGCAACCCGGTGATTTCCAGAACGACAGTGCCGCAATGAAGGCCCCCTTTAGAGCCTCCGAAAGGGTGCTGCGGGTACTAAGCGCGAATTCACGCTGAATTTGCCTCCGGGCCTCAGGTAATCTTAACATTTCACCCGTAACCCTCGGGCCATCGGTCATCTGGACAAGCCCGTTGACCCTGCGGCGCGCGCCGATTGCTGGACGGAAGGGAACAGGGGTGTATCACGTGAGCAGACCTCCTCGGCACCCAATATTGGCCGTTCCCACGGCCCTGATTGGCGTCGCCGTCTTACCCCGGATGGCGGCTGACACTCCGTTCAGGAAAAACCTGCCAGCCATCACACTCCCCTTGGCCGCCCGATGATCCTTGTGACCTCACCCCGGACCCTGCGGGTGATGCAAGGCCAACTGCGGTTTTCTGAATATCCAGATGATGTGCTTGTTGGCTTTCTGGGTTCCGGGATAGCCGCATGTGCGCGCGACCCTGTCATGCGCATCGGCGCGATGTACCACTTTCATCCTGGCGACGGGGACCGGGCGGACCCACGTGCCCCGGCTGACAACGCAAGGCTCCGCTGCACCACGCGCAACGTGGAAGAGCTGATTCAAGCGCTGCATCGCAAAGGTGGCAACCGGGCCCGGTTGGAGGTGTCGCTATTTGGTGGGGTCTCCGGCTTTGGCGACCAATCCGGGATTGCCATGGACAACACCACGTTCATGGAAGATTTGGAGCGTGCTGTTGGCGTCGAGCTGCGGGGCAACGAGATGAGCGGCAGATGCGGTCGCCGGGTACGGTTTCATCCGTATACGGGTGAGGTTGAGGTCGCGCTGATGCAAGGCACGCCAGCAGGCACAGCCATGGATCGCCAAACCGCCACCCCATAATGTCGTATTGATCCAGAACTTAAATTTTGAACACCCCGGAAGAAGTCATTATGCTGACCACACGCGGTACGGCATGTTGTGCGGAACCGGCCCCACTCTCCCTTTTGGAGCCGTTGATAAATAGGTGTTACGTCCGTATTGGCCCTATCCGCCGAAGAAATTGGCCCTACCGATTTCGAGGCTTTTAGGCTCATTAACAGCGCAATCGCGGGCCCGCAGGGGAGCCCGACGTCGGGAGATTTGCCATGAAAATGACCACCGAAGAGGCGTTCGTCAAATCGCTCCAGCGCCACGGGATTCAGCACGCTTTTGGGATTATCGGGTCTGCCATGATGCCGATCTCGGATCTTTTCCCACGGGCCGGCATCACGTTCTGGGATTGCGCCCATGAAGGCTCCGCCGGGTTCATGTCGGACGGCTACACCCGCGCCACGGGCAAGATGTCGATGATGATCGCCCAGAACGGCCCCGGCATCACCAATTTTGTGACCGCCGTGAAGACCGCCTACTGGAACCACACACCGCTTCTGCTGGTCACACCCCAGGCCGCCAACAAAACCATCGGTCAGGGTGGGTTTCAGGAAGTTGAACAGATGGCGCTGTTCCAGGACATGGTTGCCTACCAGGAAGAAGTCCGCGACCCGTCACGGATGGCCGAGGTGCTGACTCGGGTGATTTCCCAGGCCAAACGTCTGTCCGGCCCCGCCCAGATCAACATCCCCCGTGATTTCTGGACCCAGGTGATTGATATCGAAACCCCCGATCCGATCGAATTCGAACGCTCCTCGGGGGGGGAGAACTCGGTCGCCAAAGCGGCTGAAATCCTGTCCCGCGCCAAGAACCCCGTTATCCTCAACGGGGCTGGTGTGGTTCTGTCGCAGGGCGGCATCGAGGCGTCGATAAAGCTGGCCGAGCGCCTCGATGCGCCGGTCTGTGTGGGCTACCAGCACAACGACGCGTTCCCCGGTTCACACCCGTTATTTGCAGGTCCGCTTGGCTACAACGGCTCCAAAGCCGGGATGGAGTTGATCAAGGACGCGGACGTGGTTTTGTGCCTTGGCACCCGTTTGAACCCATTCTCCACCCTGCCCGGCTACGGGATCGATTACTGGCCCCAGGGCGCCGCGGTCATCCAGGTGGACATCAACCCCGACCGCATTGGCCTGACCAAAAAAATCACCGTGGGTATTGTTGGCGACGCGGCGAAAGTGGCCACCGGTCTTCTCAGGGGCCTCAGTGACACTGCCGGTGACGCGGGCCGTGCAGATCGCAAAGCCAACATCGCCCAAAAGAAATCCGCCTGGGCGCAGGAACTGACATCCCTGACCCACGAGCAGGACGATCCCGGCACCAACTGGAATGAACGGGCGCGTGCTGACAAACCCGATTGGATGAGCCCCCGCATGGCGTGGCGCGCGATCCAGCAAGCGCTGCCGCGTGACGCGATTATCTCATCCGACATTGGCAACAACTGCGCCATCGGCAACGCGTATCCCGATTTCGACGCGGGCCGAAAATACCTGGCCCCCGGCCTCTTCGGTCCCTGCGGCTATGGCTTGCCTGCTGTTGTCGGCGCAAAAATCGGCCAACCGGATGTGCCGGTTGTGGGCTTCTCCGGTGATGGTGCGTTCGGGATCGCGGTGAATGAGTTGACAGCCATCGGCCGTGGCGAATGGCCTGCGGTCACGCAGATTGTGTTCCGCAATTATCAATGGGGCGCGGAAAAGCGGAACTCGACATTGTGGTTCGACGACAACTTTGTCGGCACCGAACTGGACGAGGAGGTGTCGTATGCCGGTATCGCCATGGCGTGTGGCCTGGAAGGGGTTGTCGCGCGGACAATGGACGCGTTGACGGCAGCCCTGAGCAAGGCAATTGAGGATCAGATGAAACATGGCAAGACCACGCTCATTGAGGCGATGATCAACCAGGAGCTGGGTGAGCCCTTCCGCCGCGATGCCATGAAGAAACCAGTGGAAGTGGCGGGTATTTCGGCTGCGGACATGGTTCCGCAAACGGCCGTCTGATGGCTGGTGCGGTGGCGGGTTTGGCCGCACTTGGGCCATTGGCCGCCATCGCCGCCCGAGCGGCGGCGGATCAAAAGCACATTGTGCTGAGTGAAGGCAGTGACCCGCGGGTGCAACAGGCGGCGCGGGTTGCTACAGAAAACGGGTTGGCCAAGATCACCGTGATTGCTCCAGCCGCGATTGCCGCTCAGGTCGGCCCGAATGTGGCGGTGCAAGACCCGGAGACATCGCCCCACCGCAACAGGTTCATTGCAGCGTTCCATGCTCTGCGCGCCCACAAGGGTGTGACCGAGGCGCAAGCCGCCAAGTTTGTCCGCCAGCCCCTGGTTTTTGCCGCGATGATGGTCCGCGAAGGTTTGGCGGATGGCACCGTCGGCGGCGCGGTTCACACAACCTCGAAAACCGTCCGCGCCGCCTTACAGGTGATTGGCAAAGCCGAAGATGCGGCGGTTTTGTCCAGCTTGTTCCTGATGGTGCTGCCCAAAGGTCACCCCGCAGGCCAGCGTGGGTTGATCTTTTCTGATTGCGGCCTGGTGATTGACCCCTCCGCCGAGGATCTTGCAGCCATCGCTCTGCAAGCCGCCCGCTCAGCCCGCACATTGCTCAAGGAAGAGCCGCGGGTTGCTATGTTATCGTTCTCCACCAAAGGCAGCGCAAGGCACCCACGTGTGGACAAGGTGATCCGGGCGACAGCGCTGGTGAAAGCCGCCGCCCCTGACCTGATCCTCGACGGCGAGTTGCAATTCGACGCGGCGTTTGTGCCATCGGTTGCGGCCTCCAAGGCCGAGGGATCACCCCTTCGGGGTGGCGCAAACGTGTTCATCTTCCCCGATCTCGACGCCGGAAACATCGGCTACAAAATTGCGCAGCGCCTTGGTGGTGCCACTGCAATCGGCCCGGTCCTGCAAGGTTTGGCGCACCCGGTCAACGACCTGTCACGTGGCTGCACCGCTGAAGATATCCTCGATATCATCGCGGTGACCGCTGTTCAGGCGCAGACCGACGCACCTGCGGTCTGAAAACCAACCATCTTGCACAAGACCAACCGGCCCCGGCTGACCCGTCTGGAGCCGTCTGGAGCCGCACAGCAACGCCCTAGCTGGCCTTACTCAACGTCGCCGCTGGCCCTATACCAGAACCCGCGTCAGAGCGACGTTCACTCATCATATTTCAGGCCCCCGAGTTTTGACGCCGGGTGCCTTTCGGGGAGGCTCCACCATGGCCTATGATGTTGCATCAAACTCACTTGAAGCCCATTGGATGCCGTTTTCCGACAATCGCGGGTTCAAGAAAGATCCGCGTCTGATTGTGAAGGCTGAGGGGGTTCACCTTTATGACCACCGAGGTGGGAAGCTGATCGACGGCTCGTCCGGCCTGTTCTGTTCCCCCGCAGGCCATTGCCACCCCAAAATTGCCGAAGCCGTCGCCAGGCAGATGACCGAATACACCTACGTCATGCCGTTCCAGTCCGGGCATCCCGGCTCGTTTGCGTTGGCCGAAAAGATCAGCCGCATGTTGCCCGAGAAGATAAACCACGTGTTCTTCACCAATTCCGGGTCCGAGGCGGTTGATACCGCGATGAAGGTTGTGATGGCCTATTGGAACGCACGTGGCGAAACCCGCCCCCGTTTCGTCAGCCGGGAACGGGCGTATCATGGCGTGAATATCGGCGGCGTGTCCCTTAGCGGCATGGTCAAGAACCGCGACATTTTCCACGCCACGGTTCCCGGCGTGATGATGCTGCGTCACACCTTTGATCCGTCCGAGTCCTTCATTCCCGGCGGTCGCTCCCAACACAACGGTGTTGCGTTGGCCGATGATCTTGAGCGAATGGCCCAGACCTACGGCGGCACCAACATCGCCGCCGTGTTTGTTGAGCCTGTGGCCGGGTCCACCGGCGTATTACCCCCACCCATCGGCTACCTGGAGCGCCTGCGCGCGATCTGCGATCAATACGGCATTCTGCTGGTGTTTGATGAGGTTATTACCGGCTTTGGCCGCCTTGGCACGGCGTTTGCGGCTGACAAATATGGCGTTGAGCCTGATATCATCACCATGGCCAAAGCGCTGACCAACGGCTCCATCCCCATGGGGGCCGTGGCCTGCCGTGATGATATCTATGAGACGGTTGTTGGCTCATCCAAACCTGGCCTGACCGAATTCTTCCACGGCTACACCTACTCGGGCCACCCGGCTGCCTGTGCCGCCGGGAATGCGATGATGGATATCATTGCCGAGGAAGGCCTGTATGCCCGCGCTGATGCCCTGATCGCGTACTTCGAAAGCGCCCTGATGGATGGCCTCAAGGACACGCGTTGATCAAGGATATCCGCATGGCGGGTTTGATGGCGGGGGTTGAGGTTCACCCGGAAGGCGGGCCGGGAATCCGCGGAACCGAGTTGCAGAAGCGGATGTTCTGGGACGGTCTGTCGGTGAAATTCACCGGCGACAACGCAATCCTGGCGCCGCAATTCATCACCACCCGTGCGCAGATTGATGAGATCATCGGGAGGTTTCGGAAAACTCTTGATCACATGCGCGATAACGGTTGACCTGTCCGGGCGGGCACAACATCCGCCCGCCCGTCTTCCTTCTGCATCCGCCCGCCTTCCTTCTGCCCGACCTTCCCGTAGAACAACCGGATCACATCCCATGCCAAACATCCCATCCCACGCCCGCGTCGTTATTGTCGGCGGCGGCATCGCTGGCTGTTCTGTTGCCTACCACCTGACAAAGCTCGGCTGGACAGATGTGGTGCTGCTGGAACGCAAGCGCCTGACCTCTGGCACCACATGGCACGCCGCAGGCCTGATCGCGCAATTGCGCGCCACCAAGAACATGACGCGGCTGGCGAGATATTCCCAGGAACTCTATGGCAAACTTGAAGCCGAGACAGGTGTTTCAACCGGCTTTCGCCGCTGCGGCTCGATCACCATGGCATTAACCGAACACCGGGCGGAGGAGATCCGGCGTCAGGCCTCGATGGCGCGCAGCTTTGGCGTTGAGGTCGAAGAGATCGACGCCGCCGAGGTCCTGCGCCACTACCCCCATGTGAACACCGACGGCATGACAGCAGCCGTTTGGCTGCCGCTCGATGGCCAAGGCGACCCGACCAATATTGCCCTGAGCATGGCCAAAGGCGCCCGGATCGGCGGCGCGAAGGTGCTTGAGAATGTGAAGGTCACCGGAGTGTCGCAGACGGATGCCAAAGTCACCGGCGTCACTTGGGAGGCGGATGGCGAGACCGGTGAAATCCGGACCGACACCATCGTCAATTGCGCCGGCATGTGGGCACGGGATTTCGGCGAGATGGCGGGTGTGAACGTGCCCCTGCACGCCTGTGAACACTTCTATATCGTCACGGAAAACATCCCCGAGCTGAAGCAGCTCCCGGTGCTGCGGGTTCCCGACGAATGTGCCTACTACAAGGAAGACGCGGGCAAGATGCTGCTCGGCGCCTTTGAGCCCGTCGCCAAGCCTTGGGGCCCGATCCCCGAGGGTTTTGAATTTGACCAGTTGCCCGAAGATTTCGACCACTTTGAGCCGATCCTGGAGGCCGCCTGTGAGCGGATGCCGATATTGGCCGAGGCAGGCATTCACACCTTCTTTAACGGTCCCGAAAGTTTCACCCCTGACGACGCCTACCACCTTGGGCCAGCGCCGGAGGTGGACGGCTACTGGGTCTGCGCCGGGTTTAACTCGATTGGCATCCAA
>JAESTV010000319.1 GCA_016763475.1 Roseicyclus sp.
GGAGAACCGATAGACATCCGCCCCAAGCCCCGCGATCAGATCCAGATCCTCGTCCAGATGGTTCAGGTGGTCACAGGCCAAGGCTCCATTGTTGGCCAGCGCGCCACTTTGGACTTGCACGACGTTACCCGGCGTGGCGGCAAAACCGTCCCAATGGGTCAGCCCCGCACCACCCGATGCGTGGCCCTCTATTTGATAGGCCGAGGTCGCAACCCCGAACCGGAATCCGTCCGGGAAATCAGCGCGGGTGAAGTCCATATAGGGCGTCCTCAAGTCGGGGCCGGGCCAGTGGAACGCCCCAAAGTGAGTTCCGTCTCCCAAAGCTCCTGGATCGGCGGCTGATCGGGATCGTCAATCAGGCGCAGCAGGATCTCGGCGCAGCGCCGCCCGGCCGCCCGGATCGACGAACGGGTGGCGGTGAATGCAGGCCCTTCAGGCGCGTTGAGGCCGTCGTTGCCCATGTAACTCAGGGCATCGTCATGGCAGATGATCGAGATATCGCGCCCGGTTCGCAGGCCACGTTCACCCGCCGCCCGTCGCACCCCGATGGCGGGAATGATCGACGACACAACAAAGGCCGTGGGGGACATCTCAGCGTCCAGCATTTCACAGGCGGCGCGGTAGCCATATTGCTCGGTCATCACTTCCGCGCGCATCCATTGCGGGGTCACCGCCACGTTCCGCGCTGCCATCGCGTCTTCGAAGCCACGCCGACGCCGCAGGGCAAAGTCCAGGGTTTCCTGTCCGTTCAGCAAGGCAATCTTGCGATGGCCCAGATCCAACAGCAGGTCTGTTGCCCGCCGAAAGGCGCGGACATTGGCGACATCGAACCAGCTGTAGGTCGAAGGGTTGGCAGTGCGGCCATGAACCAGGAATGGCAGGCCAAGGTCTTGCAACAGTGCGATGCGCGGGTCGTCAAGGGTTGGAGCCTGCACCATGACGGCATCCACAGACGCATTGGCGGCCATCTGGCGGTAGGCGGCCTCAGCCCCCTCAGCGGGAACCATAGACAGCAAAAGATCGTAACCTTCGCGGGCATAGACCTCTCCTGCGCCAGCGATGAAATCCGCGAAAATCGGGTTCACCAGCTCTTCGCGGCCAGTCAGGGGCATGACGTGGCCAATGGCCATGGAACGGCCTGTGGCCAGCCTGCGGGCGCGTGAGTTTGGGGTGTAACCGGCCGCCTCAGCTGCCGCTTGAATGCGTAGCCGGGTTTCTTCCCGAACCTCGGGGTAGCCGTTCAATGCGCGGCTGACTGTGGTTTGGCTTAGCCCGAGCGACTCGGACAATTCCCTGAGGTTCATGAAAAAACGGCCTTCAAAGCGCTTCGAATAGTCCACTACGCTACGCAAGATGCGGGGTGACTGTCAAAGCCTCAATTCTGTAGGGCTTTGTGAGAGTCCATGAAACACACGCCAAAATGGCACCTCATGAGAGACTCGTTGACTCAGCGTCGCGGCTGCGTAAATGTATGGCCAACTCAAAGCGCTTTGGAGAATGCGCGACGGGCATGATGGGAAAAGCTGCGCACATGACGCGCAGTATGATGGAAAGGCTGCGCACATGACGCGCAGCGAACTGACTGGGAGGTCACCAATGAAAAAGATGTATCTCGCCAGTGCGGCGGCACTGGCTCTTTCTGCGGGCGGCGCACTGGCTGACGGTCACGTCAACCACGTGTTTGCCATTGGCGATGGCGATTTCAACTGGGACAGCTACACCGCTTACGCAGATGCGTTTGATCTGTCCGGGCAGGAGCTGACAATTACCGGCCCGTGGACCGGTGCGGACGCCGAACTTGTGAACTCGGTTATTGATTATTTCGAGTCCGCCACCGGCGCGACCGTGCAGTATTCCGGCTCTGACAATTTTGAGCAGGACATCGTGATTGCGACCCAGGCCGGCTCGGCCCCCAATATCGCCGTGTTCCCGCAACCCGGTTTGATGACCGATCTGGCGGCCCGTGGCGCGCTGACCCCCTTGGCGCCTGAAATCGCCGACTGGGTTCGGGCCAACTACGCCGCCGGTGACAGCTGGGTCTCACTTGGCACCGCGGTCAATGCCGACGGGGAAGAGGGGCTGTATGGCTTCTTCTACAAGGTCGATCTGAAGTCACTGGTCTGGTATTCGCCGGAGGCTTTTGAGGAGGCGGGGTATGATATCCCCACCACCATGGAAGAGCTGATTGCCCTGTCTGACCAGATCGTCGCCGGTGGCGAAACGCCGTGGTGCATTGGTCTTGGGTCTGGTGGAGCGACAGGTTGGCCTGCAACCGATTGGGTTGAGGACATCATGCTGCGCACCCAATCCCCCGAGGTTTATGACGATTGGGTAACCAACGCGATCCCGTTCAACGATGAGCGGGTTGTGAATGCGCTTGAGATATTTGGCTCGTTTGCGCGCAACGCCGACTACGTCAACGGCGGGATTGAGGCGGTGAGCTCTACCGATTTCCGCGAAAGCCCGCTTGGGCTCTTCACCTTCCCGGCGGAGTGTTACATGCACCGTCAGGCGTCGTTCATTCCAACGTTCTTCCCCGAGGATGCGGACAGCGACTTCTTCTACTTCCCGGCCTATGAAAGTGAAGACCTTGGCAACCCGGTTTTGGGCGCTGGCACCTTGTTCGGCATCACCCAGGACAGCGAAGCCGCTCAGGCGTTCATGGCTTTCCTGCAGACCGAGATCAGCCACGAAGTGTGGATGGCCCAGTCCGGCTTCCTGACGCCCCACAACGGTGTGAACCTTGATCTGTTTGCCTCTGACACCCAGCGTCAGATGAACGACATCCTTCTGGGCGCCACAACGTTCCGCTTTGACGCATCTGACCTGATGCCGTCCGAGATTGGTCAGGGCATCTTCTGGTCCGGCATGGTTGATTATGTGGGCGGCGAAGACGCGATGTCTGCCACGACCCGGATCCAGGACCGCTGGAACGAGATCCAGTAGACCGCTGAGCAAAACGGATTACCCCCGGTCACACAGGTGGCCGGGGGTCTCCAGAGCGGCCGCGCCCACTCGCCAAACTCAGGTCTAGCCGCAGGTCCGGCTGGCGAGGCGTCATTCGCCACGCTGAGAACCGGCGAAACATGGGTTGCCAAGCTGACACCGGCGACGTGGCATTCGCCACGCTGACAACCGGCGAAAGTTGGGTCGCCAGATTAGGGGCTCGGGGGAGGGCGCACATATGTCGCCGATCATTCAAGGCATCATCACCATCATCGTCGGAGTCGGCGGGTGTGTGGGGTATTTCTACTTCGCCAACCTGTTCCTCGATAAGGTGCTGTTCCCTGCCCGTGGCCCCAATACGGGCCGCAACATCAACCGCGCCAACATGATCCGGCCCTGGCTGTTCCTGTTCCCCGCGATCTTCGCCCTGAGCCTGTATCTGGTGTATCCGGTCATCGGATCGTTCATCCGCTCCCTGTATGACCGTGCAGGAACCGAGTTCATTGGCCCCGGCAACTACATCCGCCTGTTCAACAACCCCGATTTCCGGCAAGCCTTTTTCAACAACATCCTGTGGGTAATTGTGGTGCCGGCCTCAACCACGTTCATGGGGCTTCTGATTGCACAGCTGACGGATCGTCTGCGCTGGGGCGGCTTTGCCAAATCGCTGATCTTCATGCCGATGGCGATCTCCTTTGTGGGGGCGTCGCTGATCTGGAAGTTTGTCTATGCCCAAGACGCTGACATCGGCATCATCAACGCCATCCGCGGTAATTTCGGCGCTGAGGCGATTGACCCGCTGCAAATCCCGTTTTGGAACAACTTCCTTCTGATGGTGATCCTGATCTGGATTCAGACCGGGTTTGCCATGGTGATCCTGTCCGCCGCCCTGCGCGGCATCCCCGAGGAAACCATCGAGGCCGCAATCATCGACGGCGCCAACCCGTTTCAGCTCTTTTTCAAGATCAAGGTGCCGCAGATCATGGGCACAATTGTGGTGGTCTGGACCACGGTGACAATCCTTGTGCTGAAGGTGTTCGACATCGTCTACACCATGACCGGCGGCAATTACGGGACCGAAATTTTACCGTCCTTCATGATGGATTTCATGTTCCGCGATGACGGGCAGGCAACCGCTGTGGCCTTTGTCATCATGCTGGTTGTGCTGCCGGTGATGATCTGGAACATCCTGCAAGCCCGTAAGGAGATGCGTTAAAATGGCCCGCGACGTCAGGAGCAAACGCAATGGATAATATTGCCGGACGCAAGAGCGGCCTTGTCTGGGCCACAAATATCGCAGTCTTCGTCATTGTGGTGGCGTGGCTGATCCCCACGGTGGGTCTTTTTGTCAGCTCGTTCCGGGACCGCGACCAGATCAGCGCATCAGGCTGGTGGGTGGCCCCTTTTTCGGTGGAACTCACCTACCGCACCCGTGCTGATGCGGTGCCGACGGAAGACGGCAACCTGTTCATCCTTGAGGGCAACCTCTTTGAATCCGAGGAAGTCCGCGACAGATTCACTGGCGGCGCAAGCACCATCGCGGCGTTTGGCTTGCGTGGCCGTGAACCCGGCGCGTTTCCGGCGGGTGAAGAAGTGCCAAACAATGATGGCGGCACCATTATCGTCCATGAAGACGGTGCCTACATCTACACCAGCAACGAGCCTTTTGATGGTCCCCCCCGGGTCTATTTCACCGCAGATACCCCGCCGGACTTCACCCTCGACAATTACCGGAATGTGCTGACCGCAGACAATATGGACCGCGCTTTTATCAACACCCTCACGGTCACGATTCCGGCCACCATCATCCCGATCCTGATTGCGGCCTTTGCGGCTTATGCGCTGGCGTGGATGGAGTTTCCGGGCAGGGGGCTTCTGATCGCTGCGGTGGTGGGGTTGTTGGTGGTGCCCCTCCAACTGGCGCTGGTGCCGCTTTTGAACCTGCACAACCAGATCGGCATTGGGCAATCGTTTGTGGGGATATGGCTGGCGCACACCGGCTTTGGCTTACCCCTCGCGATTTACCTGCTCAGGAACTACATGGTTGGCCTGCCGCGCGATATCATCGAAAGCGCCAAGGTTGACGGTGCAACGGATTTCCAGATCTTCACCAAGATCGTTCTGCCACTCAGCTTTCCCGCATTGGCCTCGTTTGCGATCTTCCAGTTCCTGTGGACCTGGAACGACCTGCTGGTGGCCAAGGTTTTCCTGCCCTCGGCGGGGGATGCGCAGGTCATGACCGTGAAGATCGCAGATGATCTTCTGGGATCACGGGGCGGCGATTGGGGGATCCTTGCAACGGCCGCATTTGTCTCCATTGCCGTGCCGCTGGTGGTGTTCTTTTCCATGCAACGATTCCTGGTGCGCGGCCTTCTGGCGGGGTCAGTCAAGTGACGCCCCGGAGCCAACCCCAACCTCAACCTCAATCCCAATGATTAACGAGACCGTTTAATGAGCCTTATGCAAAACATGCCCCACGATCATATCATGGCGCCGGATCGTGACTGGTGGCGCGGGGCGGTGATCTATCAGATCTATCCGCGCAGCTTTCAGGACAGCAACGGGGACGGCATCGGTGATCTGAACGGCATCACCCAACGTCTGTCCCACGTGCAATCCCTTGGGGTTGATGCAATCTGGATCTCACCGTTCTTTTCCTCACCGATGAAAGATTTCGGCTACGACGTCTCTGATTATTGTGACGTGGACCCGATGTTCGGCAGCCTCTCGGATTTCGATGTGCTGGTGGAAGCGGCCCATTCCATTGGGCTACGGGTGATGATCGACCTTGTCCTCAGCCACACGTCTGACCAGCACCCGTGGTTTGCCGAATCCCGCGCCAACCACACCAATACACGTGCCAATTGGTACGTCTGGTCCGATCCCAAAGACGACGGCACGCCGCCCAACAACTGGCTGTCGATCTTCGGCGGCTCTGCCTGGCATTGGGATGCCCGGCGTGAGCAGTATTACCTGCACAATTTTCTGACCTCGCAGCC
>JAESTV010000320.1 GCA_016763475.1 Roseicyclus sp.
CTATGGCATGGATGACGGGTTGTTGCAGGCGGGAGGAGCCGCGCTGACCCGTGCTGCGGAGCTTGGTTGGCAAATCGACGCCGTCGCGCCGCCGATGCAAGCCACTGACATCTGGCACAGTTGGATCACCTTACGCTCATTTGTGGTGGCGCAAGATCTTGCCCGCCATTCCCGCGACCCGTTGAGCCGCTCGGCGCTGAACCCGCAAACGCTGTGGGAAGTTGACCGTGGCCTGGCCCTCACCGGGGATGACATCGAACATGCCGCTGCAATCCGGCGCGATTGGCTGGCCACACTTGCCGAACTCTTCACCCGGTACGATGCGTTGGTGTTGCCCGCGACCCAGCTTTGGCCGTTCCCGGCTGAGTGGGACTGGCCCCGAGATATCAACGGTACACCAACCGACACCTACCATCGTTGGATGGAGATTGTTGTGCCCGCCAGCCTTGCCGGAGTGCCCGTGCTTTCGATGCCCGCAGGCTACGGCGCAACCGGCCTTCCCCATGGCTTGCAACTGATTGGCCCCCATGGGGCGGATGCAAAGGTTCTTGCTCTGGGCCGCACATGGGAAGCCATGGTTGGCCCCCGTCATCCCCGCGACCCGATCTAGACGCACCCGCTTTACCTGCGACCCAAGGCCCCGCTATACTTTTCGCTAAAGCGCTTTGCATTTGATTTGAACCGCCCTGACCAATGAGCGCGTTTGCTTCGCAAACCAAGCCTCGCCGGTCAGGGGATGCAGTGCCTCAGGTAAAACGCAAAACGCTGTAGAGGAGAGAGCCATGAATGACAGCACGCCGCATTCGGTTGCCGACGGAGCGCCAGACATTCGCACCCTTGGCTTGGATGACCTTGCCCAGGCACTCCGCCTTGGTCTGCGGGACTTTCGCCGCAAACCGATGATGGGGCTGTTTTTCGCCACTGTGTATGTGATTGGCGGCTGGCTTTTATACTTGTTCCTGGCGGTGACGGATCAGATCTGGTGGGCGATCCCGATTACGGTTGGCTTTCCGCTGCTTGGGCCGTTCCTGGCTGTGGGGCTATACGAGGTGTCGCGCCGGTTGGAAGCGGGCCAGACCGGGTGGGATCGCAACGAGATATTTGGCGTCATCTGGCGCCAGCGCCTGCGGCAATTGCCGTCGATGGCGTGGATTGTGATTGTCTACTTTATGTTCTGGTCGTTCTTCGCCCACATGTTGTTTGCCCTGTTCCTTGGCCCTTCGGCCCTGACCAATGTGACCAGCTCGTACGCCTATCTTTTGCAACCAGAGGGTATGTTGATGTTGCTGGTGGGGACAGGTTTTGGAGCGGTTTTTGCCTTTGTGCTGTTTTCGCTGACGGTTGTGTCGCTGCCGCTTCTGCTGGACCGGGAGTTGGATTTTGTGACGGCGATGATTACCTCGGTGTCGGTTGTGAAACAGAACCCTGGCGTGATGCTGGTGTGGGCCGTGATCATCGGGGGGCTGACGTTTCTGGCGATGTTGCCGGGGTTGTTGGGCCTGTATCTGGTGTTGCCGATCCTGGGCCACGCGTCGTGGCACATCTACCGCTTGGCGACTGTGTCGAAAGACTGACCCACGCCCCGCCACGTTCCGCCGCGTTCCGCCATGTCCCGCCATGTCCCGCCATGTCCCGTCGCGCCACGCCAAACGCAAAAAAGCCGGGCACTTGGCCCGGCTTTCGCAAGTCTTACCCGGATGAAAGCCTAAAAAGGCTTAGCTATCGGAGGGTTTTGCAGAGGGCTGCGGCACTGGGCCAGCGGCCGTCGGGCGTGGGATCGACGAGGACGGCGCCTCAGGTGTAGAGGCCGGCGCGCCGGTTGAGATTGGCGTGCGCGGCGTCGGGATCGGATTGTTGGCCCCCGTCGACAGCGGATCTTCGGCGCGCTGAACCGAGCCTTCAAAATGGGCGCCGCTCTCAATTGCGATGGTCTTGTGGATGATGTCACCCTCAACCCGTGCGGTTGACGTCAGGCGCACTTTCAGACCGCGAACGCGGCCCACCACGCGACCGGTGACGACGATATCGTCGGCCACAATCTCACCCTCGATGTTGGCGCTTTCGCCAACCGTCAGCAGGTGCGCGCGGATATCGCCCTGCACTGTGCCTTCGACCTGAATGTCGCCGGTGGTGCGCAGATTGCCCACAATGGTCAGGTCAGTGCTAAGCATCGACGTCGCGGGCTTGGTTTTGTTGCCCGCAGCGGCGGCGGAGGTGTTCGACTTATTCATGCTGTCTCCCGAGGTAGCGCCCGACGCAGAGGCCGAACCAGCACCAGTGGATCCGTCGGACGAAGTGCCCGTCTTGGCTCCAGGTTCATTGATCTTGGATTTAGAAAACATTGCGTCCTGCCCTTATGAACGTCGCCGGATCTACAGTCGTCCCGTTTCGATGCACCTCGTAGTGCAGGTGCGGACCCGTCGACCGACCGGTGTTGCCCATATCACCGATCAATTCCCCGTGCGAGACCCTTTGGCCCTCAACCACGCGAATCCGTGAAAGATGAGCGTACCGGGTCATGAAGCCATTGCTATGCTCAATTTCAATTGTATTGCCATATCCACCCCGGCGACCAGCGAAACTGATAACGCCGCTGCCACCGGCAACAATCGGCGTGCCCGGGCTGCCCGCGAAGTCGATGCCGTTGTGCATACGCCCACGGCGCGGACCGTAAGGTGAGCTGCGGCGATGGGTTCCGTTCACCGGATGGGCAAAGGGCAGGCGCTGAACCGTGATACGCCAGAGGTTGATCTCGTCTAACGCGCGCAACACGTCATTGGCGCGCATCGACAGATCATCAGGTGTCTCCCCTGAGGTTGACAGGATCGGTGTCAGCGGGCCGCCCTGGCCGGAATACCCCTGGCGCACCGCCTCAATCAGGTCGTCAGTGTCGAGGCCTGCCGCGCTGAACATCTCGTCGAGCGGTTCCATCGAAACCGCGACAGCCTCTTCCAACTGCCGGAACACACGGTTCTGGCGCTCCTCGGTCAGGGCTGCTTCAAAGTTCAGGCGGATAATTTCCTGCTCGGCGTCTGCCATCAGCGTGTTGCCGGTGTCACGTTGTTCGGCGGTCTGTTCCAATGCGTGGTTGAGGAAGGCGAGGGTCTGCTCCAGCTCCCGCTCCCGTTCGGCGGCGGTCTGTACGGTGCCGGTGTCAGCCTGCAATTCGTTTTGCAGGACAGCACGCCCTACGCGGGCCTCGTCGCGTTCGTCGATTGTGCGGCGCAGGGTGGACTGGATCACATCAACGGCGGTCTCCAGCTCGCGCCGGCGTTCTTCACTATCCAGAAGGCGCGTTTGCATCGCCGAGACCTGGTCCATCGCCAATGCGAAACGGTCCTGCGCGGCGCCGGCTTGCGCGGCGCGGGTATCACGTTCCTCAGCCAGCAGATTCAGGCGTTCCTGGTAGGTCTCCTGCTCACGTTGGGCGAGATCGCGGGCATTGCCCGCAGAAATGGTGTCGATCAAAAAGAACGACGTTACGATAACGGTCCAGCCGACAAATACGGCAGAACCCAAGATCATGCTGGCCTGCGTGATGGGGCGTAAACGGATAAACCGTGTGCCCTCCTCCGATTTCAGGAAGAGGCGTTGTTCAGGCAAATGCCGTTCTAACGCCACGTTCACGCGGCTAAAAAGCCGAGATGTCACTGTCCTTGCGCCTCGCTTCCCCTTGTTTTTCGTCCGCATCACCGACTTGTCCCCGGCGGCGGTTGCGGCAGGCTTGGGGATAAGCCAGACCGCTGATTGTGCCAACACTCTAATGTAAGCCCCAAGAAAACACACCGAAAAAACGCGCAAAGACGGCGAAAAACCGCCGATACCGGCGCGATTTCGTCTGCCAGAGGCGGTTTGCCTGAATTCCGGGCATCGGGATATGCCGAAACCGGCGCATCACCTACCTGTTGCGAAAGGTTCGCGAAAGCCTGCGCCCCAGAACTTTAGCGAGACGTTTGCGAGGCAAAAGAGGCGTAATGCTCAACCCGAGAGGGGCCAGTAGAAGTCTGGTGGGATCCCGGCCTCAGCCCTTTTTTCCTCGTTGAAGGGCGCTTTGAGGGGGCCGTGGAAATAGCGCCGGACCAGCTCATGGAAGGTGACTTTCGGGTCGAGGTCATGGCGCCCGCACAGAAAGTGGAACCATTTGGAGCCGTAGGCGACGTGGTGCACCTCTTCCGCGTAGATCAGCTCCATTGCAGCAACAACTTGCGCCGCCGCGGGTTCATCACGGGCAGTCCTGAATATCTTTATCATTCCCGGTGTAACATCGAGACCACGGGCCTCGAGCACCATCGGCACCACCGCAAGGCGCCCCATCAGATCATCTTTGGTGTCCTCAGCCGCACGCCACATGCCGGCATGGGCGGGAAGGGCACCATAATAGGTGCCCATCACCTCCAGACAATCGGCGATCAGATTGAAATGTTTGGATTCCTCGTCCGCGGCGCGGACCCAATCATCGAAGAACCCGATTGGCAAAGGCGTGCCCGAGAACCGTGCGATTATATCCCAATGCAGATCAACGGCGTTCAATTCAATATGCGCCACCGCATGCAGGATCGCGCGCCGTCCTTGCGGCGAGCCGGGTTTGCGCCGGGGCACATCACGGGGCTCGAGAAGTTCGGGGGCGTCGGGACGGGCCGGGAAATCAGGTGGGGACGCAGTGCCGATTTCGGGTTTGGCGCCATCTTCGCGGGCAGATAGCCATTGGGCGGCAAAGCCCCGCGACAGCGCCGTTTTGGCGTGGGCATCATTGGTGCGAAGGACCTGATCGGCCATATGGGCGAGGGGGATCATGGGTGGGGTTTGGCCTTTGGTGTGGGGGGCGTCAAGCGGCGCAACTGGTATCAAACGGGGCGCCTGCACCGCATGGTTTGCGTCAGCGTTTCGCGTGTTTTCTTGGGAAGCGGGGGGCGCTGCCCCCGTCCTTCGGACTCCCCCGGAGTTTTTCGGCCAAGATGAAACCGGCTACAAAGCGCGCGCGGCTTCCAGGACCGCATCTGCGTGGCCGGGGGTTTTTACCTTGCGCCAGATCCGTGCAATTTTGCCGGTGGCGTCGATCAGGAATGTGGTGCGTTCAATTCCCATAAATGTTTTGCCGTACATGTTTTTCTCAACCCAGGTCCCGTATTGCTCGCAGGTGTTGGTGTCTGTGTCCGAGACAAGGGCCACGGTGAGGGCATGTTTGGCGATGAATGTATCGTGTTTGGCGGCGCTGTCCTTGGAGATGCCGATGACCAGCGTATTGGCGGCGGCGAAGGCTTCAGCGAGGGTGGTGAAATCAATCGCCTCTTTGGTGCAGCCCGGCGTGTCGTCTCTGGGGTAGAAGTAGAGGACAACCGCCTGAGGGCGTTGCCCGGACAGGGTCAGTGTGCCGCCGCCGTCACGGGGCAGGGTAAAGTCGGGGGCTTGTTGAGTGATTTCGGGCACGGGGTGTTCCTTGATGTTGCTGGTGGCGCGGGATGGTGGCGGTGGTGGCGGCGGCGGGGCGATGGTTCTGGCGGGGCGATGGTGCTGGTGTAACGTCCTGTTGCAAGCTAGGCGGATTACGCCAAGAATAAAGCGCGAAAGACGGGCAAGGCAGGTATGGCAGAGGCCGAGGCGGTTCAGCATATCAGAAAGCGGCGTGTCACAAGACGTGGCAAGCGGCGGCTTTGGGTCGCGGCATTGGCCATTCTGTCGTTTGTGCTGGTCCTGCCGCTGGGTGTGCTTTGGGCGCGGCTTCAGGCCTCGCCGATGAGCCTGCCGGACCGGGTGCAGGCGCGGGTTGAGGCGCGGATCAACAGTGCAATGGCCACTGGCGATATTGAAATCGGAGACATGGTGCTGGCGGTGCCTGAGGGCGGGCGCGCACCGGCGTTGGAGTTTCGCGATGTGTCGCTGAGTACCCCTGAGGGGACTCTGCGCGCGGTGTTCCCATTGTTGCGGTTGCGCGTGGCACCGGGGCCACTTTTGCGCGGGCAGATGCGGGTCAGCCGCATTGTTGTGGTGGGGGCGGGCCTGAATTTGCGGCGCTCTGCGGAGGGCCGCCTGGATCTCAACTTTGCCGGGAACGCGGAGCATGGTGCGGCAGAACGCAGTCTGGCCGAAACCCTTGCGCGCCTCGATCAGATGTTTGCCAGTGCCGCGTTCTCTCATCTGGAACAGGTCCGCGGTGAGGGGCTGGAAGTTGTGCTCTCGGACGATCTCACGGGGCGTGATATGCGCCTTCACGGCGCGCAGGCACGGCTTTCGCGCGAGGACGGGCAGCTTACCCTTGAGATTGAGGGGGAGCTTGCGGGCAGCCGAGACGCAATGCTGAGCCTGAACATTATGCGTGACGCGGCTCAGGGTGTGACCGAATTGGGGATGCAGTTTGACACCCTTGCCGCCCGTGATCTGGCCACTAGTTCACCGGCGCTGGCCTGGCTTGACCTGATGCGCGCGCCCATTGATGGGCAGCTGACTGCCGTGATGGGGGATGATGGCACGGTTGGTGCGCTGAGTGGATGGCTAGAGATCGGTGCGGGTGAACTGAACCTGCCGGGGCAGGAAACTCCGTTCAATTTCAACGCCATGGAAGCGCGGCTTGCCTACGACCCCGACACCGGTCGCGCGCGCTTTGACCGGCTGATGTTACAGGCTGACCAGCTGTCCTTTGACGGGCAGGGCCACGCAGATGTGAGCGCGGGGGGGGAGGTTTTTACCGGGCAATTCACCCTCAGCGATATTTTGGCGAACCCGGAGGGGATGTATGATGCTCCGGTGCAGATCGACGGCGCGGCGATTGATCTGCGTTTGACGCTTGGGCAGGCGGCGGCGGGGGCGGTGCAGCTGGAGGTTGGCCAGGCGGTGATCCACGATGGTGATCTACGGGCCACCGTGCGGGGCCGCGCCATAGCTGCGCCGGATGGTCTGACGGTGTCACTTGACGCCCATCTGGCCGAAGCAGATCTGGCGAGCATCCTGTCCTATTGGCCTGCTTCTGCGATCCCGAACACCCGTTGGTGGGTGGAGCAACGCATGATTGCGGGCATTGTGGAAGGTGTCGATTTCGCTTTTCGCCAAAACCCGAGCACCCAAAACCCGAGCACCCAAAACCCCGGCACCCAAACTCCTGACTCCGCGCCGGATTTCGAGCTGTCTTTTGATTTCACCGCCGCTGATCTGTATGCCTTGCCTGCTGCGCCGCCAATCCTGGGGGCATCCGGCTTTTTCAGCCTGCAAAATCAACGCCTTGTGGTTGGGCTGGATGGCGGCGGCATCAGGGCTGAGGAGCGGGGGACTGAGGGGCGGGGGCGTGGTGTTGGGCAGGGGCTTGTGGCGCTTGCGGGATCACAAATGGTGATCGATGATGTCTCGGTCCTGGGGCCGTTGGCGCAGTTTGATCTGGCGATCTCCGGGACCGTCCCTGACCTGATGCATGTCCTGGCGGGGCCGCCCTTTTCCGTGCTGGATGCCAGCGGTTATACCCCCGACGAGATCGGCACCGGCCACTTCACGGCAGAGGCGTCATTGGCCACGCGCCTTTTGGAGCGCCCCTCTGACGCGGGCCTCGAGGGGCTCGATATTGACCTCAGCGGCATCGTCACGGGGTTCCGCGCCGAGCAATTGGTCCCGGACCGGACGCTCACCTCGGAGCGGATGGTTGTCACCATGTCACCTGAGCAATTGTCGATCGGCGGCCCCGGAGCGCTGGACGGCGTGCCTGTGACCGGGCAATGGAGCGTGCAACTGGACCCCAACGCCCCGCGCGGATCCATCGTTGAGGCCCGCGCCACAATTGACCGCCAGGCATTGGCTACCTTTGGGGTTCACCTGCCCGCGTGGTTGATTTCCGGGCGCGGCGAGGCGGATCTGACGGTTCTCCTGCGCCCCGATGGCCCGGCCAACCTGAGTGTCCGCTCTGACCTTGACGGCATTGCACTTGCGATCCCGCCGCTGGCTTGGCAGATGCCAGCCGCCCGCACCGGAGACCTGACGGCCGAGATCATCCTTGGGCCGCGCCCCGAAGTCACGTCGCTGACCTTGGAAGGCGCAGGGCTGTCGTTGGACGGGGCCGTGAATTTCACTGCTGACGGCTGGCTCAACCGCTTTTCAGTCGGGCGCTTCCGGGTCGGGCAATGGCTGGACGTGCAGGGGGGTTTGGTTGGCCGCGGGGCCAACGCGCCGGGGATCGAGGTTTCCGGCGGTATCCTTGATTTCCGCACCATGCCATCACTCAGCCAAGTCAACGAGGCCGGGTCCGGCGATATCGGTCGCCTCGACATTACGCTGGACCGGTTGCAGATCACCGAAGGCATTGCGCTGACCGGCCTGCGTGCGGACCTTGACGGGGGCTCGATGAGTGGCGATTTCCGGGGCCGGGTAAATGGTGCCGTGCAGATCAATGGGCAGTTGGTGCCAAGCCGCTACGGCCCGTCTGTCCGTTTGCGCTCAAGTGATGGCGGCGCGGTGATGCGCGCGGCGGGCATATTCGAGAATATGCACGGCGGCCCATTTGATCTGATCCTCACCGCGCGGCCACAGGCGGGGCAATATGACGGCCGGGTCACGATCAACGGGCCACGTCTGCGCAATGCGCCGA
This sequence comes from Roseicyclus sp., assembly GCA_016763475.1. Lineage (GTDB taxonomy): Bacteria > Pseudomonadota > Alphaproteobacteria > Rhodobacterales > Rhodobacteraceae > Gymnodinialimonas. The sequence continues at coordinate 8,564 of JAESTV010000320.1, forward strand.
TAATGGCGGAGCTGTTGAACCTGGTCTCGGTTGTGGGTCTGCTTGAGCAGCTTTCCGGTGACGGTATAAATCTGGGGGAGGTCAGCGCCCGCTTCCGCCTGACACCCTCCAGCATCACGCTTGAGCAAGGCGCCGCCGTTGGCCCGTCCATGGGGATCTCGATGGATGGGGTTTATGACGTTGCCTCCGAGAGGTATGAGATGCAGGGAGTTGTCTCGCCGTTTTATCTGGTCAACGGCCTGTTCGGCGCGTTGTTTGCCACCCGGCGTGAGGGGCTGTTTGGGTTCAATTATCGCCTGATCGGCGACAGCGATGATACCCGTGTGTCGGTTAACCCGTTGTCGATCCTGACGCCGGGGGTATTCCGGGACATTTTCCGCGCCCCACCGCCGGATTTTTCAAATGGAGACGGCGGATGAAGCTGGATGATTTCGATTTTGACCTGCCCGAGGCGCTGATTGCGACGCGCCCGGCGCAGCCCCGGTCCTCGGCCAGGCTGTTGGTTGCTGACGGCGACAAGACCTATGATCTGACAGTGGTGGATCTGCCGGATATGCTGCGCCCCGGTGACCGGCTGGTGCTCAACGATACCCGCGTTATCCCTGCACGGCTGACCGGGTATCGCCCCCGGATGACCCCTGAGGGAGAGGTGCGCGCCAAGATCGAAGTCACCTTGATGGAGCCGCAGGCGGATGGCACCTGGTCCGCGCTGGCCAAGCCAATGCGAAAGTTGAAGCTGGGTGAGAAGATAGTATTTTTCAATGACCTACAGGCGGACGTTCAAGTGATGGATGAAGGCCTGCGCCTCTGCTTCAATCTCACAGGTGATGATTTCGACGCGGCGCTGAACGCCGCCGGTGCCATGCCTCTGCCGCCGTATATCGCGGGCAAACGTGCGCCTGATGCCCGTGATCTTGTGGATTACCAGACCATCTGGGCCAAACACGCCGGAGCGGTTGCCGCCCCCACCGCCAGCCTGCATTTCGACGAATCCGTGATGGCGGCCCTCGCGGCCAAAGGTGTCGATATCACCTTCGTCACCCTGCATGTTGGTGCGGGCACATTCCTGCCGGTGACTGTGGACGACGTAACCAGCCACAAGATGCACGCCGAATGGGGGGAGGTCAGCGAGACCGCCGCCGCCCAGATCAACGCCACCAAACAAGCGGGCCACCGGATCATTCCCGTGGGCACCACGGCCCTGCGTTTGATCGAATCCGCTTCCCAGAACGGCGCCATCCAGCCCTTCCGGGGCACAACCGAGATTTTCATTTACCCCGGCTACACATGGCGCATCACCGACGCGCTTATGACCAACTTCCACCTGCCCAAATCCACGCTGCTGATGCTTGTGGCGGCCCTTATGGGCAAGGCCCGGATGGATGAGGTCTATCGCCACGCCGTCAGCCACCAATATCGCTTCTTTTCGTACGGTGACGCTTCCCTGCTAATCCCGTCGCAAATCTGACAGACGACCCCGACCCGACAGGCCATCGTCCCCTCTTGAAACTGGCCAATTCGGGGAGCCCCCAATGATCACTGTTGTCCGCAGCGCTTGGGCGCTTCTTCTTGGCATGTTCCTGCTGCAAGTGGGCAACGGCCTCCAGAGTTCGCTCATGGGGGTGCGCGGCGCGATTGAGGGGTTCTCGACCTTTCATTCGTCGTTGATCGGTTCCGCCTATTTTCTGGGCTTTCTTGGTGGCTCCAGCTTTGCACCCAAGTTCATTGCGCGGGTTGGGCATGTCCGTGTCTTCGCCGCCCTTGCCTCGTTCATCTCGGCGATTGTGATCGCCTTCCCGATTGTGAGTGACCCCTACGTCTGGATGATCCTGCGTGTTGGTATCGGGTTCTGCCTGTCCGGTGTTTATGTCACCGCTGAGTCGTGGCTGAACAATTCCGCCACCAACGAGACCCGGGGCCAGTCGCTTTCCGCCTATATGTTGATGCAAATGATGGGTCTTGTGGCGGCCCAGGGCATCCTTGCCTCTGGTGACCCGTCTGGCTGGCTGTTGTTTGTGATCCCGTCGATCTGCGTATCCCTGTCCTTCGCGCCGATCCTGTTGTCTGCGGCCCCGACACCCACCGTAGAAGCCACCCGGGCGATGTCCCTCAAACAGCTATACGTGGCCTCACCTTTTGCGGTGATCGGTATGTTGCTGATGGGGGCGGTCTTCTCGGGCCAATTTGTCATGGCGGCGGTTTATGCCACTGAGGTGGGGCTGAACCTGCAACAGCTTTCGGCCTTCATCTCGGCGATCTTCATTGGTGCAATTGTCCTGCAATATCCCATTGGCTGGATGTCGGATCGCATGGATCGCCGGCTCTTGATCATCGGCGCATCTGGTCTGGCGGCTTTGGTTTCACTTGCCGGTGCATTTTTTGGGGGCAACTACTATGCTCTGCTGGCGTTTGCGGCGCTCTCCGGTGGTTTGGCACAGCCGCTTTATGCGCTGCTCATCGCGTATATCAACGACTATCTGGAACCCGAAGATATGCCCGCCGCCTCTGGCGGCATGGTCTTTCTGAACGGGATCGGTGCAATTTCAGGCCCACCTGTGATGGGCCTGTTGATGGCAACAATCGGGCCAAGCGGCTTCTGGTTTTTCCTGGCCTTTGTCCTTGCCTGTATCAGCATCTACGGCGCCTATCGAGTGACTCAACGTCCCTCGGCCTACACCGAAGATGATGATTATGACGCCGTCCCCTATGCCAATATCATGCCCGGAGCCGCATCCCCGGTTGCAGTTGAGGCCGCGCAGGAGTTCTATGTGGAAGCGGCTGAAGAAATGGCCAGCGATGACACCACAGAAGAGGAGAACCGCTGATGACAGATGCAGGGGCCGTATTGGCATTTTGGGACGCAGCAGGGCCCGCGAAGTGGTATTCTCAGGATGATGAATTCGACCAAGCCATCCGCGACCAGTTTGGCGCCACCTGGCAAGCCGCCGATGACGGCACTTTGGAGGATTGGGCAGTGGATGCGCGCGGCGCGTTGGGCCTGGTGATCCTGCTGGACCAATTCCCGCGCAACATGTTCCGGGATGACCCAAGGGCCTTTGCAACTGACGCGCGTGGGTTGGAGGTCTCTCGCAAGATGCTCGCCAATGGGTGGGATCTTGAAATTCCCGTGCCCGCCCGCCAATTCGCCTATCTGCCGTTCATGCATTCTGAGGCCATGGCCGATCAGGATTTATGCTGCGATCTGATGGATACTCGGATGGAAAGCGGCACCAATGACCTCCATGCCCACACCCACCGGGAGATTATCGCGCGGTTTGGGCGTTTCCCCTACCGCAATGGTCCCCTGGAACGGGAGATGACGGCAGAAGAGCAGGCGTTCATCGACGAAGGTGGGTACGCCGCAATCCTGCGCGTGTTGGCGGCGGAGATTGAGGCGCAATAGGAAGGCGGGGTTCGTGCCGCCGGATAAATCCCTTGCAAGGGATTTATCAGATCCTTGTAAGGATATGGCACCCGCCGACAGGCCACGCGTTCCACCTGGCAAGCCATGCAGCCAGCGCAAAACGGCCTGCGACCTAGCGTCAATTGTCCGGCGTTGGGAAATAGTTTAACGTTGAACAAATGCGAGAACTGCACCTGCTTCCAGACCCGGAGAACACCCAATGGCCGCACAAAACTTCGACCTTATCGTAATTGGTGCAGGGCCGGGCGGCTACGTCGCTGCCATCCGCGCCAGTCAGTTGGGTTTGAAAACAGCGATTGTTGAACGCGAGCATATGGGCGGTATCTGCCTGAACTGGGGCTGTATTCCCACCAAGGCGATGCTGCGCAGCTCGGAAGTGTTCCACCTGATGCACCGCGCCAAGGAATTTGGCCTGAGCGCCGACAATATTGGCTATGACCTCAACAAGGTGGTGGAGCGTTCCCGTAAGGTGGCCAAGCAGCTATCGGGCGGCGTCGCACATCTGATGAAGAAGAATAAGGTCACAACCGTGATGGGTGCGGCCACAATCACCGGCAAAGGCCGCGTTTCCGTCAAAACGGCCAAAGGCACCGATGAGCTGACGGCGAAAAACATCATCCTCGCCACCGGCGCGCGGGCCCGTGAGCTTCCGGGGCTGGAGGCTGATGGTAAACGGGTGTGGACCTACAAAGCCGCCCTGACGCCGCCGCATATGCCCAAGAAACTGCTGGTGATCGGCTCTGGCGCCATCGGCATCGAATTTGCCAGCTTCTACAATACCCTTGGCGCTGACACGACGGTTGTTGAAGTTATGGACCGCGTGCTGCCGGTTGAAGACGCCGAAATCTCGGCCTTCGCCCAGAAGAGCTTTGAGAAGCAGGGGATGAAGATCCTGCAAAAGGCGATGGTCAAGAAGCTGGACCGTAGCGCGGACAAAGTCACCGCCCATATCGAGATCGACGGCAAGGTCACGACCCAGGACTTCGATACCGTCATCTCGGCTGTGGGGATCGTCGGCAATGTCGAAAACCTCGGGCTGGAAGCGCTTGGGGTGAAAATTGACCGCACCCATATAGTGACGGACGAATATTGCCGCACCGGTGTGGAGGGCCTTTATGCCATCGGCGATGTCGCGGGCGCGCCGTGGCTGGCCCACAAGGCCTCTCACGAAGGGGTCATGGTGGCCGAATTGATCTCCGGCAAGAAAAACGTGCATCCAATCAAACCTGAGTCCATCGCTGGTTGCACCTATTGCCACCCGCAGGTTGCGTCCGTTGGCCTGACCGAAGCGAAGGCGAAAGAGCGCGGCTATAAGGTCAAGGTCGGTCGCTTCCCGTTCATCGGCAACGGCAAGGCGATTGCCTTGGGGGAAGCTGAGGGCATGGTGAAGACAATCTTCGACGAAAAGACCGGTGAGTTGCTTGGCGCCCATATGATTGGCGTGGAGGTGACCGAGCTGATCCAAGGCTATATCGTCGGCCAAAAACTGGAGACCACGGAACAGGATTTAATGGAGACGGTGTTCCCGCACCCGACCTTATCCGAGATGATGCATGAAAGTGTCCTTGATGCCTACGACCGCGCCATCCACATCTGAACTGACCCACAGCACAAAGCCGGGCGGTCCCAAAAGGGCCGCCCGTTTTCTTTCATCCAAGTGGCAACATCTCTCAACCGCGACGCTTCCAAACGGGACCATCCGGTCCCAATTGGCAGCCTCTACCGAACCGTAACCGGCACCTCGCCGATCACAATGCGGTCTTCGCCCAAGTAGTAGCGCAGCAGGTATTCGCCCGGCTCGGTGGGCACAGTCATGCGCGCCGGATTCCCGTCACTGGTATACGCGAACGCCTGCCACTGAGAACTTCCTGTCGCGCCCACGCGACCGATGGCGATGTAGTCTCCGTCATAGCCCGGCCCAGTCCACCCGAACTCTACGCTGGCGCCTGCCACGACCACCGCCGGCGCGGTCAAAGTGGCTTCCACCGCCGTCACTTCAATCGCAACGGTGCTGAGGGTTGAGCGGTTTTGCCCCGCAAAATAACTGATTTCATAGGCCCCCGGCGTACCCGGAACCTGCAATTGCGCAGGTGATCCGTCGGGGGTGTAGTAGAAGTTTTCCCAAGCAGACGATCCATTTGCGCCAACTCGACCTATACCAATGTAGTCACCGTCATAATTTGGCCCGGTGAAACCGACCTCAAGTGTTGATCCTGCAGGCGCGCTGGCAGGTGCGGTTATTGTGACCATCACCTCCGATACAGTCAGTGGCACCGTCACCAAAGTCTCCCGATCTGCGCCAAGGAAATAGCTGATCTCGTAGGCTCCGGGTTCAACGGGCACCAGAAGCCGAATGGTGGATCCGTCGCTGGTGTAGACGAAATTTTCCCAAGCGGATGAACCAGTTGCGCCAACACGTCCAATGCCGATGTAGTCTCTGGGGCTATTGGGGCCGGTCCACGCTAACTCGATGGTGGAACCGCCCATAGCCGTCGTTGGCGCGGTGATCGAGGCGTCTGAGATATCGATTGATATCGGCACGCTGGTCAGCGTCGAGCGGTCCTGACCCAGCACATATTCGATGATGTAGTCACCCGGTGTGGACGGCATCACCATTGTCATCGGAGAGCCGTCGCTGGTGCGCACCTGGCTGTCAAAGCGATGATAGCCGTCTTCCCCTGCGGGAGTTAACCCAATGAAATCACGCTGATAATCGGGGCCGGTCCAGGCAATCTCTACTGACGCGCCTGCTATTGCAGTTGCAGGTGCGGTGATTGTGGCTGCGGCTTCGGTCACCGTGATCGGCACTGTGGTCAGCGCCGAGCGGTCCTGACCCAACACATATTCCAGAATATAGGCGCCGGGTTCTGTGGGCATCAACAGATCCAACGGAGAGCCTTCGTTGGTGCGGGTTGAGTTGGCGAAGCGGTGATAGCCTTCCGCACCAATGGCGGTTATCGCGATGAAATCGCTTGAATAGCCGGGACCAGTCCAACCCAGCTCGATGGTGGACCCTGCAATGGCGGACGCAGGTGCGGTGATTGTGGCGGCAACATCAACGATGGTGATTGGTGTTGTGGTCAGGGCAGAGCGGTCCTGTCCAAGCACATACTCCAGCACATATTCACCCGGCTCTGCAGGCATCCGTAGATCCAAAGGTGATCCTTCGTTGGTGCGTGTGCTTTGGTCAAAGCGGTGGTAGCCTTCATCACCAACACGGGTAATCGCAATGAAATCATTGCCATAACCCGGCCCGGTCCAACCGATCTCGACACTTGAACCAGCGATGGCTGAGGCAGGTGCGGTCAGTGTGGCACTCGCCTCTGTCACCGTAATCGGGACAGAAGCCAGCATCGGACGGTCCTGTCCGATGACATATTCGATGATGTAGTCACCCGGCTCGGCTGGCATCAGCAGATCAAGTGGCGACCCTTCGTTGGTGCGGGTCATGTGCGCGAAACGGTTGTAGCCGTCGTCTCCCACGGCTGTGACACCGATGAAGTCATCGTTGTAACCGGGACCCGTCCAGCCCAACTCGATGGTGGAGCCAGCAACCGCGCTTGCAGGGGCAGTGATCGTGGCCTCTGCTGGTGTCACGGTGATTGGCACGGCTATGACGCGGGCGCGGTCTTCGGCGAGAACGTATTCCAGCACATAAGCGCCGGGGACCGTAGGCATCAGCAGATCAAGCGGCGAACCTTCGTTGGTGCGGGTCATATTCTCAAACCGGTTGTACTCGTCGCGGTCCACAGCCGTCACCCCAATGAAATCGCCATCATTGTCAGGGCCGGTCCAGCTAAGCTCGATGGTGGAGCCAGCAACCGCGCTTGCAGGAGCGGTGATGGTGGCGGTTTCTTCCACAACGGTGATCGCGGTGCGCGTAAGGATCACGCCGTTCTGGTTCATCCGGTAGCGCAGTTCATAAACTCCCGGCTCGGTCGGGGCGGTTAATGTCAGGATCGGGCCGGTGCCTGTGGTGGCAAGGGTCGGTGTATAGCTGTTGGTGGAAGCATCAGGTGCAGCCATCACAATCAGATCGTTTGGATAATCAGGGCCAGTCCACGACACTTCAAATTCGCTGCCCACGGGGACCTCGGCGGGGCCGGTGACAGTGGCCGTCACCTGAGTGGAGGTGATCAGGGTGCGGGCAATCACCGTGCGGCTTTCCACATCGGAATAGCGTATCTCAAACGGGCCGGCCTCAGATGGCATCAACACACGGGCCGGGTTTTGTGCGGTGCCGATAGTCACCGGGCTCACATATCGTGTGAAGCCTTCGCCGACATGGCCAATGCTGATAATGTCATTGGGGTTGCCGGGACCATCCCAGGTGACCTCGATGATGGA